>JAZSRX010000006.1:0-62441 GCA_045538685.1 Eubacteriales bacterium | reverse complement strand
AATATCCCATAAATCCCGAAACACTCATTTTGGGTGGGATACTTACCAGTATATGTATATGGTCTGGACATACTTCTCCTTCAACTATCTCTACGCCTTTCCATTCGCAAAGTTTTCTTAATATTTCTCTTATTTCCAACCTTTTATCTTCGTAGAAAACTTTTCGTCTATATTTCGGAGCAAAAACTATATGGTACTTGCAGTTCCATTTTGTGTGTGCTAAACTATTTGTGTCATTTTGTTCTTTTTTCATTTTTAAATCCTCCATTTGTGTTTTGTATGACTGGCAGGTCTTTTCTATATTAACACAAATGGAGGATTTTGTTTTGTTCATCGGTTAACCTCTTTTGAACCACGCGACTTTCGCGTGGTTTTCGCTATGCAAAAAGCGAGGCATTTTGTATTCTGCCTCGCTTTATAATCAGTTTTTCATATATTTTTCAAGAGCAGCCAATTTCACTGTAATAACAAGAATATTGGTTGCAAGCTCAACTTCCTCGTCTGTTGGGTAGGTGGGAGCTATACGAAGGTTCTTATCCTCAGGATCTATTCCGTAAGGATATGTTGCACCTACTGCGGTAAGAGTCACACCTGCCTCTTCCATAAGCTGATAAACCCTTTTTGCCGTTCCGGGAAGAACGTCAAGATTAACAAAATATCCACCGTTTGGCTCTGTCCATTTTGCAATATCAAGTCCTCTTAAACCGTCAAGTGCCTTCAGGGTAATATAAAACTTTCTTCCGATAAATTCGGCAAGAATTTTCATATGATTATCAAGTGCTTCTCTGTTCTTAAAGTAGGTAGTGTGACGAAGCTGATTAAGCTTATCGTATCCGATAGTCTGCACACCAAGGAACTGGGAAATATGCTGAAGGTTAGCGGGAGAAGCGGCGAGCATTGCAACACCTCCGCCCGGGAAGGTAATTTTCGAAGTGGAAGCAAAATAGAAAATTCTGTCAAGTGTACCACACTTTTCCGCCTCGGTAAATATGTCAAGAAGCTTATCGCACTCTCCTCTGAAATTATGAACGGCATAAGCATTATCCCACATAATACGGAAATCAGGTGCCGCACATTCCATTGCTGCAAGGCGACGAACCGTTTCATCGGAATATGTGTTTCCCGAAGGATTAGAATACTTGGGAACACACCAGATTCCCTTTACGGTAGGATCTTTTACTATGGTTTCTACCATATCCATATCAGGTCCTGTGGGAGTCATGGGAACAGAGATAAGCTCGAATCCAAAGAGCTCGGTCATTTTAAAATGTCTGTCATAACCGGGAGTTACACAAATCCATTTTTTTATCTCCTCCTTGCACCAAGGACGGCGAGAACCGAGAACACCGAAGAGCATCGCTCTTGCAAGAGTGTCGTACATAAGCTGAAGCGAGGAGTTTCCTCCTACGGTTATATACTCTGTTTTGATACCAAGCATATCCGAGAAAAGCTGTTTCATCTCGGGAATTCCGTCAAGAACACCGTAATTACGGCAGTCCACACCGTTTATGGAAAAACACTTTTCTCTCGGTCTTGCCTCTGAAAGAAGAGGAAGACTTATGTCAAGCTGATCGGAGTTTGGCTTTCCTCTCGAAAGATCAAGCTTTAATCCCATAGCTTTGTAATTATTATACTGCGTGAGGATTTTTTCGTATTCCCCATTAAGCTCTTCTGAAGAGAGCTCTGAATATTTTTTCATTGTCTATATACCTTTTTGAATGTTTTTGCGATTAAAAATTCATATTTTGAGGGTATTTATCTAAAATCACCCCTATATTATAGTATATTATGAAGCTTTTTTCAAGTGATTTTGCAAATTTTGTCAAAATATTTTATTTTTCAAAAAACAAGCCGATGATTTCAAAACATCTTGACAAAATCTTTAATTTGATATATAATTTAATCTGTATGAATTTTTTTTGATTTTTGAAAGGACAGACTGTTTTATGGCAGGCAATGAAAATAACAAAAAGTTAGTTACTGAGATTACCGCGATGGATGAAGATTTTGCCAAGTGGTATACCGATATCGTTAAGAAAGCAGACCTTATCGACTACTCCAGTGTTAAGGGCTGTATGATTATCCGTCCCTACGGATATGCTATCTGGGAAAACATTCAGAAAATTCTCGACGCAAAGTTCAAGGAAACAGGCGTTGAAAATGTATATATGCCTATGTTCATTCCCGAGTCCTTGCTTAAAAAGGAAAAGGATCACGTAGAGGGATTCGCTCCCGAGGTTGCTTGGGTAACACACGGCGGTGAAGAAAGACTTGCAGAGCGTCTTTGTGTTCGCCCCACATCCGAAACTCTTTTCTGTGAGCATTATGCTAACATTATTAAATCTTACAGAGATCTTCCCAAGGTTTATAACCAGTGGTGCTCTGTTGTTCGTTGGGAAAAGACAACACGTCCCTTCCTCAGATCACGTGAATTCCTTTGGCAGGAAGGTCACACTATGCACAGAACCGCAGAAGAGGCAGAGGAAAGAACCGTTCAGATGCTCAACGTTTACGCAGATTTCTTCGAAAAGGATCTCGGTATTCCTGTAATCAAGGGACAGAAAACCGATAAGGAGAAGTTCGCCGGTGCGGAGGCAACCTATACTGTTGAGGCACTTATGCACGATGGTAAGGCACTTCAGGGCGGTACATCTCACAACTTCGGCAACGGTTTCTCTAAGGCATTTGACATTCAATTCCTTGACAACGACAATCAGCTTAAATATCCCTTTGAAACCTCTTGGGGTGTATCTACCAGAATTATCGGCGGTATCATTATGACTCACGGCGACGATTCCGGTCTTGTACTTCCCCCTGCAGTTGCTCCCATTCAGGTTGTTGTTATTCCTGTTCAGCAGCATAAGGAAGGTGTTATTGACAAGGCAAATGAGATTGCCGATCTTCTCAGAGGATGGGGTTACAGAGTTAAGGTTGACGCATCCGAACAGTCGCCCGGTTGGAAGTTCTCGGAATATGAGATGAAGGGTGTTCCCCTTCGTGTTGAGGTCGGTCCTCGCGATATTGCAGAAAACAAGTGCGTTATTGTAAGACGTGACAACAGAGAAAAGAACTTTATTTCTCTCGATAATCTTAACGAGGCGGTTGCAGAAGGACTTAAAAATCTTCAGCAGGCAATATTTGAAAAGGCACTTCAGAACAGAGAAAACCGTACATTCACGGCAGAAACCCTTGATGAGCTTAAAAAGATTGCGTCCGAGAACAACGGATATATCAAGGCAATGTGGTGCGGTGAACTTGATTGCGAGCTGAAGCTTAAAGAGGAGGCAGATGTAACCTCCAGATGTATGCCCTTTGGTATGGAGCCCATCGGCAATAAGTGCGTTTGCTGCGGCAGAGAAGCAAAGAAGCTTGTTTACTGGGGCAAGGCATATTAATTATTAACTTTACAAATTCGGCTAAAGGAGGTGGCAGAGATGCAAAACGAAGTGAATATCGTTTCCTTTCGTGCTTCTGACGGTAATACTGTCAAGCTTGAATACAGAGAATCGCTGCCATCAACGGTAGCATTGGCAAAGGAATATGCAAGAGGCGGATATCCCGACAGATATGTGGTATTTGCAGAACAGCAAACGGCAGTTTCGGCGGTTGGAGGATCGGTATCCGAAAACGAACCCGAAAAAGGTATTTTCCTATCTTGTATACTCCGCCCTTCTATCTTCCCTTCCCAAGCAGGAAGTATCGGCCCTTTAAGTGCTGTGGCACTGGCTTCTGCACTGGAAGAACATACAATGAAAAACATTGGCATCGGATGGGTTAGCGATATATACTCTGACGGTGTGAAAATCGGTTGCACATCGGTAGAAGGAAAGCTTGATAACTTTACATCATATGAATATCTTATCGTAAGCTTTGCAGTTAAACTGGATAAGAAATTCACTCCCCGTCTTACAGATATGGTAAGGCGTGTGTTCGAGGACGATTGCCCTACAATTCCTATGATTATGGCTAAAACCGTTCTTAACAGATTTTTTGCCATATACAGAGAAATTAAAAATCCCGCAAAGCACCTGAACCATTACGTTAACAAATTCGCCCTTACCGATAAAAAAATTAAATTTATTGAGGACGGAAAGAAAAAAAGTGTTAAGGTTATCGGCATTAACAAAGAAAATATGGCACTGATTATTGAAACTAAAGATGGAAGACACATTAATGTTTCCTCTCATTCCTCGGTTGTAATTCCCAATAAAATATAAATAAATCCCGCTATTGATAAACGTATTCATCTGTGGCGGGAGTTATTTTTTTGCCTCTTTAATCCTAAAATGTAATAATCAATTTTAAGAGGTAATTATGAAAAAGAACAACAAATCATTTGGTATTTTATGGATTATAAAAAAGGCAAACAGTATTCTGCCTGTTTTTTTCTTTGCATTTTTAATATTTGGTTTTGAAGAGCCGCTGATGGCAACCGTTACAATACTGTCTGCTTTGGCACATGAAATAGGACATATTTGCTATATTATATATTCAAAACGCAATTCTCTTAATATGCGAACCGTGCTCTCGGGATTCAGAATTCGCACGGATGAAAAGCTGTCATATCATCAGATGATTTTTACATATCTGTGGGGACCCGCTCTAAACATTATTATCTTTGTCGCCGCTGCTTTGCTGTCTGTTTATTGGGGTGAATTTTTCGCTCTTGTATCTATTATTAATCTTGCAACCGCCCTTTCGAATCTTTTGCCAATAGAGGGTTATGATGGCTATGGAATACTTTACTCCATAATTCAAAAGCGAGAAATGGGAGAAAAATGGCTTCTCGGACTTTACCGTCTTTCCGCATCGCTTATCTTTATATTTTGTATTTTTTCCTTGTATTTGATCGGCAGACAGGGTGGAGGATACTGGATTTTTGCAATTTTCTTCATCTCAATGTTAAAATGCATTAAATCGGACTTAGGAGAATGATTTTCAAGATTTTGGGAGATTTTAGGAGATTTTAAGAGATTTAACGAGTTTTTTCTGATTTTTATCAAGAAAAATCCGTCAAAATCCATCTAATCACAGTTATTCGCGTAAAAAAAAGAAAAGAAAATATAATAAAACTATTGCAAATATAAAATATTTTTGCTATAATTAACGCTGTCAAGCTATAGACTGTTTTTGACTTGTATTGACAAATAAGGACACTTTATGTGTTTCAGGAAAGGATTTGAGATTTTAAAAAAATGGCAAAGCTCATTGAGTTGAAAGGAATTTCAAAATCTTATGACGGCGAGAAGGTTATTGACAGTATGAATCTGTATATACGAGACGGCGAATTTATTACCCTGCTCGGTCCGTCGGGATGTGGAAAAACTACCACACTTCGAATCATAGGCGGATTTGAAACAGCTGATGAAGGTACTCTTTCTTTTGACGGAGTCGAGATTAGCGATGTTCCCGCATATAAGAGGCATATTAACACCGTATTCCAGAAATATGCCCTGTTCCCTCACCTTAATGTTTATGAGAATATCGCATTCCCCCTCAGACTTAAGAAAAAATCTGAGGATGAAATAAAAAAGCGTGTAACCGAGATGCTTAAAATGGTTGCTCTTTCCGGCTTTGAAAATAAGAGTGTAAGCACTCTTTCGGGCGGACAGCAGCAGCGTGTTGCTATTGCAAGAGCTCTTATTTCTCATCCCAAGGTTCTTCTTCTTGACGAGCCCCTTGGTGCTCTTGACCTTAAGCTTCGTAAGGATATGCAGAACGAGCTTAAAACAATTCAGCAGGCGATCGGTATTACATTCGTTTACGTTACTCACGATCAGGAGGAAGCTCTCTCTATGTCCGACACCGTTGTTGTTATGGCAGACGGTGAAATTCAGCAGATCGGCACTCCTACCGATATTTATAACGAACCCAAGAATGCATTTGTTGCAGATTTCATTGGCGAGAGTAATATTATCGACGGAATAATGCTGGAGGACAGACGTGTGCGTTTTTCCTCTCACACCTTTGACTGTGTTGACGGCGGTTACGAAAAGAACGAGCCGGTTGACGTTGTTGTAAGACCCGAGGACGTTGATGTTGTTGAACCCGACAAGGGTATGCTTACCGGCAAGGTAACAAGTGTCACCTTCAAGGGCGTTCATTATGAAATTATCGTGGATATCAAGGGCTTCAAGTGGATGATTCAGTCCACAGATTACGTTGCTCCTGAGGCGACAATCGGTTTGTTTATCGAGCCGGAAGCCATTCACATTATGAAAAAATCCAAATATTCCGGCAAATTCGGTGACTATTCTTCCTTCTCGGACGAGCTTGACCAGCTTTCTGACGCGGATACTGCTGAGGAGTTCTGACGATGAAAAAGAAGCGTTCCGTTATGCATTCAATAGCGGCAGCTCCCCATATTTTCTGGGCTATTCTGTTTATTGTTCTGCCGCTTATCATAGTAATTTTCTATGCTTTTACGGATGATACGGGAGCATTCAGTTTTGAAAACATTCTTTCTCTTAGCGAATACGTTCCTATATTTGTGCTCTCTATTGAGCTTTCCGTAATTGCTACATTTATTTGTCTGCTTGTGGGATATCCCCTTGCTTACATAATGGCGAAAGCAAAACCTCAGCATCAGAAGATTTTTGTTATGCTCCTGATGCTTCCTATGTGGACAAACCTTCTTATAAGAACCTACTCTATAATGGCAATACTTGATGACGGCGGTTTGCTTAATACAATCCTTGGCACATCAATGCATATTGTCGGCACTAAGGGTGCGGTTATTTTTGGTATGGTTTACGACTTCCTGCCCTATATGGTTCTGCCTATCTACACCTGTATTTCAAAGATAGACAAGCATATGTGGGAGGCGGCACAAGACCTTGGCTGTAATACCTTCCAGGTTATTACCAAAGTTATCTTCCCTCTTTCCATGTCGGGAGTTATTTCGGGTGTAACTATGGTTCTTGTTCCTTCTATCAGTACATTCTATATTTCACAGAAGCTTGGTGGCGGTACATTCGAGCTTATCGGTGACACAATCGAAAGACAGTTCGTTACCGGTGCTTATAACGTAGGCGGTGCTATCTCGCTTGTAATGATGATACTTATTCTTATTTCCATCGGTATTATGAACAGATTTACCGAAGAGGATGAAGGAGGTATTATCGTATGAAAAAATACGCATCAAGAATTTACCTCTGTATTGTTTTTGCAATACTTTATATTCCAATTCTCACACTTATACTCTTCTCCTTTAACAGCACCGAGAGCACAGCAAACCTTACAGGTTTCAGCTTTGAATGGTATTTGAAGCTGTTTAAGGACGAGGATGCTTTTCTCGCTTTGAGAAACACACTTATTCTTGCGGTATCATCTGCACTTCTTTCGACCATAATAGGAACAGCTGCGGCAGAAGGTATTTACAGAATGAGAAGTAAGTGGATTAAAAAAGCGGTAAACTCTGTTACAAATGTTCCGATGATGAACCCCGATATTGTTACAGGTGTATCATTTATGCTGTTCTTTGCTGCGGTTGTTGGCATTTTGAATATTGAGGATTATGATTCAATCGGCTTTGCAGCTATGCTTATCGCCCACACCACATTCTGTCTGCCATACGTTATTCTTTCGGTTCTGCCAAGAATAAACGAGCTTGGTGAATCACTTACCGAGGCCGCACTCGACCTTGGTTGCACACCTATGCAGGCATTCTTCAAGGTTAAACTGCCCAATATTATGCCCGGAGTTCTGTCAGGTATGGTTATGGCATTTACCCTTTCTCTTGACGACTTTGTAATTTCATACTTCGTCAGCCCCTCCAACTTCCAGACTCTTCCCCTGCTCATTTATTCTATGACAAAGAAGACTGTAAAGCCGGATATGTACGCACTTTCAACCATAATCATTGTTACGGTATTTACACTCCTTATTATCTCGAATATTAAGAGCTTCAAGAAGACCAATAACGCAAAGCGTAAGAAGGGAGGACGGGCATGATTAAAAATGTAAAATTAATCACTCTTCTCTCTCTTATTTGTATGCTTTGCATACTGCTCTGCTCCTGCGGTGGCGGAGATGAAAACACAAGAAACAATCTTCCCACGCGAACACTTAATGTGTACAACTGGGGCGAATACATCTCCGACGAGGATGACGAAGAATACGGTCTTATCGACGTTAATTCCGCCTTTGAAGCATACTTTAACGAGGAACTTGCACATAAATACGGCTACTACGTTAAAGTGAGTTACTCCACCTATGCTACAAACGAGGATATGTATGCAAAAATCACCAACAGTGCGGTTGCATACGATATAGTTATTCCTTCTGACTATATGATTCAGAAGATGATAAACCACAAAAACGAAAACGGTGAACCGGATCCTCTTTTGATTAAGCTTGATTATTCAAAGCTGACGAACTATAAGAACATCAGCGACGAATTCAAAAACCTTGATTACGATCCCAACAACGAATATTCCGTTCCCTACACCTACGGTATGCTGGGTATTATCTATAACGACGAGTTTGTCGCTGAAGAGGATATTGCTAAGCAGAGCTGGGGACTCCTCTGGGATGAAAAGTACAAGGGAAAAATTCTTCAGTTTAACAACCCCAGAGATGCCTTCGGTACGGCAATGTACTGGAACGACCTGGATATAAACTCAAACGATCCTGATGTATGGAATGAGGCACTCGATCTTCTGAAGCAGCAAAAGCCCCTGCTGCAGGGCTACGTAAACGACGAGATCTTCAATAAAATGAAGGGTGCGTCGGCATACATTGCTCCCTACTATGCAGGCGACTTTCTTACAATGGCTGATGAAAACGAGGATCTGAACTTCTATTATCCTAAGGAAGGAACAAACTACTTTGTAGATGCTATGTGCATTCCCGTAACTGCAAAGAAGGAAAACATCGATCTTGCTCACGAGTATATCAATTATATGATAGGACGCGATGCCGCAACGGCAAATGCTCTTTACATCGGATATGCATCTCCAAACAAAGCAGTAACAGACAGCGAGTATTACAAGACTATGCTGGCAAACAACTACGATACCGACAATCTGTCGGCGTGGGAGATTCTGTACGGCAAGACCAAGGATGAGGCAAATGAGAATTATTCCTACAATCCTGCCTATATGGACTATTACAAGGATGAAAAGGTAGATATTCAAGCACACGTAAACTCTCTTTGGGAGTCGCTGAAAACAGAGAACTCTACAAAGCCCTGGGTTCATATCACCAGCATTGTAATTGTAGTCGGTGTTCTTACAATAGCTATTTATGATATTTATATCAAGAAAAAGAGATCAAAAGATTACCGATTAAGAGATAAGGCAAAGAGAAAATCCTAAAACGAAAAGACAGCTTCAAATTGAAGCTGTCTTTTTTAAATTCCCGTATTATCGAAAGACGGGATAAAACTTTCTTTTGCGGTACCAAAGTCCTGGGTAAACCCATTTGCAAGTCGGATTTTTTCTGCATAATCGGTAAGTTGTGCGTATTCCTCTCTGGTGACTCTGCGATTGAGCGGCGGTTTCATATCAGCCATCGGTGTGTACTGATTCATCAAGCTGACGTAAATGTTTTCTCCATAAGTATCCACAAGATATTTCAAGGATAACTTTGCATCGGCAACGTGCCCCGGGAGAAGAAGAATACGGACAATAATTCCCTTTTTCATAATTCCCTCTTCGTCAAATCGGGGTGTGCCTACCTGTCTGTACATTTCATCAATAGCAGCTCTTGCTACAGAAGGATAATCGGGTGCAGATGAGAGAGATGCCAACTTTGATGTGTAATATTTTAAATCCGAAAGGTAGACGTCAACAAGTCCGTCAAGAATTTTCAATGCCTCGGGATTTTCATAGCTTGCAGTGTTATATACTATGGGAATTGTAAGTCCCTTAGATTTTGCCTGTGTTATTGCCTCGGCGATAGACGGTATAAAATGCGTAGGAGTAACAAGATTAATATTGTGTGCCTTTTCGTCCTGAAGATTAATCATTATTTCAGAAAGTCTTTCCGGTGATACGGGTTTTCCCGTTCTGCCTCGGGATATATCTCGATTTTGGCAATATTCGCATAACAGCGAACAGCCGGAAAAGAATATCGTTCCCGATCCGTTTGTACCTGAAATCGGCGGTTCTTCCCAATAATGAAGGGCTGCTCGGGCAATATACATTTCTGTTCCCGACTTACAAAAGCCCATTTTTTCGGTGCGATCTATACCGCAATTTCTTGCACACAGACGGCAATTTTTGTATTCCGAAATGCCCATTTCCCCTCCTATGTAAAATTGTGTTGACATAAATGATATTTTGTGATAAAATAAGTAAAATACTTTTTTCGGAGTTTTAGTATGGATAAGAGAAAAGATTACATATCCTGGGATGAATATTTTATGGGAGTTGCAATTCTTGCATCCCAGAGATCAAAGGATCCAAGTACACAGGTTGGTGCTTGTATCATTGACAGTGACAAACGCATAATTTCCACCGGATACAACGGCTTCCCTCAGGGATGCTCTGACGACGAATTTCCCTGGAACAGAGACGAGTCCAAGGGCGAGACAAAGTATCAGTATGTAGTACACGCCGAGCTTAACGCAATACTTAATGCAAGTGGCAAAAAGCTTGCCGGCTCAACCGTTTATGTGGGACTGTTTCCCTGCCACGAATGTGCAAAGGCAATTATTCAGTCGGGTATCAAAGAGGTAATATTCCTCTCTGACAAATATCACGATACCTCGTCTATGACCGCATCCAGAAAAATGCTTGATGCCGCAGGTGTGAAATACAGACAAATAAAGCCCACAAAGGCAAGTATAGTTTTGAACTTTAAATAATTATTCGGGTGTTGCGAAGGCAACACCCTTTTTTCATTTAAAATATTTCTTTATCATTTCAAGTGTTGCACCAAAAGACCCCTGTATCATTTCAGGCCTGCCTCCGCCTCTGCCCGAGAGTGCAGAATTAATTTCCTTCGATATTGCCCGAAGGTCTACGGAATTTGAAGAAATTACATATTTATAGTCGCCCTCGCATCCCGAAAGTGCAACCGTTATTCCACCGATCTTTTTATTTGCAATATTTGAAAAAGCAATAAGCTCGGGGATCGAGAAATCAGGCAAAAGAAATACTGCAGAGCCCTCATTTTTTTCAATTGCCTCAGCATTCAGCTCGGCGATTTTAAGTCTTGCATTTTTAAGAACGGATTTTGTGTTTTCGCTATCCGAAATATATGTTTCAAGTGTATCTGCCACATCCGATTGAGGTGTGGAAAGATATCCGGATATTTTCTTGATGTTTTCGTATCTTTTTCGGTAATCAAAAAGGGCTCGCTTACCTGCCACCATCCAAATTCGAGTGCCACCGCGGTGCTTCATAAAATCAAGTATCTTAATCATACCGATCTCACCTGTATATGAAACGTGGGGAGCACAACAGGCACAGCTATCCACATCACCGATTTTAATGAGACGAACCCCCTCGGTAATATCAAGCTTTGCTCTGTATTTTATATGGGAAAGCTCCTCTTTCGAGGGAAAAATGCTCTCAACCTTTATGTTGGAAAAAACGGCTTCGTTTGCAAGATTTTCCACTCTATCAAGCTGTGCTCTGTCAAGAACACCGTTGACATCAAAAGTAACCTCGTCATCGCCAAGATGAAAACCTACGTTATCAAGTCCAAAGAGCTTATGAATTATTCCGCATAAAATATGCTCGGCAGTGTGACATTGCATTTTTTCAAATCTTTCATCAAAATCTATTTTGCAATTAACCGTAATTTCGGTTGGCTCTGTGTCTAATATGTGATGAACAACACCGTCTTTTTCATATACGTCAAGAACCCTCGAAGAACCGATGGTTCCGGTATCTGCACTCTGCCCGCCCTCTTCGGGGAAAAATGCGGTTTTGTCAAGAACTGCATCAAAACCGTTCTCGGCTTTTTTTACCGAGAGAATGTTTGCACAAAATTCTTTTATATATGCGTCTTTGTAATAAAGTTTATCGGTCATAATGTTTTCCGTTCTGCTTGTATTTTTCTTCCGTAAATAGTGACCAGGGGTAATTTGAAAGCTCAGGAAGCTTTGAAACCGCGATTTCTTTACCTCCGTAAGTAAATGACAAAAGCGAAGCAAAAAGAGATGGCATTTTTGCCCTAAAATCACGACTGCCGTATTTTTTATCTCCGATTAATGGCATTTTGCGATGTGAGAACTGTGCTCTTATCTGATGAAATCTTCCTGTTTTGAGAGAGATTTTTACCAAGGAGACATCACGTTCACCAATACTTACGGTATCAAAAACAACGTATTCAAGCTCACACATTTTAACTCCCGCACGTTTTCTGTCGCTAATAAATGCCTTTCCCAATGCTGCATCCTTATAAAGATAATCCTGCATTGTACCGCCCGCCGGGCATCCTTCAACAACGGCATAATACTCTTTTATTAGCTTCCGATTTGCAACCTGCTCCGAAAGGGCAGCTGCACTTTTTTTATTTCTTGCGAAAACCAAAAGACCGCCAACTACGCGGTCAAGACGGTGAATAAGAAATAGTTCGTCCGACTCTCCGCTCTCGCGAAGAAGCTCGCTGCAAGCCGTCATTGCATCCTTATCACCGCTGGGATCGGATTGAGAAGGCATACCGGCAGGTTTATAAATAACAACATAATCTCGTGTTTTGCTAACGATTTCTATCATATTACCTCAAAAAATCGGAGGTCAGTTTTGACCTCCGATACAGTTTATTATCTTTAAAATAGGCCATAGGTTAATTTTAACACAGAAGCCGTATTTTTTCAAGTAGTTTTGCCTTTTTCCTTTTATGATCTGCCTTTAAAAGTAAAAATTTTCGTTGCCTCCCCTCCGCAAAGTGCAATCATCTTTACAGCGGAAAGGTTGAAATCATTGGCAAATACAGATAGTGGTTTATTAATGTTGCCTCCTCCTATTATCTTGATATAAGCAACTTCATTTGAAATAATTCCCTTCTCTTTAAGCGAATTAACGTCAACACGGTCACCCGGATTAAAGGCATTACTCAGTGTTCCCACTTCAATTGTTGCCCTTTCGTCACCGTCTGTGCAGATCATCTCTCCCTCTCGCCTGATGAGACTTTTTGCAAGAGAGTCTGAAATAAGCGAATCTGCTTTCTCCATATTCACATCATAACCAATTGTTCCTGTTTCCTCATCAATTTCGGGATCGGTAGGCAATGGCTCTTCCGTCTCTTTTGTTTCTTCAAAATCGCTTTCCTCATCCTCGACAAAAGCATCATCATTTTTATTGACAGGCGGATCGTATCTTAATATCGATGTCAAATCCTCTCTTGGCGGAGGAGCTTTATACTCTCTGTTATGCCATTTACATTTCGCCATCGCTGCCCTGCTGACAATATGCTGTCTGTTACGGTAAACCGCCCCGGCGATTAATACAATCAATACTACACCCAACAATATCAGTGCCATAATAACAGCACCGCCTGCTGTGGGATAGGCCAAACGTATTATTTTACCCGGGGTGGCAATAATACTGTAATTTGGGTTTTCAGAGCGAACAGTAACATTCTTTCCCTCTCGTATTGACGATACTGTCAATATATCATTTTCATATACCGTTCCCGATGTTATGATATATTCCACATCGGAGAGTTTTTCAAAAAGCTTGAGCTTTGTGTCCTTTACAGTAACATAAACGGTGGCAGGGTTTATTTGGAAAATTGCATTTGCATTATCGCCTGAGTTTTCCGCAAAACAATAGTTTGCCGTATCATTTATTCTTACAGAAACCGTATATGTTCCGGAATTAATATATTCATCTCCCGAAACAACCGTATATAAAAGAGAATCCGAAACGGGATGCTGCCCTTTTCCATTATATACTGTGGTAAAGATTGGAATATTAACAGGACATTTCTCTATTGTGAAAATACAGGAAGAAAGCTTTGGCTCGTTGTAATTCTCTCTGTCATAATTAAGCTTTGCACTTACGGTATAAGAGCCCGCATTTATATTATTTGTTCCTATATATTCGCTAACACTAACTCCGCTTGGCAAACCGCTAAGCTGTGGCATAAGAGCTGAGCCATTGTATATCTGTGTAGTGTTCAGCCAGACCACTCCCGACATATCATAATCCGCATATCCGACATTTACAGACAGAGTTAAAACAAAGCTTCCGTATTGAAGCTTTACCCATTTGTCGTTTTTCCTGAATGAATCTCCCTCTTGATAAATAACACTTACAAGCGAAGAATCCACAACACTGACACTTCCGTCGTTATTTAATACCGAACAGAGAAAATCTCCACTCCCCAGCTTTTCAAATGCCTTTATATTGTCCTTTATTATTCCGCCCAGAAAAGATACTGCTACAATCTCCACAATTTCGAAGGATATGACATCAGAAATCAAGCCGCCAAAATTCTCGCTTTCGGATACAGAAAGAATTGCGTAATATTTTCCGCATGCAGTAGGAAGAGAAATTTCCTCGTTACAATCTTTATCAGCGAAAAATCTGATAACAACATCTCCGAATTTTGACTCGCCTGTAATATTTATTTCCTTTCCTTCATAGCACACAGAATCGGCAGGCAAAACAGTCCAGTAGTTCTGTGCTTTGATTATGCTAAATTCTATTTTGTCATTTTTAATATAATAATCGGTATTTTCTGTAGTCGCGGTGGCAACGTATTTCCCTGTATTAATTGCCGAACCCCTTACCGTAATAAGACACTCCTCAGCATATGCCAAAGGAGTCTGCTCTTCTCCGTTATAAGAAAGCTTTGTTTCTCCCCAGATAATATTTATTCCACATGGAGTAATGCTTACACTTGAATAAAGAGGTTCGGGAAGATTATAATTTGTACTTGCGGTATGGAAGTTTATAACAACAGAAACCGTACCGTCTGCTACGTGGCAGGCACCTGCTGAAAAGCTGTATTCAAGAGCTATTCCGTCTGCACCCACAGGCATTGAACCAACCAAGGTGGGATAATGCATCATACCATCAAAAATAAAGCTTTCGCTGCGGAAGCTAACTCCCGATATATCGTATTCCGCCTTTTTAATTTCCCAGGTATGAGTAAGAGGAGGGGGCGAGTTGTAATTATTCTCATCCCACATCAAAATTGCTGTGGCGGTATATATTCCCGATTCGCTTCCCCGATCTCCGCTGTATCCAATAATACTCACCCCGGGTGGAAGTCCTGTGGCACTGATGCTTTTTGTGCTGCCGTCATAAGTAAAGCTGTCCTTGCTCCAGCTTACCCCGGAAAAATCGTAATCGGCTTTCTTTATCTCATAATTTACCGAGGTGTTTGAAAACTTATAGTTAGGATCACTTACCGTTACTCTGGCTAAATAACCGCTGCCTGCATTAGTTGCTCCGCCGTTAACCGTCGGGTAAACTCTTGCTCCGTTTACATCAATATAATATGCTGTGGGAGTTTTGCTTTTTCCATCATAGACGAAAGACAAAGTTTCCCATATAATCTCACTTGTTGCGGGCTCTATCGTCATAGAAATGACTCTGCTCTCGGGGGTTAAGTAGTCGGAGCTTTCTGTGGAAAAATCAATATTAATATCGTATACTCCCACATTTATTCCACCGCCGGATATTTTTATCGTAAGAGCTATTCCGTCAAGACCGACAATCTGTATAACAGAACGGTTATAGCTCTGATATACACCGTTAAATACGGTTGAAAATTCACTAAGATCAAGAGATGAAATATCATATGCAATACGGTTAACGGTAATGGGAATGGAAATTTCCTTTCCGCCATACGAAAGCATAACCGAATCATCTCCTACGCGAAAGCAATTATCCTTGCTGTAAGAAACCCGAATATCCTGTCCGCTTAGTATTTTTTCGCTTCCGTCCGAAAAAACAGCACGAAGAGATAGCCCCGAGGTATCAAACCTCTCAAAAGCTCCGTAAACCGTTTTGCTTGGGTAGGTATATACACTAAGCGAGCTTACCGTCTGAGACGAGGCAACATTTTCCTCGGCATTTACCACTCCCGTCATTGCGAAAATAAGCAATACGAAAAGGACTGTGACTATAATTGTTTTTCTCATTTTCTCCTCCAAATTACCATAATTTTCCAATAGGTTAGTGGTATTATACCATTTGGAGCAATATTCTTCAAGCCAATCGGGTGTTAAGATATCGGTAATATGCGACATAAAAAAGCCGCCATTTATCAATGGCGGCAATATGTGAGAAAAAGCTACAAAATAAGTGTTATTAAAGTTTATTTTTCCTTGTAATAAAGGTAACAATGACAGTAGCCCTCATAATTTTCGTCGGCTATCTGTTCGCGGAATTCCTTGCACATACATTTGTTTTCTTCTGTACGTTCAAATCTGCAGGGACAGTATCCGCCTGACCGTTTCAGCCCTTCTTTAACAGCGGCAACGATCTCCTTGTCCTCGTTATATCTTATTTTCATTTATTTGCCTCCACAAGCTTTTTGAGCACGTCCTTGGGAACATAACCAACGGAAACATCGGCAAAAACATTATTCTTTACAAAGGCAACCATAGGAATGTTTTTAACATTGAACTCTTTTGCAAGCTCGGGCTGTTCGTCAACGTTGATTTTGCAGAACTTTACTTCGGGATACTCATCCTCAAGCTCGGCAAGTATAGGAGCAAGCATACGGCAAGGGCCGCACCAATCTGCATAAAGATCTATAACCGCAAGACCGGAGAACTCTTCTATTTCGCTATTAAAATTTTCTTTAGTAATAACTTTCATTTTTATATCCACCTTTTTAATAATATCATTAACATAATTTTATCAAAAAATAACCTCTTTGTCTATATGAAAATCAATTATTTACAAACTTTTCACAGTAAAAATTTGACTTTTTTACAAAATTGGTGTAAAATTATGAACATCAGGAGGAAAAACCTATGGAATACAGAATGAAAAACGTGGTTGACGTGCACGACGTTGATTACAACGGAATTGCAAAAACCTCTTCAATAATGAAATATATACAGACGGCGGCACAGTGTCAGCTTACCGAAAGCGGAATGTCTTACGATAATCTGAAAAGCCAAAACCGTGCATTTATTTTATCAAGAGTAAAGCTTGAAGTACTGAAGCCGCTTAAAGCTCATACACCGATTACAGCAATAACCTACCCTTGCGAGAGCCGTGGATACAGCTTTTTGCGTTGTTATGCCCTTGAATGCGAAGGAGAGCTTGTGGCACGTGCAATTTCCGTATGGGCACTTATAGACACCGAAAGCAGAGCTTTGATTAAGGTGCGTGATTTTGAGCTGGGTTTAGAAACACTTCCTCAGAACGGACTTATCCTTAGCCCTATGAATCTCCCCTCCGCTATGCTGGATATCGGCGGTTACGGTGTGCATTACGGCGACGTAGATCAGAACAGGCATATGAATAACACAAAATATCCCGATATGTACTCCAATTTCCTGCCTCTTGAAAACAAGATGATTCGCAGTATAACAATAAACTACTCTTCCGAGGCACAAATCGGAGATAAGCTTCGTGTGCAACGCGGAGAAGATGGCGGAATTTTTTATTTCCGTACTATCAGAAGCGACGGAAAGGTTAATTCCGAAGCACAGATCGAGCTTTGTGACATCAAATAATTGCATTTCTTGCTTTTGTTATGTCAAAATAGCAAAAATAAACTTTTTTTACTATTTATTTCGATATTTTTATCTGCAAAATGAAAGAAAAAACGGCATTTATTTTTCTTTAATTAGTTAAGGGGTGAGCATTCGCCCCTTTATTTATGCAAAAAGAGCAATTTTTGCAATATGTTCAAACAACGACATAATTTTATGTTATTTTACCCCGTATTTCTCAACGACATTCGATAGAAAAAGATGCTACAATATAAGTAAAATTGCGGGGGTAATAATATGAAAGAAAAGATAGTTATTAAAGAAGAAAGACAGGACGAATTTTACCGTTATACATATGAACTTATTCTGAGAGAAGGCAGACGTACTGCCGATTGGAGACTTCCTCTTTATTCGGTAAGAGTTTCAATCGAGGACAGCCGGGGGCATTTCAGCCAAAAAGAAGCAACAGATGTTTTTACAGATAAATTTCGTGCTGTAGAGTTCTTTGAAATGCTGGTGAGAAATCTTGTCACTCCCATCGATCTTAGTTATGTGGTTGAAGACGAGGTGAGAATTTAAGTTTTTTATTGAAAATCCAAGCAATTTGTGCTATAATAACAGTGCAAATACTTTTTCAAAGGACAATCAAATATGAACATTGGTATTCTTGGTGCAGGCACCTGGGGTATGGCTCTTGCATCTCTGTTGGTTGGAAATAACCACAGTGTCAGTGTATGGTCTGCAATTCCCGACGAGATTGATGAGCTTAGCAAAAACGGCATTCAATGTAATCTGCCCGATGTTATCCTGCCGAAATCAATAAAATACACAAAACGCATTGAAGACATAGCATGTGACTCCGAGATAATTCTTTTCGTTGTTCCCTCATCATTTGTAAGGGAAACGGCAAGAAAGCTTATTCCTCATCTCAATGACGGAGCAACACTTATTACCTGTGCGAAGGGTATTGAGGGCGGAACACTGATGACAATGACTGAAATAATAGAGGACGTCATTAAAACAGAGCGACCCGAGCTTAGCTACTGTGTCGCTGCCCTGTCCGGCCCTACTCACGCAGAGGAGGTTGCCAGGGGAATTCCTACCTCTATCGTTTCTGCCTGCGAGGATGAAATAATATCCTCAAAAATCGCCGAAATCTTTTCCAACTCCTGTATGAGAGTATACACAAATACAGATGTTAAGGGTGTTGAAATTTGCGGTGCAATGAAAAACATCATTGCTCTTGCGTCAGGTATACTTACAGGTATGAAGCTTGGCGACAACACAAAGGCAATGCTGATGACAAGAGGAATTGCTGAAATGGCACGTCTCGGCATTGCTCTCGGATGTAAAAGACGTACATTTATGGGACTTGCCGGAATAGGCGATCTGATTGTTACCTGCACTTCACGTCACAGCCGAAACAACCGTTGCGGAGAGTTTATCGGAATGGGTATGACCTACGAGGAGGCATCAAAGGAAATCGGAATGGTGGTAGAAGGTTATCACGCACTTGAAGCGGCAATGGAAATGTCAACAAAATACAATGTTTCCCTGCCTATCACCGAGGCGGTTTATAAAATAATAAAAAAAGGTATGTCACCGAAGGAAGCGATGCATTCCCTGATGAACCGAGATTTAAAGAGCGAGCTTGACTAATGAAAAAGACGGAGATTTTCTCCGTCTTTTTTGCTGAATAAAAATATTTTTGCTGTCAATAATTCCTTTACTTACGAAAGGAGAATAAAAATGAAAAGTTTGATAAAATACGCATTTACAGTGCTGATCGCAACAATGCTTATTGCCGCCATACCAACCGAGGCAGAAGGCAGGATATATGAGGATACAATAAGATTACATATCCTTGCAAATTCCGACTCTAAGAATGATCAGGAGCTCAAGATTAAAATCAGAGATAGAATACTTTTAAAATACGGAAGCTTACTTAGTCAGGGAGAATCTGTCAGCGAGGCAAAAGGTAAAATTAACGGTTTACTTCCCGAGATAAAATCCGATACGGAAAAGTGGATTGCCGAGCTTGGCTACAACTACAAAGTAGATGCGATTATAGGTGAAGAATGGTATGATACAAGAGAATATGAGGATTTTACCCTTCCCGCCGGATATTACACCTCGCTGAGAATTATTATCGGCAATGGCAACGGACAAAATTGGTGGTGCGTTATGTATCCTCCCCTTTGTCTTGAAATGGCTACCGAAGCAGCTCCCCACGATGACGGTTTTATTGACTATACAAAAGAGGAAATTTCGCTTATCAAATCGGGAAAATATCAGGTTAAATTTAAAATTTTAGAGGATCTTTCACGTGCATTTGCAAAAAACGGTTGATTTCGCAAAAAAAATGTGTTACTATATAAGTGAAAATTTATTCAGGTGAAATCAATAAGCGAGTTTTTATATGAAAATAGAAGGAAAAATTATTGCCGACAACAGAAAGGCAAGACACGATTATTTTATAATTGAAAGCTACGAGGCAGGAATAGAGCTGTTTGGCACCGAAGTTAAATCTCTTCGTGCAGGAAATGTAAATCTTAAAGATTCCTATTGCGACATTGACGGCGGTGAGCTTTTCGCCCTCGGTATGCATATCAGCCCATACGAACAGGGCAACATTTTTAATAAAGATCCGCTTCGCCCTAAAAAGCTTCTTATGCACAAAAAAGAAATTATGAAGCTTGCAGGTCTTGTCAGTCGCGAAGGTTACACGCTTGTTCCCCTGTCACTTTATTTCAAGGGCTCACGTGTTAAAATGGCTGTTGGACTTTGTAAGGGTAAAAAGCTTTATGACAAGCGTGATACCGCCGCAAAAAGAGATGCCGACAGAACCATTGAAAAGGCCATGAAAAACAGATTTTAATTCAAAATTATATATGAATCGAACCACGCGACTATCGCGTGGTTTTCATTATACAATAAGAGAGGCACTGTGAATCGGTACCTCTCTTCTTTTTTTATTTCAGTTTTGGTGCTTTAAGTGCTCGCATTGAATTAAGTATAGCAAGAACTGCCACACCTACATCAGCGAAGACCGCAAGCCACATATTTGCAAAACCAATCAAACCAAGAACAAGTATTATTCCCTTCACTCCAAGAGCGAAAAATATGTTCTGCCAGGAAATATTTATTGTTTTTCGTGCAATCAGCATTGCTTCGGGAAGCTTTGAAAGATTGTCGGTCATAACAACCATATCGGCTGCCTCTATAGCACTGTCCTGTCCCATACTGCCCATTGCAACACCCACGTCAGCACGTGCGAGTGAGGGCGAATCGTTTATTCCGTCACCTACATAAACTGTACTTTTAGATCCCGAAATAATACTCTCAAGCTTTAAATATTTCTCCTCGGGAGAAAGTGCAAAATGTGCCTCATCAATACCAACCGACTCTGCCACCCTTTTTACATTCTCTTCCCTATCTCCCGAAAGAATATAGGTGCGTTTTACACCCAGCTTACGGAGAGATTTTATTGCCTGCTTTGCCTCGGGCTTAATGCTGTCCGAAAGAATTATTATACCAGCAAGTTTACCGTCGTAAGCTACGTAAACCGCATTATCGGGTACGTGTTTACCTCTGCTGATATCTACCGACAGCTTTTGCATAAGCTTGATATTACCAACCGCACAAATCCGATTATCGTCAAACTCTGCTACTAATCCGTAACCCGCCTGCTCTCTTACCGAAATCGGTGTGATTATTTTATCTGAAGAAGCTTTTATACATTCGGCAATCGGGTGATTTGAGGCATATTCGGTAGATGCAGCCAATGAGAGCAATTGCTCTTTTGACATATCAAAGCCGATAACTTCGCTAACCGTGAATTTACCGTTGGTGATAGTTCCTGTTTTATCAAAAGCAATTATTTCCGCCTTTGCAACCTTGGAAAAAACGTTGCCGCCTTTAAAAAGAATTCCCTTTGATGCGGCACCGCCTATTCCACCGAAAAATGCCATTGGAACCGAAATTACAAGAGCACAGGGGCAAGAAATAACCAGGAATGTCAGGGCGGTATGTATGGATTTATCAAATCCAAATCCCTGAACATTTAATAGCGGAGGCAAAATTGCCACAAGTACGGCAATAAGCACTACTGCAGGGGTATAAAAACGAGAAAACTTTGTAATAAAGCTTTCCTCTTTTGACTTGTTTTCGTTTGCATTCTCTACAAGAGAAAGAATCCTTGCAGCCGCGGAATCATCTGCCATACGCGTGGTTCTTGCGTGAAGAAGTCCGTTTTTTACAATAAATCCGCTGGAAAGCTCGCTTCCCGGATGCACCGAAAGGGGAATAGACTCGCCCGTCATACTTGATGTATCAACATCAGCCGAGCCAAAGGTAACAACCGAATCAATCGGCACACGTTCACCCGGACGAATAACAATAATGCTGCCGACTTCAACATCCTCGGCATCCATTATTTCCTCTTCTCCGTCGGTCAGCACCGCTGCCTCATCTGGACAAATATCCATAAGCGAGCGAATTGACGAGCGAGACTTTCGAACCGCATAATGTTCAAAAGTTTCACCTATCAGGAAGAAGAGCATTACCGCAACACCCTCACTCCACTCGCTGACTATCATAGCACCGATGGATGCAATGCTCATAAGGAACTTTTCGTCAAGGAAATCACCACGCAAAATTCCTTTTACCGCACCAATAAAAACCTCTGCTCCCGATACGGCGAGAGCTATCAGATAAAGTGCCAGTGCAATATAAGTCAGGTTATTCTGCTCGAAAATAACCGCAGAAATAAAGAAAACGAAGGCGATTATTATCTTTGCAACATCAGTTTTAAAAAGCTTTAAAGCATTTCTCATTTCTCTATTTTAATATCCCTTGAAAATGCCTTTGCAGAGGCGGAAAGTGCCTTGTATGTACTATCCTCATCAAGCGAGGTTTCAACGGTCAGCTTCTCGGTAAGAAAGTTGATTTTTGCACTCTCTATGCCCTCAATATTGCTCATCTGCGATGCTAACTTTGCAGCACAGTTGGGACAGTCAAGACCTCTAATGATGTACTTAATTTTCATAATATTTCTCCTTTTTGATGCTAAGTATCATTTAGCAATTATTCTTTGATATGTTCAAATGCCTTTTCGATAATATCGCGAACGTGATCGTCTGCAAGAGTATAAAAGACATTCTTTCCCGATTTTCGATAAGTGACAAGGTCATTCTGACGAAGGATCTTCAGCTGATGCGATACTGCGGATTTTGTCATACCAAGCAGATTTGCTATATCGCACACGCACATAGGTTCGCCGTCTATGGCAAACAGAATGCTTATTCTTGTAGAGTCACCAAGCACCTTGAAAAAATCCGAAAGATCGTAGAGAGTCGCCTCGTCGGGCATCTCTTCCCTTTTCTTCTCTATAATTTCACTGTGAATCTCCTCACACTCGCAGGAGGGGAGATTGGTCGAATGTGTCCTCATTTTTTCTTCCTTTCAAGAAAATACAGTTGAATGGTTGTTCAACCGTTTATTGTATTATATCAACTTATTATTGTTTTGTCAATAGTTTTTTCTAAAATTTCTTGTGCTCGGCAAAAGAATGGAAAATTAACATTTTTCACTTGTTTTTTTTACTAAACTGTGATATTATAGTAAAAAATACATTTTACGGAGATACATAATGGGTTTCTTTAAATTGCTTTTTGATCTGAATTTATATTATACATCCTTTAAAATTCCGCTTATAAAACTTTTCAGTTCTGCCATTGTTTTGGCAGTGGTGACAATACTCAGGTTAAGCTTTACCATCACGAATCCCACACTTAACATTACCCTTTCCCTTGGTGCTATTGTTTTAATGGTGGCTTCTGTGCTTTGCCTTTTCGTCAGTGCTGTTGAGGCATTGCAGGTCAGCCAAAACAAGAAAAATATGAAAAATAAATAAAAAAAGACCGATGCAAAATACTCTGCATCGGTCTTTTTTTATTTCTATTAAACTGTAAACTTTGCAATTTTTTCGAAAAGCATATCAGCATTTTCGGTATGAGCAACAAGCTTTATGGGAGACAAAAGATCCAAAGAGAATATACCCATAATTGACTTTGCATCAATTACATATCTGCCCTGAATAAGATCAACGTCGTAATCTGCAAGGATAACAACATTTACAAATTCTCTAATGTCCTGTACATTGCTGAGTTTAATTTTTGTTTCTTTCATTTTGATTGTCCTCTCAAAATTTGTTTTTTACAAGAATATTATACACAAAAGAAGACAAATTGTCAACCGAAATATGTTAAAAGAGACAGTTTCGCTTTGACTTTTTTTCTAAATTTTGTTTTTTTATTCTTTCCATTGACTTTTTTAATTTAAAATGTTAAAATAATTATTGGTGAAATTTTTGCGTAAGGAGGGGTTTTGTGAGAGAATATTTTTCACGGTTGCTTGGAAATGATGAGACCAAGGCAAGAATAGGCAGAGCAATCGAAGCAGGAACCGTTCCCCACGCCTTTCTTATCGGCGGTCCTTCCGGCAGCGGAAAGTCTACACTCGCACTGGAAATCGCAGCATCAATGAACTGCTTAGATGTCGATAATTCAGCCGGAACACTTCCCTGCGGAAAATGTATAAACTGCAAAAGAATTTATGAGGGAAACTATCCTGATGTAAAAATCCTTGAAAAAAAGAAGGACAAGGCAACCCTTGGTGTAGATCTTGTAAAGGATTTTCGCGAGGATATGTTCCTTTCTTCAACAGAGTCGGAGCATAAAATCTACATCATTGATGATGCGGAATGTATGACTCCCGAGGCACAGAACGCACTGCTCAAAGTGCTTGAAGAGCCGCCAAAATCGGTTATGATAATTCTTCTTGCCAAAGAATGCGACAGAATTCTAACCACAATAAAAAGCCGAGCACAGTATATTGCAATGACTCGTTTTGGCGATGAAGATTTGGCAGAACAAATTTTGTCCGAAAATGTTGATGCAAGATTAATTAAGGCCTCCGATCCTTCAAGATTTATGGGACTTATTATGAGTGCTGACGGTCGGCTTGGCCTGGCAAAAAAGCTGATTAACAAACGCCTCTCTACCGAAGCGGAAGAGGAAAGAGATGAAATTATGGCTTTGATACGTGCGGCGGGACAAAAGGCATCTTATTCAGAAATATATTCCGCCCTGTCAAACCTTCCTGCAAAAAGGCCTGAGCTGATGCTGGTATTTGAAAGACTTATGAGTGCTATCCGCGATCTCATTGTCATTAAGTATGACGAAGGGGCAAAGACTGTATTCTTCCCTTCTGCAAAGGATGCCATAAGCTTATGCGGAGATATTCCTCAAAAAAGACTCATTGCTCTTTATGATGCTATAAATAATGCTCACGAGCTTTGCTCAAGAAACGCAAATTTATCAAACCTTATGGCAAGTCTGTGTTCTAAAATCAGACTGGCCGCGAATAACTAATATAAAGGAAAAAAATATGTCCGAAGAAATAAAGAATATTATTGAAAACGAAGCTGAACTGTCCGAGACGGTAGATATCGTAGGAATAAACTTCCGCGAGGCAGGAAAAATATATTATTTCTCCCCCGGTGAAGAGAAATTCTCGGTAGGAGAAAAGGTTATTGTGGAAACATCTCGCGGTATTGAGATGGGAACTGTAAAAGTAGCTAACAAAACCATAAGTTCGGGCGATATTGTAAGCCCGCTTAAGCCGGTTACAAGAGTGGCTACACCGCAGGATATTCAGCACTATGAGAAAAACCGTGCGGCAGAGGCAGAGGCATTGGAAATATGCGAAAAAAAGGTTGAGGAACACGGGCTCGGTATGAAGCTTGTTGGTGCGGAATATACCTTTGATAACTCCAAGCTTATCTTCTACTTCACCTGCGAATCAAGAGTTGACTTCAGAGAGCTTGTACGCGATCTGGCATCTACATTCAGAACAAGAATTGAACTCAGACAGATCGGTATCCGCGACGAAGCAAAGATGCTTGGCGGTATAGGTGTTTGCGGCAGAAAGCTTTGCTGTGCAAACTTCCTCTCGGATTTTGTTCAAGTTTCTATTAAAATGGCAAAGGAACAGAACTTCTCCCTCAACTCATCTAAGGTTTCGGGTGCCTGCGGCAGACTTATGTGCTGTCTTCGTTATGAGCACGAAACATATGAAGAAGCAATCAAGCAAACTCCTCCCATTAGCTCGGTAGTAAAAACTCCCGACGGCGATGGTGTGGTTATTGAAACTAAGCCCCTTGCAAGAGAAATTAAGGTAAAGCTTAACGACAACGAAAAAGATACACCAAAGATTTATAAGTGTTCTGATGTTAAGGTTTTATCCCGTCCCGGCAGACAAGCAAACAAGGAAAAGGACGAAGACGATATAATTCAGGAATGATTTATTTTAAATTTTCGATTTTTTTATGTTTTTTTATGAAATATACTTGATTTTTTTCACAGATGTGATAGAATATATGTGACAACAAAAATGGAGGTTATTCAAATGGCATACAAAATTTCCGATGAGTGCATCAGCTGTGGCGCATGCACCGATGCTTGTCCTACAGGTTGTATTTCCGAGGGCGACGGCAAGTACGTTATCAATGCTGACGAGTGCATTAGCTGCGGTTCTTGTGCTGATGCTTGTCCCGTAGGCGCTCCTGCAGAGGAATAATTGGTACTTATTTCCCGTACGGGAAACAAAAAAAGCGGGGATCATTCTCCGCTTTTTTTCTGTAAAAACAACGAGGATTTTTTTAGTATGGAAAGACGCGATTTTGTAAATGACAATCTTTGCCTTATTCAAGAAACAGACGGTCTTACCTTCGGTACGGATGCCCTGCTTTTGGCAGGATATATAAACGGAAAGTATAAACGCGGTTGCGAGTTCGGAAGCGGAAGCGGTATTATTTCCCTGCTTTTACTGACAAGAGAAAAAGTCAGCTCTTGTGTTGCTATTGAGGTGCAGGAGGAATATACCTCTCTCACAAGACGAAATGCCGAGCTTAACGGTCTATCGGAAAAGCTTGAAGCTGTGCATAGCGATATAAGAGAATACAATCCAGAAGAGGAGTTTGATATAGTCTACACGAACCCGCCATATATGAAGACCGATTCAGGCAAGAAAAACATCTTGGAAAAGAAAAATATCGCACGTCACGAGGTGTGCGGTGATATATATGATTTTTGCAATCAGGCAAGAAAAATATTAAAATTCGGCGGTTGTTTTTCGGCAGTTTACCGTCAGGATAGACTTATTGACCTTGTAGATGCTATGAGAAAAAGTAAAATAGAGCCAAAGCGAATTACCTTTGTTCACGCAGATACTTATTCAGAGCCGTCTATGGCAATTGTAGAAGGAAAGGCGGGCGGAAAGTCAGGCCTTACGGTAACAAGACCTTTGATTATCTATTCCGACAAGGAACACAAAGAATACAGTTCCGATATGAATTATATTATGGAGAACGGAAGCTTCCCTTCCGATTTTAAAAGATAATGAGTAACGAAAAAAACAAAATTATAGAATCCACCCTTTACCTTGTGGCAACACCGATAGGTAATCTTGCAGATATAAGCGAGAGAGCAATTAAAGTGCTCAGCGAGGTTGATTTCATAGCAGCCGAAGACACAAGAAATTCGGTAAGATTGCTTACCGCTCTTGGAATTAAGAAAGATCTGGTCAGTTATCACGAACACAATAAAAAGGTAAGCGGAGAACGGATTGTTGCAAGACTTCTTTCGGGCGAATCCTGTGCCCTGATTACAGACGCAGGTATGCCTGCCATAAGCGATCCGGGAGAGGATATTGTTAAGCTTTGTGCAGATACAGGCATTACCGTTTCGGTAATACCCGGTGCCTGTGCTGCCGTTTCTGCCCTTTCTGTCTCAGGACTTGCCACTCGAAGATTTGCTTTTGAGGGCTTCCTTTCAGCAAATAAAAGCGAGAGAAAAAAGCAGCTTGAGAAGGTAAAATATGAAGACCGAACATTGATTTTTTACGAAGCACCTCATAAGCTAAAATCCACTCTTTTGGATATGGCAGAAGCATTTGGTTTAGATAGGAAAATATCATTCTGCCGCGAATTAACCAAGCTAAATGAAGAAATAAGACGTACCACCTTTGGTGAAGCTTTGGTATATTATGAAACAAATGAGCCACGCGGAGAGTATGTTTTAGTAGTTGAAGGATTTCAGGGAGAGATAATTTCAGAGGAGACAAAAGAAAAAAATTCTCTTTCACCCGAAGAACACGTAAGTATGTACGAAAAAGATGGCTTGGCCAGAATGGATGCAATAAAACGTGCAGCAAAAGATAGAGGAATGACAAAATCAGAGCTGTACAAAATTCTTAATTCATAAAACGCAGCAGAATTGCCATAAATCAAACTATTTCGGCAATTCTGCTGTGTTTTATTAAAAATATTTCAAAAATATATTGTAATTTTATACTTAATATGGTAAAATATATTATTAATTATAATTTTTTGAAAGGCGGTGCTTCAGATGGAAGACAGGAAAAACAAACGTTCCACCGAGGAAACCGAGAATAATATTGAAGAAAAGGATAGCGGTCTCAGTAAACTTGATGCTCTTCTTCTCGATGCAGACGATTCGGAGAAATATTACGAGGATGAGGATATTCAGTTTGATGAATTTATGTCTGAATACCGCGATCTTATAGCCAAAAATCTTTCCAAAGCCGCGGAAGCTAAAAACGCAAAGCCGGTTGTTTTCGATTCTGAAGATGAAGAAGAGGAAGAAGACGAGAGCGAATTTCTCATTTCCCTGCCCAAAAAGCAACAAAAAAAACAAATTATAAAGAACACAAAAAAGAAATTACAAGATAAAGATGGCTGGAGCAAGGAAATCACTCTTGAACCCGAAGTTTATGCCGATCTTAATGACGGAGACGACGATCCTCTTACAGAGGAAACTGTCGAGGAGGTTGTTATTCCCAACTTCGATCTCGGTGACAGAGAGGAGGAAAAAAGTGACAATTTCCAGATATCCATAAACTTTGAAGGTGAACAGTCAAATATTGATATTGAAGACGAAGAGGAAGAAGAACCTATGAGAAAATATGACCCCGAAAAACCCAGAGCAATTGACTGGGTGTTTGACATTGCGGAAATGTTTGCTTTTGTGCTTGCAATAGTTATGATACTTACAACCTTTGTTTTCAAGCATTCGATTGTAGAGGGCAACTCTATGAAGAATACTCTTGAAGAAGGAGATCATCTTATTATCTCGGATTTGTTCTATACTCCCAAACGTGGTGACATTATCGTGTTTGAAGACTACTCTACCGTACTTAAAAAGGCGGTTGTTAAAAGAGTTATTGCTGTCTCCGGTGATACCGTTGAAGTAAGAATGAACGAGGTCGGCGAGGTTGTTGTTTACGTAAACAACGAGCTTGTAAATGAGGACTATACTCTTAATACTCGCGACATAAACATAGATGTTTCAAACTTCAACAAGCCCATTATCATCGAAGAAGGCGAAGTCTTTGTTATGGGCGATAACCGTTATCACTCGCTTGACTCACGCAGCTCTTCGGTTGGACCGATAAAGACCGATGCCATTCTCGGCAAGGTTTTGTTCAGGTTCCTTCCGTTTGATAAATTCGGATCGGTAAATTAAAGGAATAAATATGGCAACTAATCCTATTCAGTGGTTCCCCGGACATATGGCCAAAACCAAACGCATTATGCGTGAGTGCCTGTCCGAGGTGGACATAATCATAGAGCTTTTGGATGCAAGAATTCCCTATAGCTCAAAAAATCCCGAAATAGATAGTTTAATAAACGGTAAGCCAAAGCTTACTGTGTTTACAAAATCCACTCTTGCAGACCCTGCTGTAACAAAGCTTTGGGTTGAAGAATATGCAAAACGCGGTCAGAGAGTGGTTGTTATTGACTCTACTACAGGTGTGGGAATTGACACCCTTGCCGATGCAGTAAGAGAAATTATGTCAGAAAAGCTTGAAAGATACCATCTTAAAGGAATGGACGGAAGAAAGCTGAAGGCAATGATCGTCGGTATTCCCAACGTAGGTAAATCCTCGCTTATTAACCGAATTGCAGGAAATAAAAAGGCGAGGGTTGAGGATCGACCCGGTGTTACTATTGACAAACAGTGGGTTCCTACGAAAATCGGATTTGATCTTCTTGATATGCCCGGTGTTTTGTGGCCCAAGTTTGAGGATCAGACGGTTGGCGAAAACCTTGCTATGACAGGTGCTATCAGAGATCAGATTCTCGATACCGAAGAAATCGCAATGATTCTCTGCTCCCGACTTATGACGGTTGCTCCCGACAGCTTTATGGCAAGATACAAGCTGACACAGGAAGAAACCGATGGGCTTGATTCCTATGACCTGTTTGAGCTTGTGGGAAGAAAAAGAGGCTTTCTTATCAGCGGCGGAGAGATAAATCACAAGAGATGTGCCGATGTGCTTCTTGATGAATTCCGCGGTGGAAAAATCGGAAGAATTTCTCTCGAAAAGCCCGAGGACAGATAATTTTAGCTTACAGATTGGAGAAAACAAATGCCTACCTTTGAATATGAGGAAAAGCATTACAGAGAAGGTTATACCGCAGTTTGCGGACTTGATGAGGCAGGACGAGGCCCACTGTGCGGTCCTGTTGTTGCTGCGGCGGTAATTCTTCCAATAGGCCTTGAAATAGAGGGACTTAATGATTCAAAAAAGCTGACCGAGAAAAAACGCGAAGCACTTTTTGATGTAATAAAAGAAAAGGCGGTTGCATATGCAATTGCTGAGGCAACTCCCGAAGAAATTGATGAAATAAATATATTAAATGCATCTATGCTTGCAATGAGGCGTGCTGTTGAAGCTCTTCCTGTAAAGGCGGATTTTGCCCTGATTGACGGAAACTGCTCCCGTGGGTTTGAAATTCCCACCGAAACGGTTGTAAAGGGTGATGCCAAGAGTTATTCTATCGCAGCTGCGTCTGTTCTTGCCAAGGTAACCAGAGACAGACAGTGTCTGGAGCTTGATAAAGAATATCCCCGGTATGGCATTGCTAAGCACAAGGGTTATCCCACGAAGGATCATATGGATGCAGTAAGAAAATACGGCCCTGCCCCAATTTACAGAATGAGCTTTTTAAAGTTTCTTGACAAATAATGAAGATTTTAAGTATTCTTACCGAAAAAAGAAAAATCGGTAATCTTGGTGAAAAAGAAGCGGTAAAGTATTTACGCAAAAATGGATATAAAATACTTAAAAAAAATTATATTTCCCAAAATGCCGAAATAGATATTATTGCTTCGAATAAAAATGTCACTGCATTTATTGAAGTAAAAACAAGAAATGTAAAATGGCTTGGAACAAAGCAGGACAGACCTGCGTCCGCAGTTACACCCGAAAAGCAGAGAAAAATAATCAAGGTGGCAAACCATTATATAAACCGATGCAAGCCCAAAACAAGACTGCGGCTTGATGTTATAGAGGTTTATGTTGAAGATGATGCAAAAAAGGGTGTAAAGGTTAAGGAAATAAAGCATATTGAATCTGCATTCGACCTGAACACCGCATTTGATTTAAAATATGCTTATAAACGACAAAAAGAAGGATCTAATCTATGAAATACATAAGCACAAGAGGTACTCGCCCCGAGAACGGAACATCAGCATACGCAATCAAAACCGGACTTGCGTCTGACGGCGGACTTTTCATGCCCGAAAACATTCCTTGTATCCGCGAGGATTATTTGAAGGAGCTTTCTGCCCTGTCCTATCCTGAAAGAGCGGCAAAGGTTCTTTCGCTGTTCCTGTCGGATTACAGCTACGAGGAGCTTTTGACTGACGCAGAGGCGGCATATTCAAATGAAAAGTTTATTCCCTCCGCGGCTCCCGTAACACCTCTTGGAAAAAACAAATATATGCTTGAGCTTTGGCCCGGACCTACCTGTGCTTTCAAGGATATGGCACTTCAGATTATGCCCCGTCTGTTTACCCGTGCACTGAGAAAATGCGACGAAAATCGCGAGGCACTTATTCTTGTTGCAACTTCGGGTGACACAGGCAAAGCCGCCCTCGAAGGATACAAGGACGTTCCCGGAACAAAAATAAAGGTATTCTACCCCACAGACGGTGTGAGCAGTGTGCAAAAGCTTCAGATGCAGGCACAGGACGGAAACAACCTTTCTGTTGTTGGCATTGACGGCAATTTTGACGATGCACAAAACGGTGTAAAGAAAATTTTTTCGGACAAGGATTTTGCAGATAAGCTTAACGAAAATGGTGTGTTCCTTTCCAGTGCAAACTCTATTAACTGGGGCAGACTTGTTCCCCAGATTGTTTATTATATTTCCGCATACTGCGATATGTATAAAGGCGGTATGATTTCTCTTGGAGAAAAAATAGACGTTTGCGTTCCCACAGGCAATTTCGGCAACATTTTTGCCTGCTATATTGCAAAACAGATGGGACTACCCGTTGACAAGCTTGTTTGTGCTTCAAACAAAAACAATATACTCACCGACTTTATAAACAGCGGTGTATATGACAGAAACCGCGAATTCTATGCAACAATTTCTCCTTCTATGGATATACTTATCTCGTCTAATCTTGAACGTCTCATTTACCTGCTCTTTGGCAGTGAGAGATGCAAGGAGCTTATGAATGAGCTTGCTTCGGGCGGAAAATATGCTCTTTCCGAAACCGAGCTTAAGAAGCTTCAGGAAAGCTTTATTGGCTATTATACAGACGAGGATGATTGCAAGACAACAATCAGAAGAACCTTTGAAAAAGAAAATCGCCTTATTGACACCCATACAGCAGTTGCCGTTTCTGCGGCAGAAAGATATATGAGCGACCACAAGGCGAAATCGGCAATGCTGATAGTTTCTACCGCGTCTGCCTACAAATTTGCAGGCGATGTTCTTCTATCGCTTACCGGAAGTAAGCCGGATGATGATCTTCTTGCACCCGATGCACTTTATGAAATGTGCAAAGTGGAAATTCCCTCGCCCCTTAAAAGTGTTCTCTCGAAAGAACCTGTTCACACAGGGGTTATCCATAAGGATAAAATGGCAGAATCAGTACTTGAATTCGCTGCGAAATAATCAACACTCGCGTGGCTTAAAGGTGGCACAGTTTGTATGTGCCGAACAGTCGGCCTCTCTGGGACCTACCGAGATACAGCCGGCATAGCAGCCATTCTGATCTGCGTGATAAACGCAGTTTCTTACATCACACTTGATGCCCTTTATATGCTTTGAGGCATCGCATTTACATTCATTATAAAGCTTCTTGTCTTCCATTCTTATCTCCTCTTTCTTTTGGTTTTGCCTTATTCGGCAAGATTATTATTGACAAAAAATCAGAATATATACAAAAAATACGCACCGCAACGGTCGGAAAGGAACAAAAAATGTCGCTGTACACAATAGCAGATCTGCATCTTTCAACATTTGATAAGACTAACAAATCTATGGAAGTCTTTGGAAAAAGCTGGGCAGATTATATGTTGAGAATTGAAAAAAACTGGCGTCATCTGATAAATGATAACGATACGGTTATTATTCCCGGCGACGTTTCCTGGGCTTTGTCTTTGGAAGAAGCTGAGAGCGATTTTAAATATCTCGACTCGCTTCCCGGCAAAAAAATCATTGGCAAAGGAAACCACGATTTTTGGTGGAGCACTATGCGAAAGCATCAGGCATTTTTTGACAAGCACGATATAAAAAGCATTTCTTTTTTGTTTAACAATGCTCACGAGGTTGAGGATTACATTATTGCCGGCACAAGAGGTTGGTATAATGACGAGGATGCGGTCAATGCACCCGACAATGCTGATTTTGAAAAGCTGTCTAACCGAGAAAACCTGCGTTTAAAGGCAAGTCTTGCAGAAGCGAAAAAAATGCAGAATGAGTCGGGAAAAGAAATAATCGTGTTTATGCACTTCCCTCCATTCTGGAACGGAAAGGCATCCGACGGGCTGATCGCTTTGTTAAAAGAATATAATATCAAACGCGTGTATTTTGGACATATTCACGGCAATTATACGGTAGATCCGCACTTCAATTACGAAGGAATTGAGATGCACATTATTTCAGCAGATTATCTTAAATTTGTGCCAAAACCCATAACGAAGTAATGTGGAATTATGCTTATTTTTCAAAATAATAGTCAAAAAGACGAAAAAACGTCCCATTTTTTAGTAAAAAAGACAATAAACTTCTACTTTAGTCTTGACAAAAGTGTTTTTTTGATGTACAATGTTATGGCTTAATTTAATAATAAAAAATAATTATATATACATTTCGGAGGAAAAGAAATGAGTCTTATTAAAAAGGAACTTACCGAGAAATCCGGTTTTGTTATGGAGTTCTCCGTAAGCCAGGAAGTTTACGCAAAGGCAGAAATTGAAAGCTACAAGAAGAATGTTAAGTCTATTAACATCCCCGGCTTCAGAAAGGGTAAAGCTCCCAAGGCAATCATCGAGAAGTATTATGGCAAGGGCATCTGGTTTGAGGATGCTATCAATGCTTGTATTCCCGAGGCATTTGAGGAGGCAGTTAAGGAGGCGGGTCTCGATATCGTAGGTCAGCCCCAGTTTGATCTTGTTTCTGACGAGGGTGATATCGTTCTCAAGGCAGTTGGCTTTGTAAAGCCCGAGGTTACCATCGACGGATACAAGGGCATCGCTGTTGAAAAGAAGGTAGCTGAAGTTACCGATGCAGATGTTGATGCAGAGGTTGAAAGTGCAAGAAAGAGAAACGCAAGAACAATTGAGATCACCGACAGAGCAGCTGTTATGGGTGATATTGCTAATATTGATTATGAGGGCTTTGTTGACGGCATTGCATTTGACGGCGGCAAGGGTAACGGTCACGACCTTACCCTCGGCTCGGGTGCATTTATCCCCGGCTTCGAGGAGCAGATCGTTGGCAAGAATATCGGTGAAGAATTTGACGTAAATGTTAGCTTCCCCGAGGAGTACCATGCAGCAGAGCTTGCAGGCAAGGCAGCAACCTTCAAGACCAAGCTTAACTCCATTAAGGCAGAGGAACTCCCTGCCCTTGACGACGAGTTCGCAAAGGATGTGTCCGAATTTGATACTCTTGATGAATATAAGGCAGACATAAAGTCTAAAATGGTAAAGAGAAACGAAGACAAGGCAGAGACAGAGGTTGAAAATGCTCTTGCCGAGGCACTTATGGAAAAGCTTGTTGCAGAAATTCCCGAGGTTATGTTCGAGGCAGAGACCGAGAACTTTGTTCGTGACTATGACACAAGACTTCGCCAGAACGGCCTTGATCTTGCTACCTACATGAAGTATACCGGTCTTACACTTGAAGCACTTCGCGAGCAGATGCGTCCCCAGGCAGAGCGTCAGGTTAAGGTAAGACTTGCTCTTGAAAAGATCGCTTCCCTTGAGGCAATCAGCATCTCTGAGGAAGAGACCGATGCTGAGTATCAGAGAATTTCCGATGCCTACAACGTTCCCGTTGATCAGATCAAAACTATGATTGCAGCAGAGGATCTTAATGCAGATCTTGCAGTTGGCAAGGCACTCAAGCTTGTTCGTGAGAACGCAAAGGTTTCGGCTCCCAAGGCAAAGAAGACCACAACCAAGAAGGCGGCTCCCAAGGCAAAGGCAGAGGGTGAAGCTACCGAGGAAGCTCCTAAGGCAAAGAAAACTACAACAAAGAAAGCTCCTGCAAAGAAAACCGCTAAGGCAGAGGATGCAGAGTAATTAAATAAGTAATAGCCGGCGGTCTACAGACTTGACTGTCGGCTATTAAACACAATAATAATAGAAAGGCGGAATATACTATGGCACTTGTTCCAATGGTCGTTGAGCAGACATCAAGAGGTGAACGCTCTTATGACATTTACTCCAGATTATTAAATGACAGAATCATTTTCCTCGCTGATGAGGTTAATGATGTAACCGCTTCTCTGGTTGTTGCCCAGATGCTTTATCTTGAGGCACAGGATCCCGACAAGGACATATATCTTTACATCAACAGCCCCGGCGGCTCTATTTCCGCAGGAATGGCTATTTATGACACTATGAACTATATCAAGTGTGACGTTTCTACAATTTGTATCGGAATGGCAGCATCTATGGGTGCTTTTCTTCTTTCCAGCGGAACAAAGGGAAAGAGATTTGCCCTTCCCAACTCGGAGGTAATGATTCACCAGCCCCTTGGCGGCATGCAGGGTCAGGCATCCGATATTAAGATTCACGCAGACCACATTCTCAGAATAAGAGAAAAGCTTAATATAATTCTTGCAGAACAGACCGGTCAGACACTTGAGACAATTCAGAGAGATACAGAACGCGACAATTATATGACTGCAGATCAGGCGGCAGCATACGGCCTGGTTGATAAGGTAATCACTAAAAAGGAAATCTAAATAATGGAAGATAAAACAAATCACGATATACGTAAATGCCATTTTTGTGGACGAAGCGAATATGACGTTGATTTTCTTTTCCCTGCCCAAGACCGTAAGACCTATATTTGTGACTTCTGCGTAGATCTTTGTTCCGACTACTTAGACGAGCATATTGAAAATTCTGCAGGCAATAATTACGATATAGAAAATCTTACACTTGCAACACTTCCCAAGCCCAAGGAAATCAAGGAGATGCTTGATGCTCATGTTATTGGTCAGGAAGACGCAAAACTTGCCCTTTCGGTTGCAGTATACAACCATTACAAGAGAATTTTGTCTATTGATGAAAAGACAAAAAAGTCAAAAAGAGGCAGAAAAGCTAAGGCAGAAACAGAAAATATTGATGACGGTGTAGAAATTCAGAAATCCAACGTTCTTCTTCTCGGTCCTACCGGTGTTGGTAAAACCTATATTGCACAAACACTTGCAAAGAGCTTTAAGGTGCCCTTTGCTATCGCAGATGCAACCACACTTACCGAGGCAGGTTATGTTGGCGAAGACGTAGAAAATATTCTTCTCCGTCTTATTCAGGCGGCAGATTATGACGTTGACAAGGCAGAATACGGTATTATCTATATTGATGAAATCGACAAGATAACAAGAAAGAGCGAAAACCGTTCTATCACCCGTGACGTTTCAGGCGAAGGTGTACAGCAGGCATTGCTTAAAATTCTTGAAGGTACAACTGCAAACGTTCCTCCTCAGGGCGGAAGAAAGCATCCCAATCAGGAATTTATTCAGATCAACACTAAAAACATTCTTTTCATATGCGGCGGTGCTTTTGAAGGCATCGAATCTATTATCGAGCAGCGAAAAGGAAATCAACAGATCGGCTTTAACACCGAAAAGCAGACCAAGAAGGAAAAGGTTGAACGCGGTGTTTACAAGGATATCATCGCCCACGACGTAATCAAATACGGTCTTATTCCTGAGATTGTGGGTAGACTTCCTGTTATTGTAACTCTTGAAAATCTTGACGAGGAAGCATTGGTAAGAATTATCCGTGAGCCCAAAAATGCTCTTTCAAAGCAGTATCAAAAGCTCTTTGAGCTTGACGGCATTGAACTTGAGTTTGAGGACGGTGCATACCGTGCTATAGCACACCTTGCCATTGAACGCGAGACAGGAGCAAGAGGACTTCGCTCTATTATAGAGGGACTTATGATGAAGCCAATGTTTGAGCTTCCTTCTCTTCCCTATGCTAAGAAGGTTATTGTTACCGAGGGCTTTGTAAAAGGTACGGAAGAATTGACCGTAATCCACGAAAGCTGTGAATTTATCGACGAAGAAGACGAAGAAATACTTGAATAATTTATAAGGCGGTAGCTCTTGCTACCGCTTTTCTTTTTTGTTTTTATTGTTTTTTACTCATTTTGTTGTGCACAATGCACAGTTTACTCAAATTTAAGTTAAAAAAGTTGGATAATTTTATAAATTTCCTATTGACAATTGAAAAAAGATGTGCTATATTTAAAATGTAAGGTGAAGAAAAGAAAAAGAGGTCGGACAAAGGCCTGACCGTTTATTCAAATCTTTTAGAATAGGTTTCTTTTCTGCCAAAAGTCTATGAAAGGAGGACACGCCAATGCACAATTTTGAAGAACCAAATCACTTTTATGCCTGCCGCTATGCTGGCTGCGAGATGGCGAGTATTTCGTGCATAATGGCAGGTTCTCACTAAGGGCTGAGCTAACAGCCAAAAAAACTGAATATAAAACGAAGGTTTGTGATACCCTCTTGTCGTTTAGATGATTGAGATTTATTCTCGTGAAGTCGGGTACTTTTTACCCTTATGTGAAGAAGCGGTGTATCATATTGATTAATGTTAATTAACTGTTGGTTTATATTATGAAAACTTTATGGGGCTTGACGCCCAAAAAATAAGAAGTGGCGGTTGCTTTACTACGGTAGAGCAACCGCTTTTTATTATGTGTTCTCTTTACAATTAAATAAAAATGTGATATAATTAATTATGTAAAAACAATTCTGGAGGAAAATATGAAAAAACATCTTTTTGTTTTGATATTTATACTTTTACTTACACTTTTATTTGCTTCCTGTAACAACTACGCCGACAGTAACAAAAATGACATTGACGAGAGCGAAGAAGAGTCAAGAACGAATAACGATAAAAGACCAAATGAAGAAAAAGAAGAAGGCGACGGCCCCGAGCATTCTCACGTTTTTGGCGAATGGAACATTATTACAGAACCCACCTGTGTCGAGGAAGGAAGAAAAACACGCATTTGTGAATGCGGAAAAACCGAAGAAGAAATTATTGCAATCGGTGAACATCAGTTTGATTATGAAATAACTGTAACCCCCTCTATGACAGATGAAGGAAAGGTTGTTTACGGGTGCCTCAACTGCGATTTTGCTCAAAGCGAAAAGGTCCTTCCCTCTCTTGATAATTCTATCAGTACAGAAGATATTGACATCATAGCAGAAGAGATGGCTATGGACCGTATCACTGAATTGATAAATGTATTCAAAACCTTTAAGCTTCCTTCGGAAAATTATCTTGCAACCGAAGAAGATATGAAAAATGCAATCAAAAACTGGAGTTTAAGTGCTGACTATAAGAAAGCGGTTGCCTTGGATCCAAGCACTGTTACTACCGACATTCTTCTTCAGGATTATAATAGAGCCCTGGAATTTTTAAGACTGGAGCTTGAGCAGGACTATAACCGTGCACAAATCGAATTTAACAAATCGCCTTATATTGAAAGTGGATTTGACGATATAACCTCATTTATGTATATGGAAGGTTACGTTTCGGTGGAGTATGGACAGAAAGACGGCAAGCCAAATGCTGATAAAACGGTTATTCTTTCTGTGGAAAGAAATTATCCAAGCAACATATACACAATAGATAAAGCTATAGAGTACGTGCATAAATCCAAAATAGAAAGCGAACTCCACATCATTCTTTCGGTTTGGAGTACTGCAATGCAGCTTAAGAACTTATATTTTGAAGAGGCAAAAATAATAACAAAAGACAAATACACAAGCAACGGTAACTATATTCTGTTACCCGGCTCTTGTGAAAATAATTCAGATACATACATATTTATTATTGCTGACGGTGAAGGAAAAATTGAAATTAAAGTAAAAATCCCCGGAGAATACCGGCACGATCCTGCTCCGTCAAAGGAAGAATGCAAAAAGACCGAGGGCGAAGACCGTTGGTATTATGTATATTTTTGCAACAAATGCGGTTCGTGGGTAATCGCCTATTATGAAAACAAATAATAAAACTACACTATTAAAAAACTCATTATTTTTTGGCTAAAAATGAAGTTTATTATGAAGAAGTTAATTACCATTTTACTTATTATTTTAGTATTTGCCACCTTGCTTGTTTCTTGCAAAGAGAAGCACACACATAATTACGGCAATTGGAAAACGGTAAAAGACGGTCAGTGCACCGATGTCGGATTAGAAGAAAGAGAGTGTAACTGCGGAGAAAAGGAAACCCGCACAATTCCTGCAGGGCACAATTTTGTTGACGGTGTCTGCCAAAACTGCGATGAAGTGACGGGCGAACCCACATCTGATAATTATTTCACCTTTACCGAGCTTGATGACGGTACCTATTCCATAGCAGCTAAGGATGTCAAAAACATCCCTGCAACCGTTATTCTTCCCTCCTCTTATAACGGAAAGCCCATAACCGTTATTGCGGAGAATGCCTTTGGCGACAGAATTACGGAAGAAAAAATAGATTACAATGGGACTACTGTAACTGTACAGACAACCTCCTATTGTGAGAGTTTGTCAACAGTAGTAATTCCCGACGGTATAAAAATCATTGATAAAAAAGCTTTCAACAATTGCTTTAATCTTTCCAAAGTTATAATGGGAGATTCGGTTACACATATTAACGATTATGCGTTTACAGGTAGCAAGTTCAAAGAAATTAATCTTTCTAAATCATTAAAATACATAGGAAGCTGTGCTTTTATGTCAAATATTGAGATTTTAGTTCTTCCCGACTCGGTAACCACTATTGCTCCCCATGCATTTAGCAGCAGCGGACTTATTAGCATTACAATTCCCGAATCCGTAACCGAAATTGGAGGCAGTGCCTTTGAATTATGTGACTTTATTTGTGAGATTGTAAATAATTCTTCTGTTGAAATAGAATTTGTCTCACTCAGCAAAACGATAGATATTCACAAAGGAAAAAGCAAGTTGATCAAGAAGGACGGTTGCCTGTTTTATCCCTTTGAAGGAAGAATTTCTCTTGTCAGATACATCGGAGATGAGACAAATCTCGTTCTTCCCTCAACCGTCAACGGTGAATCCTACGATATTCGCCGATTGGCATTTGCCCAATGCTCGACAATTAAAAGCTTAGTTATTCCGGAAGGAGTAAAGATAATCGAATTCGATGCATTTTTCCGTTGCGAGTCGCTTAAAAAGCTTTATCTCCCTAAAAGTATTACTGAACTCCAAGTGAGCTCTATTAATCTTTTCTGGGAATGTGACAATGTTACAGACGTATATTATGCAGGAAGCGAGAATGACGGCCGTGCGATTAAAATTCTTACTTCAAAAATATTTCAAAATAATACATATTATTTTGAGGATATTATTGTCGATGGTGTAACCCTTCATTACAATCATAAATACGGAAAATAACCTAAAACCCACTTTTTAAAAAAGTAAAAGGCGAGTCGCTTGACTCGCCTTTTGTTATATGGGTTAAACTCAATTTTTATTTGCACTCTTGCGGTAGGCAAGAGGACTTGTTTGCATATAAGATTTGAAAATTTTGTGGAAGTAGTTGGGATTGGAAAAACCTGTTTTATCTGCAATTTCATTGATTGGAGTATCGGTCATAGTTAACAGACGCAGGGAGTGATTAACCCTTACACCGTTTATATAGTCAATGGGTGTTTTTCCGATAGAATCCTTAAACATTTTTGTAAAATAGTCAGCAGAAAGTGCGACCATATCCGCAAGTGTTTCAATATATATCTTTTCGGCATAATTTTCGGTTATGTATTCTATTACGGGTTTGAGACGAATTACATTGTGATAAACCATACGGTCAAGCTCGTTTCTTGATGTAGCATAAAAACGCAAAATTGCAGAAATAAGAAGATATATATGTGCCTTTACAGGAAGAAGGAAGCATACATCTTTGGAAATAAACTCCTCATATGCCTCATCCATACAGTAAGCCAGATTATCATAAATAGGATGCCCCTGCTTAAAGCTTACAATACGGCTGCAGGACTGGACAAAGAACATATAAAATATCTCGCTGTCAAAGTTGCCGATATTCTCTTCCACAAACATTTTGTCAAATGCAAGAACACGAATGGATGCCTGGCGTCCGATTGACTCTGCCCTGAACACAAGTGTAGGCGGAACATATACAAAATCGCCCGATTCTGCCTCAATAACCTCTGTGCCGACAGAGATAGCAAGGTTCCCGCCGGTAACCTGAACAAGCTGGTGGCAGTCAGGATAATATCCCGAATCTATTATTCCCTCTCCGCTCGAAGAATAGAGTTTTATAAACATTTTATTCTCTGACATAGACAGGTCATCCTTTCATTTTTCTTACCTGATTAATAGAAGGTAGCTACCTCCTGTATGGGCTTTTCTGCTATTTCAATCTTGTTAACCTTCATAACAGGGCCACGACCGCCGTAAAGCTTTGAAAACTCTTCATAAAGCTTTCCTTCAACAATAGCCCAGTCTCTTGTCTGAAGCTTTAAATTTCCCATTCCCTTAGCAACAAGGCCACGGTATGCAATATCGTCTGCACAGCAGGTCATAATATGTCTGCCTATGGCAAAGTTGTCAGCGGGAAGAGATCTGTCAAGGGCAACAATTCCCTTAAATCTGATTGTTTTTCCAATATATTTAGATGTGTCCTCGCTCATATCGCGATAGAAGTAAGCAAAGTCATCATCCTTTATCTCAATAACATCTGCGTTAATGTCATAAGGAAGGGGATCTTCTATCTGATCAAACTCAATCTCGCCGTTAGTGTCCTCGTAGCAAATGTTTGCTTTACGGCTGATACCTCTTACAATCTTATGCAGAGCCATTTTGTCGGTAGTTTGAGTTGTGCGATTAAAAACAACCATCTCACAGCTTGTAAGCTTGTCTACTATAAGCTGACGCATATTTGCATTGTAAACGGTTGCGGTTGTGGAGTCGCAAACGAAAATTTCCTGATAAACCATCCAGTTCTGCGGAAGAGAGTTGTAGAAACGGTCTAACATCCACATTCCGTTATATTCCACTACGATTATTTCCGCACCGGAACGCTTTTGCATAGCATTAAGGCGGTCAACAGTAATAGACTGCTCATCATCAAAGGAAGCAAAGCTTACGTTTGAACCCAGCTCATCGGGATAGTATTCAACCTCTCCTTCCTCACAAGTGATGATAAGATATTTTCTTTTTCCGTCATTAAAGTTGGGGTCTTTCATTGTTTCGGTGATAAAGCTTGTTTTACCACCCTCAAGAAAGCCCGTAAAAAGATATACCGGTATTTCCATTTTTAAATTCCAAACAATTCCTTAATTTTTTCCTTGTCAATTCCTGCACCGATAACGCAAAGGCGTCCGATTATGCCTGCTGTACCCTGACGCACGTCAGGTTCGCCGGGAATATAGTCAAAGTGAATCCACTTACCGCACTTGCACTCCACGATGCCTTTAGCACGAAGGATCATACCGTACTCATCAGACTCGGAGAAGCTTTCAAGAATAGAATTAATCTCCTCCATAGTGAATTTCTTTGTGGTTTCCTCGCCAAAGGAGGTGAACACCTCGTCTGCGTGATGATGATGGTGATCGTGATCGTGGCAGCCACAGTGACATTCTTCATCGTGATCGTGGTGATGCTCGTGATGATCGTGATCGTGGCAGCCACAGTGGCATTCTTCATCATGATGATGGTGATGCTTATGCTCTTCTTCAAGTGCCTTTACCGCATCTTCAAGAGTATCCTTATGCTCCATTGCAGCAAGAATGTCCTTGCCGTCAAGGTTATCCCAAGGAGTAGTAACGATAATTGCATCAGCATTGTGCTGACGAAGGAGTACTACACACTCGCTGATTTTTTCGTCTCTTGCGGTCTGGGTATGTGAAAGAACAATGGCAGAAGCATTTGCAATCTGATCATTGTAAAACTCGCCAAAGTTTTTCATATACATTTTACATTTATTAACATCTGCAACGGTGGTAAAGCAATTAAGCACCGCACCGTGTTCCTCTGCGGTTTTTGCCGCACGGATAACGTCAGAAAGCTTACCTACACCCGAAGGTTCGATAATAATTCTGTCGGGGTTGTATTCCTCAATTACCTTTACAAGTGCCTTTGAAAAATCGCCAACAAGCGAACAGCAAATACATCCAGAATTCATCTCGGTAATCTCAATGCCTGCATCTGCAAGAAATCCGCCGTCAATGCCGATTTCGCCAAACTCGTTCTCAATAAGAACAACCTTTTCTCCTGCGTATGCTTCCTTAATAAGCTTTTTTATAAGTGTTGTCTTTCCTGCACCGAGAAATCCGGAAAAAATATCAATTTTAGTCATTTATAAAATCTCCTAAGACAATAGTTTTACAAATACTATTGTACTACAAATAATAAAAAAAGTCAAGAATACTTTTTTAAAGAAATCTATTGACATATATATTTATATGTGGTAAAATAACTTGTAATATGAGATAGAGGTGCACTTAGCAAAGAGTATCGCACATTAAATGCCGCCGCGGCTGTGTGAGAAAGGTGTTGGTGCCGAAGCGGATGCTGTGGCGGGCATCTTTAGCTGGCATTGCGGAAAATATCCGTACTGCTGTCGCATTTTTTGCGAAGGGCTATCATTCTTTTGGCGTATTTTGCGTCTTTGGTGGGATAGCTGTTTTGCGGCTATCTTTTTTTGTTGAGATAATAATTTTGGAGGATATAAAATTGAAAAATCCTATTTTTACAGGTGCGGCAACTGCCATAATTACACCGCTTACAAAAGACGGAATAGACTACGAACAGTTTGCAAAACTTATTGAATGGCAGATTTCCGAAGGAATACAGGCCATTGTTGCCGTTGGTACAACCGGCGAGGGCTCTACCCTTTCTGACGCCGAGCATAAAGAGGCAATTAAATTCTGTGTAGATCAGGTTGCGGGCAGAGTGCCTGTAATCGCAGGAACCGGCTCTAATGATACCGCATACGCAATTGAGCTTACCAAGTTCTCCTGTGAGGTTGGTGCTGATGCAATGCTTCTTGTTACGCCGTATTATAATAAAGCAACTCAAAAAGGCCTCATCGAGTCCTTCAAGGCCATTGCAGACGCATCTACAAAGCCCTGCATTCTTTACAACGTTCCCTCAAGAACCGGATGCAATCTTCTGCCCGAGTCGGTGGCAGCACTTGCCGATCACCCTAATATTTTTGGCATAAAAGAGGCCTGCGGAAATATTTCTCAGGTAGCAGAGCTTTGTGCTTTGGTCGGTGATAAAATCGCAGTTTATTCGGGCAATGACGATCAGATAATACCTATTCTTTCCCTTGGCGGATGCGGTGTAATATCGGTACTTTCAAATATTATGCCCAAAGAAACGCAGAAGATGTGCGAGGACTATCTTTTAGGCAGAGTAAACGAGGCAAGAAAGGCACAACTTGAGCTTCTGCCCTTAATTAACTCTCTGTTTTGCGAAGTTAATCCTATTCCCGTTAAAGCCGCGGTGGCTGCTATGGGATACTGCGAGAATTATTTAAGACTTCCCCTGACACCTATGGAGCCCGGGCACGAGGCGGTGCTTCTCGGTCTTATGAAGGAACATAATCTTATATAAAGGAATTAATATGAACATTTTACTTAACGGTATTTCGGGTTATATGGGACGTGAGGTTGTAAAACTTTGCGATGCAAATTATCGCGGTGCAACTCTCGCTTTTGGTGTTGATCCTAACCAATCTGACATAAATGCCACAGTTTATTCAAACCTTGACGATGTAGTTTCAACAGATGGGGTTGACTGTATTATTGATTTTTCTCATCACAGTGTAACCCCCACTCTGCTTGATTTTGCTGTTGATAACAGCATTCCTCTTGTACTTTGCACAACCGGTCACAGTGATGACGAAATTTTGCTTATACATAATGCCGCTAAGAGAATTCCCCTGTTTTACTCGGGAAATATGTCGCTTGGTGTAGCACTGCTTGTAGAACTTGCGAAAACAACCGCTATGGCATTTCCCGAGGCAGAAATTGAGATAATAGAAAAGCATCACGACCGCAAGATTGATGCACCCAGCGGAACTGCACTTATGTTAGCCAATGCTATCAAGGAGGTTCGCCCTGAGGCATATACTAACTGTGGAAGAAGCGGTCAGGGTAAACGCACTCCCGAAGAAATTGGCATACACTCTATAAGAATGGGTAATATCGTTGGCGAACACGAAGTAATTATCGGAACGCAAAGCCAGACAATTACTTTAAAGCACGAAGCACACAACCGCGGACTGTTTGCAGAGGGAGCAATTGCCGCAGCCGACTTCCTTATAGGTCAGCTTCCCGGTCTGTATGATATGAAAAGTATGCTTTCTTCTGTAAAGACAGAGGATGCTGTAATTACCGCAAAAAGCAATACATAAAAGGAATTGAATATGAGAATTGGAATTTACGGTTACGGAAATTTAGGCAGAGGTGTTGAATGTGCTATAAAGCATCACAGCGACACTTCTCTTGTAGGTATATTTACAAGACGTTCACCCGATAGTGTGAAAACAGTAAGCGGAGCTGCCGTTTATTCTGCCGACAAAATAACCGATTTTAAGGATAAAATTGACGTGCTTATTATCTGTGGCGGAAGCGCTACAGATCTGCCCGAGATGACTCCTGCACTGGCAAGGGATTTTAATGTTGTTGACAGCTTTGACACACACGCAAAAATTCCCGAGCACTTTGAAAAGGTTGATATTGCATCCCGTGAAAACGGACATATTGCACTTATCTCGGCCGGTTGGGATCCGGGACTTTTCTCGATTATGAGAACTTATTTTGAGGCAGTCCTGCCTTCGGGCAATGTTTATACCTTCTGGGGAAAGGGTGTCAGCCAGGGACATTCTGATGCAATAAGACGCATCGACGGTGTGCTTGACGCAAGGCAGTACACTATTCCTCACGACACCGCCCTTGCACGTGTAAGGGGCGGAGAATGCCCTGAATTTACTACCAGAGAAAAGCACATAAGAGACTGTTACGTTGTGGCAGAGGAAGGTGCAGATCTTGCAAAAATCGAAAAAGAAATCAAGGAAATGCCCAACTACTTTGCCGATTATGATACAACCGTAAGCTTTGTAAGTGCGGAAGAACTCGGTAAAAACCACAGCGGTCTTCCCCACGGCGGTGCGGTTATCCGTAATGGCAAAACAGGTTTTAACAGCGAGAACTCACATACTGTTGAATTTGATTTAAAGCTTGACTCTAACCCCGAGTTTACCGCAAGTGTGCTTGTGGCTTATGCAAGAGCGATATACAGAATGCATAGCAGAGGCATTGCAGGATGCAAGACCGTTCTTGACATTGCACCTGCCGATCTTTCGCAGATGTCAGCGGAAGAACTCAGAGCGAAGATGCTTTGATCGGTATGAACTTTGAATTTACCTAGGAAATAAAAATGATTATTACAAAAAATAATGAAATGATATGCGAGAATTTAAAGAGAAATGCTGACGGCGAGCTTTGCTTTGCCGATATGCCTCTTTCCACTCTCGCAGAAAAATACGGCACTCCACTTTATATTTACGATGAGGCGAGGGTGCGTCATAATATGCGTGTTTATCTTTCTTCTGTTCACGACGGTTTTGGCATTGATGCACGTGTTATGTATGCATCAAAGGCAGCATCCTTTAAGCGACTTTATGAGATTGCAAAGGAAGAAGGACTTGGGATTGACGTGGTGTCCTGCGGCGAAATATATACTGCATATCTTGCAGGTTTTCCTCTTGAAAATGCCTATTTCCATTCAAACAATAAGACAGACGAGGACATTGATTTCGCCATAAAACACGGTGTGGGTTGCTTTGTGGTAGATAATGCCGAGGAGCTTTTTGCCATTGACGAAATTGCGGCAAAGTACGGTATAAAGCAAAAAATAATGCTTCGAATTACTCCCGGCATAGATCCCCATACCTATGCTGCAGTTGCCACAGGAAAGGTAGACTCAAAGTTCGGCTCTGCCATTGAAACAGGACAAGCCAAGGCGATTACATCGCTTGCTCTCACCTTCGAAAACCTTGAGCTTATGGGCTTCCATTGTCACGTGGGCTCGCAGATTTTTGATAATGGTGTTTATCTTGCCACATCAAAGGTTATGCTGAAATTTGTGGCGGATATGGAGAGAGAGCTGGGCTTTATATGTTACGACCTTGATATTGGTGGCGGACTTGGCGTAAGATATATTGAAAGTCAGCCAATGCTTGACATAAGAGAGACCATTCTGACCGTAGCGGAAGAAATGAAAAAAGAGGCAAAGCGACTTGGAATCGCCCTGCCCCGAATTTCTCTTGAACCCGGCAGATCTATTGTTGCAGATGCAGGACTTACTCTTTATACCGTTGGAACGGTTAAACGTATTCCCGGCTACAAAACCTACGTTTCGGTTGACGGCGGTATGACAGATAACCCCAGATTCGCCCTTTACGGCTCGCCCTATACTATTCTGCCTGTATTTGACGACGAAAAAGCCGAGAGAGAAAGCTGTTCTGTAGTTGGCAGATGTTGTGAAAGCGGTGATATTCTTCAGGAAAATCTGTCAATGCCAAGTGATATTGAACGCGGTGATCTTCTCGCCTGCCTGACAACAGGTGCATATCACTATTCCATGGCGTCTAATTATAACAGAATTCCCCGCCCTCCCGTTGTAATGCTTTGTGACGGCGAGAGCTACCTTGCGGTAAAGCGCGAAAGCTTAGAGGATATTGTAAAACTTGATATATAAAAATTTAGCCCAAGCCGAAACGGCTTGGGCTTTTTATTGTTTACTTTATTTCGGTAAAACCAAAGTCGCTGATACTTACGTCAATTGACTGTTTGCCAAGGAGATCATCTATCAGCCAAAGAACGTTAGGCATCAAATCTTCAAACATGACAACAACATCTTCTGCCGCTACGCCATTCGGACCGGCAAATTCATAATCGATAATGTCACAATTTTCATCGGTAACTTCTCCTGCAACAATCTTTCCTAAAATTTGCATAGTTTCCGACTCTGTTCCTGTTTCTACCTTACAATATACCTCGTATGTAGATGCGATTTCCTCTACATTTATCATAATTGTAAATGTAACGCCTTCGCTTTCAAAAGTGGAATTAAAGATAAGAAGATCTTCTGTTATGTGGGACGCCACTGCCCACATTCCCTTTTCGGTTACATCCGCCTTATAGTCCATAATCATAACAGCTTCGCCACTTTCCACATTGCCGTTAGCTCTGATATAGTTGCAAAGAGCTACTATAGTGTCCATAACCATATTACAGCCGGAACATACACCCTTATCAGCGGTATGCTCCTTAACGGGAATAACCTGCTGTTCTTCAATAACCTCATCACAAACCGAGCAATGCTTTCCTTCGCTAAGGCCTGTCTCTGTGCAGGTTGCTTCAACCGCAACATCTGTTACCTCTTTGTGAGACGCCAAAGATATCTCGGTGGTTTCTGTCTCTCCGCATTTACACTTTCTTGTTAAAGTGCCTTTTTCAACACAGGTGGCAATCTTTGTTTCTTCCCACTCGCCAAACTTGTGGCTGTGAGTCTCTGGCTGAGAAAAAACATCACAAGAAGAAAATGCCAAAATAACTGTAACTGCAAGAACAAGAATTTAAACTATCTTATTTGCTTTCTTTTTTTTGATCCTTTATTTTTTTATAAATATAATACAATTAAATAATGCTAAAAATTATATGCAAAGACCTGACGCTGATAAAATTATGAGTTTACAAGCTGGCAGAACTCGTCAATCTGCTTCTTCATAGACTCAAGGCCGGATCTCCAGAAGTTTACGTCTGTAAGGTCGATGCCGCAAACCTTTGCCGCATCCTCAACGGTGCTGGTTCCTGTTGCACGAAGCATCTTTTTATAGGTTTCAACGAAGGGCTTGCCCTCTTCAAGATACTTTGCATAAATACCTCTTGCGAAAAGACCGCCGAAAGCATAAGGATAGTTATAGAAGCTGAGTCCTCCGCTGTAATAGTGTCCCTTGCAGAGCCACATATAAGGATGCATCACATTTTCATCAAGGCCGTCGCCGTATGCTTTTCTCTGTGCATCAAGCATAAGCTGGCACATACGCTCGGGAGAAAGGAACTCTGCGGGACGGTTAGCAAATACACTTGTCTCAAAGAGATAACGGGAGTAAATATCTACAATAATCTGTGTTGCGTCCATAAGCTGACTTTCAATAAGAGCAAGCTTTGTATCACGGTCTGTACACTCGGAAATTGCGGTGTTCATTACAAGCACCTCATTAAAGGTGGATGCTGTTTCAGCAACAGGCATAGAATACTCGCGGTTAAGAGGAGAATTCTTATAAACCTGTCTGTCGTGGAAGGAGTGACCAAGCTCGTGAGCGAGGGTTACAATGTCGGAGAATGAGCCGTCAAAGTTTGTAAGCACTCTGCTCTGTCCTGCACAGTGTACTGCACAGTCAAATGCACCGCCAACCTTGCCTTCTCTGGGGAAGAAGTCAATCCAGGAGTTGTCAAATGCTTCTTTTACCATATCGTGAAGCTCGGCATCAAATTTGCTGAAAATTCCGAGAAGATAGTCGCGTGCATCCTCGGTTGTGTACTTTTTATCGCTCTTGCCCATAGGAGCAAAGAGATCGTACCAAGGAAGACCTCCCTCGTGGCCAAGTGCCTTTGCCTTCGCACGAAGGTATTTACGGAATGCAGGCATATACTCATTCATCGCGGTAAGAAGTGCATCAAGAGTTTCCTGCTTCATTGCGGAATTGTCAAGTGCCTTTGCAAGAGGAGATGCATATCCGCGGCGAGCCGCCTCACCGAGAACCTGAAGCTTAATGGAATTAAGTGCAAAAGCAATGGGAGTTTCAATCCCGGGATATGCTCTAAGCTCTGCCTCATATGCCGCACGTCTTACCTCAGGATCGGGATCATAGGCAAGGTTTCTTACAGAAGAAAGAGTAATCTCTTCGCCTTTATAATCAACCTTCAACGAGCTTGTAAGATTGGACTGCAAATCAGACCAAGCGGTCGCACCCGATATATCCATCTCTGCAAAGAGAGATTCCTCGGCATCCGAAAGAAGATGCTTTGAGTTCTTAACAATAGTAAGAATACGGTAGGAATGTTCCTTTAAAAGTTCATTCTGCTCGATTATTTCCTCGATATTTTCAATTTTAGCAATTGCTTTGTTAACTGCTGCAGAGGGTGCTGCGGTAGCGGAAAGTTTGCCCATAAGAACACCCATAGTACTTGCCGCCTGTGCGTCAGCGGTGTTTGCACTGTAACGAAGATTTGCATAAATGAACAGGCGTTCTGCAAGAGAAGACAGCTTTGTCTCAATTGCAATATGACGGGTGAGAAGTTCTTCGGGAGTAAGAGCATCAAGCTTAGGTATAAATGCAATTACCTCCTCAATACACTTGTCAAACTCTGCCATATCGGCAGCAAATTTAGGATCGTCAAATCCGTTATAAAGTATAGAAAGGTCCCATGTTTTGTTCATTGTTTTTTCCTCTTTAAAATTATTTATGATAATTTGCGGGCTCAACAAAGCTTTTATATGCCTCGTCTGTAACACCCTGATTTTTTATAATATCCGAATAAAGCTTTCCGCTGTTCTTTACAGTTCGCTTTTGTGTTTCATAGTCAAGATGAACTATTCCAAAGCGAGCCGCTTCTCCCTCTCGCCATTCAAAATTATCTGTAAATGACCAATGATAATAACGTTCTATACGGTTATCTGTTTCGCTGATAAGCTTTAACTGGTCATATATAAATCTTGATCGGAAGGAATCTGTATTGTCGCAAGTGCCGTTTTCTGTAACGAAAACAGGATAATCCTCGCCGTATTCCATTGAGAGCAGATTGGAAAGGTCGATAAGTCCGTCGTGGTAAATTTCCCAACCAAGATCATTCCTGTCACAGCCCTCTGCCACACCGTCTGCAATACCCGAAACGGTACTGCGGGAATAATAGTTTATACCGATAAAGTCGTAGTATCTTCCCTTCTCCATACCTCTCCTGCGGCTGACAGGAAATACACACTTGCCTGTCATCATCGCCTGTGTGACAGCCGACTGGAACATATGTTCCATAAAACGGGAACAGAATCGGTGCCAGGGATTGCTGTAATCCTTGGGGGTGAAGACACGAAGATGATTTGCAAAGGAAACCAAGGTTTCTTCTCTGCTCTTGCCAAGATCGGCACGTTTGTTATGTATAAGCTGATAGCACTTTACGTGGGCATGGGCAAGGTTTGAAAGTGCCTTTGAATAGGCGGATATGGATTTTTTCTCGGGTGGCCATATACCGTAGAAGAAGCCGTTCAAAGCATAAACGTTTGGCTCGTTAATGGTAATATACTCGTCAACTATATCACCGAGATAATCCATAACCTGATCGGCAAAGTTTATGAATATATCAACACTCTCAGGATTTGTCCAGCTACCCATATCCTCAAACCAAAGCGGATTTGAGAAATGGTGAAGTGTGAGAAGGGGTTTGATGCCCTTTTCTTTCATATATTCGATTTCTTCGCGGTAATGCTCTAAAACATCCTCGTCAAACTCGCCCCGCACCGGCTCAATGCGTGACCATTCTATACCAAAACGGTAAATCTGCATACCCATCTCTGCCATAATATCAATATCCTCACGCCATCTGTTATAATGGTCGCAGGCACGGGTGGGTGACGTTCCGTCGTCTACCTTTCCCTCTTTGGCAAAGCGAGCCCAGTTGTTGTTTTCATCTCCGCCCTCAATCTGAGTAGCGGCGGTGGCCGTACCTAAAAGCAGGCCTTTTTTCAGAGTAAATTTCATAATTACTTCTTTACCTTTTTCGCCTTTTTCTGTCCCTTTTCATTTCTCACTTCAAGGTCGGAAACTATCTGTTCATAGAACTTTTCGTCAATCTTGAATTTCTTCTGATACAGGAAGAAGCCGATAAGAATACAGATAAGAGGAAGAATCATCATAGACAATTTCATTATCCATATTGAGCTGCCGGGAGTAGACTGAATTAAGCTGTTTACAAGCTCTTCATTATCCTCAGCGGCGATAATTTTATTAGAAATTTCGCTGATGCCAGAGATAATAAGGGTAACAGAAACGATACCCTTACTTACTGCTCCGCCTGCCTGGTTAATGAAGGGCTGAACGGCAAAGGATGCCGCCTCGTTACGTTTACCAAGCTTCCACTCACCGTACTCAACCGCATCGGCAAGGAAAAGGAGCATAAGAAGCTGAATAAATGCCTGTGCAAAGAAGAGTCCAAGGCCTGCAATTACGATAAGAGGCATCCACTCGAATGAGAAGAAGAATATTACATAGGAAACAGATACGGCTATCATAGAACCGGTGTAAAGCTGTTTTCTGGTGAATTTCTTTCTGAACAGAGGGAATACAGATAGTGCCGTAAGCTGTGCAACCGCAAGAACGGCAGCAAAGATCATATACATATCCTCATTCTTGTATGCATACTTGAAATAGTATGTACCAAAACCGGTGGTTGTGCAATAGCCGATCATAAAGAGAACCATAGAAACGGCGGTAACCATAAGCTGATCATTGCCGACAAGAGCTCTCCAAAGATCCTTTATACTTGTTCTCTCGGTCTTTTCAAGCTGGCTTCTGTCCTCTTTTACACCAATGAGAGTAATGCTTTGGAATACAACCATTATTACACCGACAATTATCGCAAATACATAGTATGCATCACGGCTTTTAAGACCGAATCCCTTAAAGAGATCAGGAACAGAGAGATAGATAAGAACCATAGCAAACATACCTACGTTTGCACAAATTCTTGCAAAAGCACCAACCTCTTCACGAACCTTCTGATCCTTGGAAATAGCCGGCATAAGCGACCAATATGCAATGTCGTTCAACGAGAAGAATATACTGAAAAGAAGATATGTAACACCGAGAAGAATGATATGTATTTCTTTATCTATTCTAAGATTATGGAACATACAAATAGACAAAACTGCAGTTCCTATCATACCGACAAATATCCAGGGTTTAAATTTTCCCCACTTTGTTTTGGTATTGTCAACTACTGCACCAACAAAAGGATCTATTATTGCATCAAAAATACCAAAACAGGTAAGCATAATACCTATTGCGGCAAGCTGGGGCTTTGAAAAACCAACCACGTCTGTAAGATGAACCAGAAGATACATACTTACAAGCGAATAAAGTGCGTCGCGGCCAACCGTTCCGAGTCCGAAACATATTTTATTAAGTTTCATTTGTTTATCCATTGTTTTTCTCCTTTATTAAATAAAGACTTGAGCCATAGTCGCCAAGAATTCTCAGGTTCGGATCGTATCCCGAGCCCTCATATTGCATAGCAAGATTTATGCCCTCTGAAAGCATAGCACCAGAGGCGATATAATTCTCTTTCCCGTCTTTCATTGCAAAATGCTTATTTACGGTTCGAAGAATAAATCCATCCGGCTTTAAATGAACAGGAATAATGTGCTTAACCAGACCGCCGAAACGACTGATGCGAAGATATTGATCTCTCGACTCAACCGAGTACATCTTCTCGGGATCAAGTCCGGGAACATCAAGTCGGTCACGTCCTGGACAAGCGGCCTTGTATTTTTGGTAGATTGCGGCATATGTTTTGTCGACGTCGGTAATCTGCCAAGAAATTTCATCCGCATTTTTAAGTTTTACTTTTTTCAGTCTACCGTACTGGAAGCTTCTGCGATGCTCTTTGTAAAAGGCAATCTGCCTTTTCACCTGCCTGCGTTCCTCGGGTGTAAGCTCAGAAAAATCAAGCTCGTATCCGAGCACACCGAAGGCGGCAACATTAAATCTGGTGGAAAGCGGAGTGTCTCTGAGAGTCTGTGCGTGGGGTGCCATAGACACGTGGGCAGATACTGTTGACTGCGGATAGAAGTTATAAATTCCACCCTGAATATCAAGTCGCTCTATGGGGTCGGTGTTATCTGACGTCCATATCTGCGGTGAGAAACAAAGCATTCCAAGATCAAAACGGTTTCCACCCGAGGAACAGCTTTCAAACAGAATCTTCGGATGTCTTTTAAAGAATATTTCTTCAAGCACTTCATAAAGGCCGAGAATATATCTGTGGAAAAATTCGCCCTGCTGTTTCAGGGAGGAAGAATACATATCGCTGATGTGTCGGTTATAGTCCCACTTTACATACTCGATGTTAGATCCCCTCAGAACCTTGTCCACACTTTCAATTATGTACTCACGCACTTCTTTGCGAGTAAGATCAAGTACAAGCTGATTTCTTCCAAGGGTTAGTTCTCTGCCCTCTATGCTTATTGCCCAATCAGGATGAGCACGGTAAAGGTCGCTGTCGGGATTGACACATTCGGGCTCAAACCAAAGACCGAACTTCATTCCCATTTTGTTTACCTTGTTGGCTATATATTTTATTCCGCCCGGAAGCTTCTTGCGATTTTCTACCCAGTCGCCAAGACCTGCAAGATCGCTGTTTCTCTTACCGAACCAACCGTCATCAAGGACAAACATCTCAATTCCTAGCTTTTTTGCCGACCTTGCAAGTGCTAGGACCTTGCTTCGGTTAAAATTGAAAAAAGTTGCTTCCCAGTTATTTAAAACAATGGGTCGGTCTGCATCTTTATGCTCACCGCGAACTATATGATTATTTACAAAGTCGTGCATATTCGCCATCATAGTGTTTAAACCGTCAGGCGAATAGGTCATCACCGCTTGGGGTGTGACAAAGCTTTCTCCCTCTTTAAGCTTCCAAAGGAAGCAGTGAGGACTTATACCCGACATAACACGTGCGGTATCAAAGGTTGAGCGTTCAACAGCCGAATAATGATTTCCGCTATAAATAAGATTAAAGCCGTAAACCTTACCGCGTGACTCGTCGGCCCCTTTTTCCATAAGGGCAAATGCGGGATTATGCTTATTAGAAGAGGCACCGACGGTAGACTCGTTTACAAGTATGCCGCATTCGAGGAATCGACGGTGTTCGTGAGCTTCTTTGCCCCAATCTCCGTCAAGAGTCAGCATATCATAATCCGCCTCGGGAAGATCCATCATAAAGCTCATAAACTTGCGAATGAAAACGGGATTTTCGTTATTGTTGATAAGCGAGGCATTACGGCAAATCACGTCGCACTCTTCAAATACAACATAATTAAGCTTCAACTTTATATCACTGAACTTTTTATCTTTTAAAACAATTTCAAGAGTCTGTGCCTCGCCGTATGCAGTGGGAAGACCGTCGGCTGAATAAGCCGAAGCTATAATTTTGTGGCTTTCATATACAAAGTCACTTACAAAGGTTCCGTCGGGCATAAGAAGCTCTATGGGGCTGTGGCGGTAATCGCCTCTGCCAATGCCCGAGTATTCGAGAAGGTTTCTTTCAAGAAAGAACTTGCTTCCCTCTGTTTTTACGGTAGAACCGAGGTCAATGGTATTTTTAAGAGCCGATGCAGTAAAATCGGTATCAACAACTCGGCGTCCGTAATAAAGATGCTCAAGGTAGCCCTCATTTATTCGGAAAGCATAGGTTGTGTTCTTCGTTTCAAGCTTAAAGAGCTGATCGCTTACTTTAATCATATTTGCCTCCGTTTTGACAAATTATTTATTAAGTATTTCGCTAAAAAGTGCTTTTACATTCTGCTCTGTTTCATCGAGAGGACGGTCATTTACGAAATAATAATCGTACTCATAGTTTTCAACCATATCGTCAGCCGCGTTACCGTATGCACCGGTTCTGCTGCGAGATCCGCCTCTTACAAGCAGGGTTTTTGCAACCCCCTCGGTCGCCTTAACAAACTTTTCAATTTCCCAGGGCTCTCTGATATGTACGAAAAGAATTTCCTCATCATTGGTAAGGAACTGACGAAAAACGTTCAGCGCCCAGTTAGTGGGGAAATCATTGTACTCTGCAGTTATGGTCTTGAGATCGTGAAGGAACTTTCTCGCTCTGTCATCCTTAACGCCTGTCCAGCCACAGAATGTAGCGATCTCCTTAATAGGGTCAACCGATGAAATGTTGCGCACCTTAAAGTGCTTAGCCGCCAGGTCGCAGATAGTGTCCTTGCCTACTCCGCCGGCTCCGTTTATTATAATGACTGCCTTGTTCATAAAAACAACCTGCCTTATTTTAGTTCAACTTATATGATATCATATATTTTAAATAAAGTCAAGGAGAAATGCTATGCATAAAAATAACAAAAGCTCGCTATTTCAAGTGAGCTTTTGTTATTTGGAAATAGTTCCTTGAACTACTTCTGTTTTTATTTTATCAAAATCAAACATTTCTGAAAGAGAAAATCCGGACAAAGAGATATATCTCACATATTCATTTCCGGGAGTGGCGTTCCCAATATTAACCTTTTCATCAATAACCAATTTTCCACTCTCATTATAAACATAAACTCTTACAACAAGGTTTTTTATTTTTTCATTGACTTGAAATTTAGCTTGAATTTTTGCCTCAGTGAATCCAGTTGGAACCAACTCATAATCTGCTTCTATGTCATCATTTGATGCTTTTTTAGAAAAAAGATCTACAACTGAACCTTCAGATTTATCACCAACATTGTTTAACATACCAAAAGTAACAAAAATAGTAATCAATAAAGAAAATACGATTATAGTGACCAAAAAAGTTCCTAAACCGACAGAGTCATCATCTTGTTTTTCTTCAATTTCGTCGTGAATTTCTGTTTCTTCTTTATTTTCATATTCGATAATTGTTGCTTCTTTAGGAGTTTCTGTTATATGTTTTTTTCTTGATTTTATGAGCCACCAAATAGAAAAAACGATATAAGATACTAAAATTCCCACTATTATTCCTAAAAAGAATATTGGTCCAACGACATTTCCGCTCTCTTCTATTGTATTTCTAATATTATCAACAGCAGACACCGTAAGATCAAGTATATTGTATGCTTCGAACATAAACTCTCCCCTTTTTTTGAACATACCACATTTTATCACAAAAAAACTTTATTGTCAACGAACTAGTCTAAAAGAAAATTTATAAAATTTTTTTGTGATCATAATTCAACTTTACTATTTACTTTTTTTGATAAATGGGTTATAATCAATGTGATAATCACTCTTTTTGGAGGTAAATTATGAAGCGAGAGATATTCGGCAGGACAAAAAGCGGAGAGAATGTAGAACTTATTACGTTAAAAAACAATAACGCAGAGCTTAGAGTTATGACGCGCGGTGCGACTATCGTTTCCTTTAAGCCCTTTGGCGTTGATATAATTGGCGGATACGACGAGCTTTGCAGTTACGAAGCAGACACCGGCTCATATCAAGGTGCAACCGTCGGTCGTGTGGCAAACAGAATAAAAGACGCAAGTTTTACTATGGATGGAGCTATTTATATGCTGACAGATAATGACAACGGAAATTGTCTGCACGGCGGTGACGGCTTCAGCTTCCGTATCTGGAATATTGAAGAGCTTACAGAGGACAGTGTTACCCTTTCCTACTATTCTCCCGATGGCGAAGAGGGCTTCCCCGCAGGACTTATGTCAAAGGTGAAATTCACTCTTATTGACACCGCCATTATGATCGAATACGAGGCAACTCCCGACGGAAAAACTCCTATCGCATTGACAAATCATTCCTATTTCAACCTTGACGGCTTTGGCGGAGTTATTGACAATCACATAGCTACAATATGGGCAGATTGTTATACCGAGGTTGGAGATAATCTTATCCCAACGGGTAATAGACCGCGTGTAAATGGCACTGCTTTTGATTTCAAGACACCAAAGAAAATCGGTGAAGATTTTGGTAAAGATATTGACGGGTATGATCACAATTTCGTGCTCTGCCCCGATTTATATACAAAATTTAAAGATTTTAATCTTCCCTTGGCTGCACAGGTTACTAACAAAAAACTTGTTCTCAATGTCTATACAGACCAGCCCGGAGTACAGTTCTACACCGGTAATTTCCTGGAAGGCGGTCCTGATTTCAGAGGCGGTGTAAAAAAAATCAAGCACGGTGCATTCTGCCTTGAAGCACAAACCGAGCCGAACTGTATTAATCAGGGTGTTGGCTTCTACAAGGCAGGAGAGGTTTATAGACAGACTACTGTCTATGAAGTTTTCCCTTTTGATAATGCATCAACTACTTAATTCACATAACATATTGCCAAACAGATGTCCTTAGAACAATCAGATTTTTTCAAAAAAAATGGCAGAGAGCTTTTTAACTCTCTGCCATTTTTGTATTATTCGGGAATATAATCATAATGAATAGTAACGTTCTCTATATGGTCTAAGTAATTACTCTCAATCTTTATCCACTGAGCTTCGCTGCCTTTATAATATACGTCGGTAATAAATTCACAACCAGAAAAGGCAGAAACCCCGAAACGAATTACACTATCAGGAATAATAATGCTTGTAAGCGAACGGCATCCCTCGAATGCAGATTGTGGAATTTCTGTTATTCCATCAGGAAGTTCTATATTTTTAAGCGATTCACAGTTGTAAAATGCATAATCACCTAAGCCGATTACACTATCGGGAATGTTAATACTTGTAAGCGAACGGCATCCCTCGAATGCGTGTTGCGGAATTTCAGTTATTCCGTCAGGAAGTTCTATATTTTTAAGCGATTCACAGTTGTAAAATGCATAATCACCTAAGCCGATTACACTATCGGGAATGTTAATACTTATAAGCGAACGGCAACCCCTAAATGCAGATTTGGGAATTTCTGTTAATCCTTCCGGAAGTTCAATATTTTTAAGCGATTCACAGTTGTAAAATACATAATCACCTATGCCAATTTCACTATTGGGAATAGTAACACTTGTAAGTAACTTCAAAAAAACAAACGCGTGATTGTCTATTATATAATTTTCGCCGTTGCAGTTTTCAGGAAGAACAAGTTCGGTTTCACTACCAAAATATCTCGCTAAATAATTTGCATCTTCATCCATATAGAAAAGATAATCGTCTTTTTCCAACAGTTTACTCTCACCGGTGTGAACACCTATTGCATACTCTGCTATCTGACCATTATCTTTGCCACCTACAGTGATTTCCAAAGAAGAATGATTTATAACTTCAACAAGATTTATGCAACCATGAAAAGCTCCATAACGATCTGATACACCCATAAATATTTCATATGAATCAATGCGTGTAACACTTTTAGGAATTTCAATACTTGTAAGACCGGTGCAATCGGAAAATGCATAGTGTTCAATTGACGTAATACCTTCGGGGATAATAACAGATTTAATCTGTTCACAACTAGAAAAAGCCATACTTGCAATTTTTGTAACCGGTTTACCATTTATTGTAGGTTCAATTACTACATTTGTAAGACTTTTGTCGGCAAGTCCGGAAACCCAAAAAGAATCCGCTTTTTTTACTTTACCTTGACATTTATACTCTACTCCGTTAACTACTGTTGTTTCGGTTTTGAAAGCAGGACCGACCAAAGCTACAACAAGCAATTCACAAGAAGTTAATGTTGTCACCAATGATATTACGATTAACAGAAGACAAATAAGCTTTTTCATATCATACCTCGTTAATTAATTTAGTAATTTGTATTTAGCTAATTAATTGTATCACAATATAAGAAAAATGTCAATAAAACTGTTGACATTTGTGTTTTTTTACTGTATAATTATGTGGTAATAAAGCGATGACGAGAACAAGTAGCGACGGATAACGCAAAACAGAAAGTTGCCGGGTGATGAGAGGCACATGAGTTTCCGTTTGCAAATACATCTCTGAGTGCGTGTTGAAGCTTCTTTCTGAAGTGTGTAGGGCACGACGGTTCACGCCCGTTACAGCGTAAATGAGGTAATTCTGCATTCTGCACAATGCCTTCCCTGTTGGGGAAGGGGGACCGCCTATGGCGGTGGATGAGGTGCACCCTGCACTTTACAAATCAAGGTGGTACCACGTTTTTTGCGTCCTTGGAGTTTTTCTCCGAGGACTTTTTTATTTGTGTTCAAAAATAATATATAGAGGTAAAAACAATGAAAATCTATGAGGAACTGGTTGCCCGCGGACTGATCGCCCAGGTAACTAACGAAGAAGAGATCAGAACTATGATAAACGAAGGTAAAGCGACCTTCTACATCGGATTTGACCCTACTGCAGACTCTCTGCACGTTGGTCACTTTATGGCTCTCTGCCTTATGAAGAGACTTCAGATGGCAGGTAACAAGCCCGTTGTGCTTATCGGTGGCGGAACTGCTATGGTTGGTGACCCTTCCGGCAGAACCGATATGCGTCAGATGATGACAACCGAAACAATTCAGCACAATGTTGACTGCTTCAGAAAGCAGATGGAAAGATTCATCGACTTTGGCGAAGGCAAGGCAATTCTTGTAAACAACGCAGACTGGCTTCTCGGCCTTAATTACGTTGACGTGCTTCGTGACGTTGGTGCTTGCTTCTCTGTAAACAGAATGCTCTCTGCTGAGTGCTACAAGCAGAGAATGGAAAAGGGCCTTTCCTTCCTTGAATTCAACTACATGATAATGCAGTCCTACGACTTCTACCACCTCTTCAAGGAATACGGCTGTAATATGCAGTTCGGCGGTGACGACCAGTGGTCTAATATGCTTGGCGGTACTGAGCTTATCAGACGTAAGCTTGGTAAGGATGCACACGCAATGACTATTACCCTGCTCCTCAACTCCGAGGGCAAGAAGATGGGTAAGACCGCATCGGGTGCGGTTTGGCTTGATCCTAACAAGACTGCTCCCTACGATTTCTACCAGTACTGGAGAAATGTTGCTGATGCAGACGTTCTTAAATGTATAAGAATGCTTACTTTCCTTCCTGTTGAAGAAATTGATAAGATGGACTCCTGGGAAGGTGCTCAGCTTAACACAGCTAAGGAAATTCTTGCATTTGAGCTTACAAAGCTTGTTCACGGCGACGAGGAAGCCGAAAAGGCACAGGCAATGGCTCGTTCTCTGTTCGTATCGGGCGGTGCTGAAAATGCTCCTGTTGTTGAAGTTGAAGAAAGCTCGCTTATTGACGGTGCGATAGATCTTAACAGTCTGCTTGTTCTTGGCAAAATGGTTCCCTCTAAATCCGAGGGCAGACGTGCTATCGAACAAGGCGGGGTTTCTGTTGACGGTGAAAAGGTTACTGATGTTCGTGCTATGATCACAAAGGATCAGCTTGCGACAGGTATTCTCGTTAAGAGAGGAAAGAAGAGCTTTAACAAGTTCTTGCTTAAATAATGATTTACAACTATCACACACATACGGTAAGATGCCGTCACGCAAAAGGCAGTGACGAGGATTATATCAGACGTGCAATGGAAGCCGGGATCAAGTATCTCGGCTTCTCTGACCACGCCCCCTTTGTTTTTCCCGACGGATATGAAAACCTGTATCGAGTGCAGATGTGTGATGCGGAAAGCTATGTTCGGGAGTTGAATATTCTGCGTGAAAAGTATAAAAATGATATTCAGATAAGCATTGGTTTCGAAATGGAGTATTACCCTCGATATTTCGATGAAATGCTTAAAATCGCAAGAAATATGGGAGCAGAATACCTTGTTCTCGGTCAGCATTTTATTTTAAGCGAGCATCCTAACGGTGTTGGATCGATCGGCCCGACAGACAGCGAAGAGCATCTCAGAATATACGTTGACGAAGTTATCGAGGGAATGAAAACAGGTGTTTTCTCCTATGTTGCACACCCCGATCTTGTCTGTTTCACAGGTGATGATAAAATATATTCAAGCGAAATTTCACGTCTTTGCCTTGCATCAAAAGAGCTTGATATTCCGCTGGAAATTAATCTGGCAGGTGTTAGATGCAACAAGTTTTACCCTAACGAAAAATTCTGGAAAATAGTGGGAGACATGGGTTCGCCTGTAACAATTGGCTACGATGCCCACTCAAGCAAAGACTTTCTTAACAAGGAACAGTTAAACCGAGCAGCATACCTGATAAGAAAATACCGTCTTAATTATATCGGTATGCCGAGATTAAGAGAACTATAAAACAAAATCGCGTCTTTATTAATGTATATTCTAAACTTTTTTTGTTAAAAACTATTGACAAACCGGTTAGAATGTGATATTATATACAGGCGTGATTTATATGCCCCTGTAGCTCAGTCGGTAGAGCACTTGACTTTTAATCAAGGTGTCGCGGGTTCGAATCCCGCATGCTTCAATAGAGAATAAAGTACCGCAAGCCTTAGAAGACAGAGGGGTTGCGGTTTTTTATTTTCAGATTGGTAACGAAAAT
>JAZSRX010000036.1:0-56787 GCA_045538685.1 Eubacteriales bacterium | reverse complement strand
CACTCGTTACGAGTGGCATCACGTCATTGATGCCTTCTTCATCCTGATCTATTGCCATTACGTCGGGTCCAAGCTCATTGAATTTTCTTGCAATATGCTTTCCAAAATTGCCAACTCCTACGAGCAGGATTGATTTATGTTTCATAGTATTATCTCCTTATCCTACTGTTACCTTATCTATCGGTAACTTCGATATATTTTTCTTTATACCGCCGAAGGTGGCGTATATCAAGGTAAGTCCTCCGACACGTCCGAAGAACATCAGAGCAATTAGAATAATTCTTGATACAGTACCAAGCGAAGGAGTTATGCCAAGCGTAAGACCGACTGTACCGATTGCCGAAGCCGTTTCGTAAAGGCAGGTCATAAGAGGCAATCCCTCAACAGCACTTATGACTGCACCGCCGAGCAAGAACAGTACGATATACAAAAGACAGATTGCCGAGGCGTGCTTGACTGTATCATCTGCAATTCGACGCTTAAACATCTGTGCGTTCTCTTTCTTACGGAAAACAGAGGTTGCGGAAGCAAACAGTACGGCAAGCGTTGTTGTTTTCATACCGCCTGCGGTTGATCCGGGTGAGCCGCCCACGAGCATCAGGAAGATCATAAGCAAGAGTCCGACCTCGCTGATAAGTCCGAGGTTTGCCGTATTGAAGCCCGCCGTTCTCGGCGTTACTGCTTGAAACAAAGATAGCAGTATTCTTTCACCGAGGGCATATCCTTCAAACTCACAGAAGAAGAAATACAGCGTGGGAATGAATATCAGTGCACCCGTCATCGCAAGTATGATCTTGCTTTGCGTGCGGTATTTTTTGATATGCCATTTATGTCTGTATATATCCTCCCAAGTCAAGAAGCCGATACCGCCTATTATAATGAGTAGCATAATAACAACGCTGATTACGGGATGCGAGGCATAGGCAGTAAGTGATGAATACTGTCCGCTGATCTCTCCCATCACATCAAAGCCTGCGTTGCAGAACGCCGATATGGAATGGAACACAGCCATCCATATTCCTTTTACTCCATGATCGACACAAAACACGGGAAGCATAGCGAGCATTCCAATGGCTTCGACGATAAGCACACCTTTGAGAATAAACCAAGTCAGACGAACGATGCCGCCAACGTTCGGGGCTGACATTGCCTCCTGCATCGTGCTTCGCTGTCCAAGCCCGATCTTTCTGCCTGCGAGAATAGATACCGAAGCTGCAACCGTAACGACACCCAAACCGCCGATCTGAATGAGTATGAGAATAACAGCCTGTCCAAAATACGACCAATAGGTTGCCGTATCCTGTACGATAAGTCCCGTTACGCAAACAGCCGAGGTTGATGTGAACAAGGCATCCGAAAACGGTGTTACGACACCTTCCTTGCTCGATATGGGGAGCATTAACAGAAACGTTCCGATCAGTATTACTGCCGCAAAGCCAAGTAAAATTACTTGGAATGATGACAGCTTAAATCTATGTAAAGGTCGCATTATACACCTCTCCTTATACTCTTTCTGTTATTATTATACCCAAAAAGAGATAAAGACGGCGTTAGCACTATACCGTGCGGCATTAAGATTGTATAAAGATAGCCTCGCTCCATTTCAGAACGAGGGCGTAACTTTTGTAACAGACCTTTGTTATTCGTTTATGTCTGATTGCACCTCCATAATGATGTACCTATATTAAAGCCTATAGAAGATATTGCGGAAGGTATTGATCTTTTCGTCTTAACTAAAATTGAAAGTTATGACACCGAAAGAAGAAAGCGTAAATTATAAAAGCCGAAATGACGCATTAATATGCGGATATTACAAGGAGTTTTGGCGAATTATTACGAATAATCCGCCCATCAAAACGAATTCGATTTAGGTTGTTGGTGGCTATCTGCAACCGATAAGACACAAATAATAACCGAATAGCCCAAAATCAACAATCAAGCTCTTTCGTTTGGTAAAATATCAATGACTAAAACGAAAGGATGTGATAGGTATTAATGCAATAAAAGCAATAAAGCTTGTCAAACGTTACAAGAATTTAACCGCCGTAGATATGCTTAATCTGGAAATACGGCAGGGCGAATTATTTTCTTTGCTCGGTGTAAACGGTGCGGGAAAGACTACGACAATAAAAATGCTCTCTTGCCTAACAGTTCCTACAGACGGAGATGCCTTTGTAGGCGGTTATAGCATTACAAAAGAAGCGGAAAAGGTAAAGAAACTGATTGGGATATCGCCTCAAGAAACCGCCGTTGCTCCCAACCTTTCCGTAAAAGAAAATTTAGAATTAATCTGCGGTATTCACGGTTTTTCAAAAGAAAAGACCTCTGCGAAAATCCTGGAGATGTCAGAGCAATTTGCTTTGGCTGATGTTCTAAACAGAAAAGCAGGTAAGTTATCAGGCGGTTGGCAAAGACGTGTCAGCATTGCAATGGCTTTGATCAGCGAACCTCAAATTCTGTTTTTGGACGAACCTACTCTTGGACTTGACGTTATAGCAAGGCATGAGCTTTGGGAAAACATTCGGGCTTTGAGGGGTAACGTAACGATAATTCTGACAACGCATTATATGGAAGAAGCTGAAGCACTCTCCGACCGAATAGGAATTATGAAAAACGGCAAGCTCCTGACCGTAGGAACGGTAACCGAATTAAAGGCAAAAGCAAATACAAAGGATTTTGAATCTGCGTTCGTTGCTATCGTAAAGGAGAGTACAATATGAGAATGATGACTTTTGCTAAAAGATGTGCAAAAGAGATTTTGCGTGATCCCATCAATATTGGTTTTGGGTTGGGATTCCCGTTGGTGCTACTATTGCTTCTCAGTGCCTTGCAGAAAAATATACCTGTGAGCTTGTTTGAAATCGACACCTTGACTCCCGGTATTACTGTGTTTGGGTTTTCGTTTATGACGTTGTTTTCTGCAACTTTGGTTGCCAAGGACCGAGAAAGTGCACTATTGCAAAGGTTGTACACAACACCTCTTACAGGTTTTGATTTTATAATGGGATATATGCTTCCGCTTCTGCCCATTGCTCTTGGTCAGACTGTTATCTGCTATCTGTTTGCGATTCCCTTGGGGCTTACGGTCGGTGTGAACATTGTTTATGCACTTATCGGTATGATACCTATGGCTGTTTTCAATATTTCGCTTGGACTTTTGTGCGGCAGCATTTTGGGAGTCAAGCAGGTAGGTGGCATCTGCGGAGCATTACTTACAAATCTCTCTGCATGGCTTTCGGGAGTGTGGTTTGATTTAAAGCTTGTGGGTGGGTTTTTCTGGAAAATCGCCAACGTTCTCCCGTTCTTCCACGCAGTAGAAATGGAAAAAGCATTATTCAGCGAAGATTTTGGACTTGCATCAACACATATTCTGCCGGTTTTGCTATATAGTGTGACGGTAACGGTGATTGCCGTCTTCTGTTTTGTCGGGCAAAGGAAAAAACAATAAATATTTTCTTATAGAACTTGCAATGCCTTGCTCACCAAACCCGAGAAAGCACCACCCAAAGTGGTGCTTTTTTTGTGCAAATTTTTGAAATTTTTAAAAAGAACTTAAAATTTGTGCCTTTTAGCAGCTTTTTTTTACAAAAAATCTTAAAGAAAAATCAACTTTTATTGATTACACTTTTAGGGTAAATGTCTCTTTTTTGGTTAAATAACCCAAAAAGCTAAAAAATATTTCAGAAAAATTGGAAACTTTTCCAAAAACCTCTTGCTTTTTTAAATATAATGTAGTATAATACTTTTTGGAAACATTTCCAAAACGCTTGAAATTTATTTTTTATATATTAATAAAAGGAAGTTTTTAGGAAAAAGGGGAAGTCATTTATGGCGAATTTGTTATTAAGACACGTTTACAAAATTTACCCCGGTGTTGGCAAACCGAAAAAGAATGCCAAGGGTGAAGCAAAAAAGAGAAGCGGCGATTTCGTTGCGGTTAAGGATTTCAATATGGAAATCAACGACGGCGAATTTATCGTATTCGTCGGACCTTCGGGCTGCGGTAAATCAACCACGTTAAGAATGATTGCAGGCCTGGAAGAAATAAGCGGCGGCGAGCTTTATATAGACGATCAGTTGGTTAATGACGTCGATGCAAAGGATAGAGATATAGCGATGGTTTTCCAGAGCTATGCACTTTACCCTCAGCTCACTGCTTATGACAATATTGCTTTCGGTCTTAAACTGCGTAAAAAAACAGTTCCAAAGCTTGACGGTCAGGGAAATCAGGTTGTGGCTATTGACACAAAAAAGATCAGCGACATCAAGAAAAGACTTAATAAACTCCAAAAGGAGTATAATGACTCGGTAAATGGCATTGATAAGAACGGTGTTGCTTTGGAAAAATGGCAGGCAAAGATTGATAGCTTTAATCAGATGGTAAGCGACATCGCTTCCGACACTCAGGACTCTAAGTTGGCTCAGAAGCTTGAAGCTGCGATTGCCTCGAAAGAGAAGCTTGAAAAAGACATCCTTTATTATGAAGAGAAGAAGACCTTGCTTGAAAAGCGAATTAAGGATGCCGAAAAAGACCTTAATTACTATAATACCACGTCTGTACCTTTATTCAAACAGGTTCATATGACAAAAGAGGAGATAGACGAAAAGGTACAGTGGGCAGCAGGAATTTTGGGAATTGAAGAATTGCTTGACTCCAAGCCCGCAGAAATGTCTGGCGGTCAGCGTCAGCGTATAGCACTCGGTCGTGCAATGGTGCGTGGACCTAAAGTGTTCTTACTTGACGAGCCCCTGTCCAACCTTGACGCAAAGCTCAGAACGGCGATGAGAGCCGAGATAGTTAAATTACATAATCAGCTTAAAACCACCTTCATTTATGTTACTCACGACCAGATAGAAGCGATGACTATGGGTACTCGAATAGTGGTTATGAAGCTTGGTGTTATTCAGCAGATTGATACACCTACAAACCTGTTCGACTATCCCGAAAACAAGTTTGTAGCCGGCTTTATCGGAACACCTCAGATGAATTTCTTTGAGGTTGATATAAAGTGTGAGGGCGATAAGCTTAACGTTGCTTTTGATGACGGTCAGTCGATAAAGCTTGATCTTTCCAAGCTGCGTAGCATACAAAAGGGTTATCTTGACGGAAATGCTCACCGCGTTTACCTCGGTGTAAGAGGTGAAAACATTAAGTTAGATGCCTCCGGCATAAAAGCAGTCCTTACTATTAAAGAGGTTTTGGGTAACACCACTCAGTTGTTCCTTCGCTTCGGAGATAGGGATGATGACTTTATCGTAAGTGTTCCCGAGAGAAACAGCTTAATTCCCGGCGATACCGTCGGCATCGGTTTTGCAGAGAGCTTTGTTCATCTTTTCGATAAGGAAACCGAGCTTTCAATTATGTCAAGAGAATACGGTAATTAATAATTTATGAAAAAATGGTTTAAATTTTTCGGGCTCAGCTTTTTTTCGCATAACAGGTCGAAAGAAGGCATAAAGCGTGGATATACAAATGTTTTTCTCGGATTTGTTTTAGCACTTGTATTCTTGTGGGGAGCTTTTATTTTGGGAGATATGCTGCCTTTCGGTGTGCATTACAACCGCTCTCCGAAGTTCAAGGAAACCGTACATTCGGTGTTTGCGAATAAAGATGCCGACAAGCGAATTTATGCTGGAATAGAAAACGGCGACCTGAAAATGAAAAAGCAGGGCGGTGAATTTACTCCCGGGCTTTTGATAAACACCTTTGAAAGTGAAGAGGACAGAAAAAGCTATTCCTTAAACGGCTACAACGTCGTTGTGGATTCCCGTCCTGCCGGAACTCTTGCCGAGGTTGAGCCCTATTGCCTTTCAAATGACGGTAATAATACGGTTATTTCCTATGAGGATTATCTTACCGTCAACGAAGCACAAAGGTATAATTTCGATTTCAAATTAAGATATACCGGCAAACCGCTTGAATTAAGCGATGAAAAGGTGGAAGGTTATAAAGCATATTTAATCGGTCTTGGCGGAGATAACAAAGCCGAAACCGAAAAGCTTGCAGGCGAACTTTCCGAAGGCAAGATTACCAAAGATGAATACGAAAGAGCAATCTATGAGCTTTATTTTGAAGCTTATTATCCAAAGATTGACGAATATGAAAAATCATCCAAGGTTCCGCTTTTGCGTAATTATTATTACCACGAATATATAAGTAAGGGAATTAAAAATTACCTGTTTATATTTAATGATTATCTTACCGGCTCTTTTGAGACGAAGGGCGGGGTAGACGTTACCTTTTACGGCTTTTACAGCAATATGGAAAACGGTGTGCTTATTTCCGAAGGTGCTGAAGGAGCAAATGTATCGGCAGACAGCTTTATTAAAAACTCATTTAAGGCAAACTGGCTTATAAATTCATATAGCTATATGCTGAACATCTTCTCGCTTTTACCCTTTATAGCTCTTATGCTTATGGTAGCAACGCTTTTATCCTATTCAATATTAAAGCTTTGCGGTGTTGAAAGCATATCCTCCTTGGGTGCGATGATCAGAATAGTTGGATCTTTCTCCTGGTTCTCGGCGGCGGTATCGGCAGTTTGTACCGTAATAATTATGTTCTTTGTAAAACGAAGTGTTATCGGTGTTTTGCCGTTGATACTGTTCTTCCTTGTGCTTGTTACAAGATCTGTAATATTTACGTTACAAGAGAAGAAGCTCTATCAAAAACAGCTGGAAAAGCAGGAAACTGAACAAACGGAGGTTTAAATGTTACTTTGTATTGGTGAAATTCTTGCCGATATGATCGGCGAGGAAAAAAACGGAATTATTACATATGAAAGAAAAGCAGGCGGTGCTCCCTTTAACGTTGCCTGCGGTTTAAAAAAGTTCGGTGCCGACGTTAAATTTGTGGGCAGTGTGGGAAATGACCTGATAGGTCAGTTCTTAATTAAATATGCCGGGGATTTTGGTATGGATATCACATATATCCACAGTCACGAAGACCGCAATACCACTCTTGCATTTGTAGAGTTAAATGAGGAAGGCGACAGATCCTTTTGCTTTTATCGCAAAAACACAGCAGATTATTTTATGCCGGAGGTCAGCGATGAGCTGATTGAGTCGGCGGATATCGTATGCATCGGCTCGCTGATGCTGGCTGATTCCGACTGCGTTGAATATGCACTGGATATTATAGACCGTGCCCATTACTTTGGCAAAACGGTTGCCTTTGACGTTAACTACCGTACTGATATTTTCAGGGACAGAGAAAGTGCCGTAAAAACCTATAAAAAGATTTTGGCGGTTGCGGATATCGTTAAATTCTCCGAGGACGAGGTTGAAACCTTTACCGAAGATTATGTAAATATATTAACCGATAAATTGGTTCTGATAACCTTGGGTAAAGAGGGCAGCGAATGGAGATATAAGGGCAAAAGAAACAGAATTCCCGCCATAACCGTTAAACCCATAGACACAACGGGAGCAGGGGATGCTTTCTTTGCAGGAGCACTCTCTGTTTTAGATAAAAATGCAGTAAAATTTGACGAGCATATACTAAACGACTCGCTTAGATTCGGAAATATAGCGGGTGCGTTAAACACCACAGGACGTGGTGCAATAGATAATTTGCCTGATTTAGACACTATTAATATTTATCTTAATGAAGGAAAGGAGCAATAATGAAAAATTGGTATAAGATTTTAAGCTTGATATTGGTTGTCATTATGAGTTTTTCAATTGTGTCGTGTAAAGCTTTTAAGGGCAATCAGAATCAAAACGAAAATACCGAAGGCAAAAACGAGAATGTAATTCCCTCGGGTCCCAATGAAAACGGCGGCACACCCGATCAGGAAGGCGGTGCGTCGGGTGACAATGAAAATAAGGAAGAAGATAAGAACGACGACGTAATCTTCGAAGAAGTCATCCCTTATGAGCCGGTAACAGACGACGTTAGTATGGAGAGTGCGACTGATAAATTCACTCTTTCAGAAACCGTATACGGTGCAGATGAAAAATTCGTTTACACCTCAATCGTTACTTTTGAGAACGGCGTGGCGGCAGGCCTTGTGTTCGGTGCCGAGGACGGTTCTCGTTATTGGGTATTTAACGTAGACAGAGAGGCAAACCTTGTAAAGCTTCTCTTCTTCGCGGTTGTTGACGGTAAGACAATCGCAACAGAACTCTTAACCGACTACTTTATCGGTAACGACAAGATGACCGACAGCGAAAGACGTCTTGTTGGTGACAAAGTTAAGAATATTGATAAGGTTCAGCTTAAAGTGATTATCACTCCCGAAGAGGACGGTGTTTATGCAGAATTTTATGCAGACAATATCCGCAGATTCGGTATTGATAACGAGATCGAGCTTAACAGCTTGGAAAAGCTTCCCGAAGAGGTAACCTATGATGGAGGCAACATCGGATTTAACTGCTTTAATTCCAAGGTTAAATTCACCGATATTTACTACGGCAAGAGTGACTATTCCTATTACACCGAGCTCTACCGTAACCAGTATCACTTTTCCCAGTACGCACACTGGAACAATGACCCTAACGGTCTTATTTACTACGACGGCTACTATCACCTCTACTATCAGCACCACCCCTATAACAACTATTGGGGCGATATGTATTGGGGACACGCAAGAAGTAAGGACCTTGCACATTGGGAGCTTCTTCCCATCTGTCTCTTCCCCGATGAAGACTGGGGCGAGGGTGTTGGCTATATGTGGTCGGGCTCTGCTTACGAGTACAGACTCGGCGACAGCGATGCAATAGACGCACTTAACTGGTTCCCTAACGGAGAGGGCAACGGAATTATCGCCTTCTACACCCGTGATGGCGGCAGACAGGACCAGATGATGATGTCCTCGGACGACGGCGGTATGACCTGGACAAAGCGTAAGATGATTCCTCAGGATGTGGCAACAGGTGCAGACGGCATCTTCCACAAGGTTGCCTGCCGTGACCCAAAGGTATTCCCTGTGGCTGTTGATGAAAACGGCAAGACTACCGCCTGGGGTATGGTTGTTACCGGTCAGCAGGAAAACAAGGTTTGGTTTATGAAATCCGAAAACCTTCTCGATTGGTCTTATGCAGGACAGTTCAGTGCAATGGTTCCCGAGTGTCCCGACGTTATGACACTTACTGCCGACGACGGTGAGGTATTCAACGTTATGACTCTTACATCAAGAGAGTACATAGTAGGTAAGCTTCATTACGACGGCACAAGCATTGTATTCACCGATAAGGACGGCGGTGCAATTGACCAAGGCGATATTCAGAAGATGGACTTCGGTCCCGATTCCTATGCGGCACAGTCCTTCAGCATCAGAGATGAATCCAGCGACTACTTTGGCAAGACAGTAACTATCCATTGGTTTGCAGGTGTTCCTGCAGATACCGACAGCGGTATTTACGCAAACGCAAGAAAAATCTGGAACGGAAGCGGTATGACAATTCCCGTCGTATTGGGTCTTGCGGCCGAAGGTGACGGATATCTTTTAACTCAGACTCCTATCACAAAGGACAGCACAGCATTTACAAAGGAAAATCTGCTTACCGTAGACAATCTTACTGTTAACGAGTCAAGCGAAAATATCCTTAAAGATGTAAATACACACATATTTGAAATGCTTCTCAGCATTGATAACCCGAACAACGAACCTATTTCTATAAAGATCAACGTAAGTGCTGATGAATATACAGAAATCGGTTGGAATGAAGAGGACGGCTACTATGTAGACCGTAGATTTGCCTCCTCGGCAGGACTCAGCATCAGAGATTATCACTTCAAGTTCACATCCGGACCCAGAAGCTTTAATGCACAAAACTTCTATATACTTTCGGATAACGGCGGTGTTGAAGTATTCTGCGATGACTTTAAGATTCCCTTCTTCGTGCTTACTCTCGCTTCCCCCTATTCTGTAAAGGCAGAATTATCTGTTGGCGGTGAGGTAACCGTTACCAACCTTGAGCTTAATCAGATGGCATCGGTATGGCGTACAGGCGAGGTTGTGGAAGGCGAAACCGTTCTGTATGTAAGCGATGAGGCAGTTGAGCTTGATACATCTATCACTACCGAAAAGCAGGTAACTGCATACTCTACATCCGGTGAAGAAATCATTTGGACAATCGGCAGCGGAGAGGATATTATCTCTCTTGAAAATACAACAGGCGGAGTTATCATACACACTCTTAAAGCAGGTAAGGCAACCGTTATTGCAACCTGCGGCAACCAGAAGAAGGTTGTAAGCGTCACAGTTTACGACGGCTCTCCCGAAACCGACATTCCCTTTGACGGCGACGGTATTATTTCGGGTAACTGGATTGCAAATGGACAGGAAATAATCGCAACCAGCCCCGCAGGCGACGGATATATCCTTTCTTCCGAAAGTGCATCCGACTTTAACTGCTCTGTATCCTTCTCTCTTGAGGCGGTTGCAGGTGCATTTATCTTCAGAGCAAATGAAGATATGAGCGATTATATAATATTCAACTATGATAACAACGAGAAAATCGTTAAGATGTGGTCGCCCAGAGGCGAAATCGGCAGAGCAAGTGCTCACGATATAAACACAAACAACGTAGTTTTAAGAGTTGAGGCAAAGGGCTCTTCGATTAAGGCATATATCAACGGTCGCTTGGTTATTGACACCGTATTAAGCGATGCAGAACCCAAGGAAGGCCACTTCGGCTTGAACGTATTCTCTGGTAAGGCAACCTTTAAGTCGGTGGTAAACTTTAATGACAAGTACACATACGACGGCACAGGCACACTTACCGTTGTAGGCGACTCAAAGCAGGTAATCACAGAGCTTTACAACAAGACATTAAGTAACACAAAGGTTGACAGATCATTCTATACAAGCGAGGGCAGAAACCTTGTTATTGATGCAGCATACCTTGAACTTTTACCCGTTGGAACATATACCTTCAAGGCATACGGCGGAGCAAGTGCATACGAATTTACAGTAAATATTACTTCTGTTACTCAAACCGTATTGAAGGATATGACTATTCAGAAGGGTTGCAATGCAGTAATCTATTTAGGTAATATAAAGGTAGATTCTGTTACTGTTAACGGTACATCGCTTACCTCAGAACAGTATAATATAGACGATTTGATGTTGACAATCGGAGCAGACCTTTTAACTCAGGACAGCAACGTAATTGTAATTAACGGAGACAAATCTATTACTGTTACATTGGTTGATTAACCTATTTTTGTAAAGTTTGCTTTACTTTTATATGAAAAAAGCATTGCAAACGCGAGTTAATTTGGAGGTTAATTTTTGGAAACAACAATTAAAGACGTAGCAAAATATGCAGGAGTTGGTGTCGGTACTGTTTCAAGAGTTATTAATAACGAAAAGGCAGTAGGCGATAAAACAAGGGAAAAGGTTCTCGAAGCAATGAAAGCCCTGAACTATTCCCGAAACAATATGGCATTCAGGTTAAGAAAAAATGAAACACGTATCATTGCTTTGCTTGTGCCTGTTGTAAATCATCCGTTTTTTGCAAAACTTGCATATTATGTCGAAGATGAGGCAAGCAAGTTCGGATATTCGGTAATTCTGGTATCCTCTCAGCAAAGGGTTGACAAGGAAACCGAAATTATTACAAAAATCAAGCATAGAGAGGTTGACGGAGCAGTTTTCGTTACTCACTATATGCACGAAGAAGAGGACTTGCAGAAATGCCCGATTGTTTCGATAGACAGAACATTCGGCAAGGATATCCCCTATGTCACCAGCGATAACTATGATGCCACAAAAGAGGCAATAAAGTATATGATAGAACGCGGTGCAAAAAAGGTTGGATTTATAGGTTCTAAACCCTTGGTTGCTTCCGAGGTTTTAGAGAGGGAGAGGGCATACCTTGACGTTATGGCGGAATACGGTATGCCGCCCCGCATTGTAAATGATGTTATGCAACACGGAGAAGAAACGACTGTTGTTGCAGACTTTATGAAAAAACATCAAGATGTCGATGCAGTTTTTGTTTCGGGATATACACTGTCTCAGTATTTCTACGAGGCGGCGGTAAAGCTTGGCAAAAAAATTCCCGAAGATCTGCAAATCGTCTCTTATGACGGCATTTTCAAGCAGTGGGGCATCAGCAACATCACCAGTGTTGAGCAGCCCATTGAGGAAATGGCAAGACAGGTAGTACGGCTTCTCGTTAAGAAAATTCATAATGAAGAAACCGATTTAAGAACCGTTTTTGAAACAAAATTTGTGCTTGGCACAACCACTAAATGATTTTTAAAAAAACAAAAATAAAAAACAACCCAAAGTTGTGTAAAAGGAGAAAAATTATGAAAAAGCTTTTAACTTCAATTACTTCACTTTTGCTTGTGCTTATTATGGTATTTGGCATAACCGCATGTGGCGGCGGAAACGGCGGTAACGGCGGAAATGGCGGTGGCGGCGGCCTTGGTGGCAACGAGCCCCCCGAAATCGATGATGATGGTAATACCGTTGTAAGCATTTTGTTCCACGTTGACCAGAAGTCTACTGAAGGTCAGGCATATCAGAGAAGAATCGATGCATTCAATGCTGCATACAAGGATCAGAAGATCAAGGCACGTGCAGTATTCAAGGCACGTACTCAAGGTGCTTCCGGCTACGAGACAGAGCTTCAGAACAACCAGATTGAAGGAACTCTCGCAGACATCATCACCTTCGACGCACCTAACACTGCTGCATATGCAAACTCCGGCTTGCTTTATGACATCACAGATCTTATTTCCGCTGATGAGCAGGCAAAGTTCTATTCTCTCAATAAGTACAACGGCCGTCTTTATGGTCTTCCTATTCAGGAATCCAGTGCGGGCTTCTTCTACAACAAGAAGATCTTCCGTGATGCAGGTATTGACGTTAGCGGCTTTACCGCGGAGAACCCCTGGACATTCGAGCAGTTCAAGAGCGTTTGTGCAAGACTTAAGGCATACGGTGTTACCGCGGTAGATATGCGTATTGATGCTACCGATGATGAAACAGCACCCTATCTCCTTTATCCCTTCATTTATGCGGCAGGCGGCAGCTTCGTTTCTGCAGACGGTTACACTGCAGAAGGTTATTACAACTCCGCAGCAACCGCACAGGGCTTCCAGTTCATTAAGGACCTTATCACCTCCGGCTACACCTCTTATTCTATTGGTGCAACAGATTTCTTCACCGGTAAGGTTGGTATGTACCTTTCTTCCGGTTGGACTATTCCCGAGCTTGACAACAAGTACAGAGATCAGTTTGCTTCTCGTGATGAGTGGGGACTTCTTCCTTATCCCAAGGGTGTTACTGCTGCAAGTGCAACAGGTAGCTGGTCTTACGCAATCACCAACAATCACCACGCAGACAAGACTGCAGCACTCGAGCTTCTCAAGTGGATGACCTCTGCAGAAAGCTCTGAGGAAATCACAAATGCAACAGGTATGATTCCCGCACGTCGCGACGTAGTTAAGAATTACGCAGTTGGCTCTCCCGAGTACACTCTTATGAAGCAGCTTGAGCTCAGCGGTAAGGAGCGTCCCGTAACCGTTGCATATCCTACCTTCTCCACAACCTTCAACCAGATTATTTACAGAATTGGTGACGGTAATGTAAATGAGCTTTTGAATAACGCAACAACCACTCTTCAGAATGAAATGAACAAAATTAAGAGATAAAATAGTATAGTATTCAAACTAACTAAATGAAAAAATGATTAACACATCAATAATTATTTTTGTATTGTTTTTATGTGCTTTCGGTGGCTTTGCCGTTTACGACTTAGCCACTGCAAAGAGGCATAAACAAGTTTACCGAGTAAAATCTACGGTAACGGCATATCTTATGCTTTTGCCGTCGGTAGCTCTTGCCTTCCTGTTTATATTATTACCTATTTTATATTCGCTGGGCTATGCTTTTACCGACTATTACTTACTCAAACCTTATAATATCAACTTTATACAGTTTGAGAATTTCACTCGGATTTTCAAAGAAATTTCCGAAAGGGGTATGCTTTACAGTGCGATAAAGAACACCCTCACCTTCGTGGTTGGTGTTGTTCCTTTACAGATCGGTCTGGCACTTTTGCTTGCACTTTTTGTAAATCGCCCCTGCTTCGGAAGCAAGATTTTCAAGGTTTGCTTCTTCGCTCCTGTTGTAATTTCGCTTTCGATTACAGCATTTTTGTGGGAACAGATTCTTGCTCCGGGTGAAGACGGACTTTTAAACTCAATGCTTAGTATGTTCAATATGCCGCCTCACGATTGGCTGCGTGATCCCAAGACTGCAATGCCCTGTATTATTGTACTCAGTGCTTGGCAGGGTTGCGGTTATCAGATGCTGATTTTCCTCTCGGGCCTTTCCAATATCAGAAAGGATCTTTACGAGGCAGCGGCTCTCGACGGTGCAAACTGGTGGCATAAGTTCTGGAATGTAACCTGGGTTGGACTTCGCTCCACCTTCGTTTACATACTTATCACCGTATTTATCGGTGCTTGCAGAATTATGACTCAGCCAATGCTTATGACGGGATATATGGAGCATACCGTAACACTGTCGTACTATATGTACAACACAGGTTATACAGACCGCTGGGTAGGCGAATCGTCGGCGGTAGCATTGCTTATGACAATATTTATCGGCGGTATAACACTTATACAACGCAGAGTGTTCAGGGAGAAGTAATATGGAAAAGATAAGAGATTTACCTAACTTTATGCCTAACAAAACACCTGTCAAAAAAACCGTTAAAGAAGTTGTTTATCACGTTGTCGGAATTGTTTTGTCTTTGATATTTGTTCTTCCCATACTTTATATGCTGGCAACCTCTACCAAAAACGAGTCTGCCTATGCAGAAAGTATTGGAACGGTAAATATGTTCTTACCCGACTTTGCAAATTCGGCAGTGGCATTTGAAAACTACAAAAGCGTTTTAGTAAATTACGACATCTGGAAATATGCTTTAAACAGCTTTATTTACGCGGCGTTTGTTATAGTGCTTAATGTATTAATTAACGGCCTTGCGGGCTATGTTATGGCGAAACTTACTTTCCCCGGTAAAAAGTTATTATCCTTTATGATTATTTTCTTAATCGTAGTACCGGTGGAAACATCAATTATACCTCTTTACTCAATAGTAAAAATAATGCTCGGATTAAAACAGCAGATGTCTGTTCTGGGTGTAATTTTACCTGCGGCGATAAGCATTTTCAACATCTTCCTCTTTATGCAGTTCTTCCAGAATATTCCAAAGGAATATGAAGAGGCGGCACGTATTGACGGTGCAAACACCTTGGGTGTATTCTTCAAGGTTATTCTGCCCCTGTCAAAGCCCATAATTGCAACTGTGGCGGTGTTCTGCTTTATCGGTGTTTGGAACGATTACCTTTGGCCTTCTATGATATTACCGTCTTCCAGCAACGGTACCTGGCCACTGTTACCCATACAGACAGCACTTATTTCCATAAAGAGTATGGAAGGTATTACTACCGGCGAGGTTATGGCTTCGCTTGTAATTACAAGTATACCTATTTTCGTAACTTATGTTGCGGCACAAAAATACATTGTTCAGGGCTTTGGTACGTCCGGCCTTAAAATGTGAGGACTTATGAGATTTAACAGATACATAGCATTTTTATTGGTTTTGGTTATGCTGATTCCTCTGGCGACAGGTTGTAAAAAACCACAGAACCAAGATAATACCAATAACAACAATAATAATACAAATGTAGAGGAAAAAAGCACTCTCTTGTTAAATTATTCGCTTGATGAATCTGACGGCAGTCTTACAAGAGAATCTGTAAGCGGAAAAGATTATACTATAAACTATGTATTCAACGAACAGAATGCAGGCGATCTTTTCAAAGAGCCCAACGATCCTTTAAGAAGACCGGGTGTAAAGGGCAATGCCTTATATATGGACGGTTTCTCAAACAATATTGTTAACAAAGATTTTAAAGCTCCCACTACTGCATTCACTATGTCCGCCTGGGTAGCTCCCAGAGTATTCGAAAACATCGTTTATTACAACGGTGAATCGGATGCGGCAGGACACACCCGTATGACCTCAATTCTTAATAAGGGTGATATTGAAATGTGCGAGGGCTTCCTTCTCGGATACGGAAGACTTGGCCTTTGGGGAATTCAGTTGGCATTGCACAACGAGGAAACAGGCGAGGACTTTGTAATAGGTTTCTATGATCCTATTAACGCACTTCCTCTTTACGAATGGTCTCACGTTGCGGTTGCCTTTGACGGCAAGACCGGATATATCGGATTGTTCTATAACGGCGAAAAGTCATACGAGGCATTTATTCCCGAGCTTGTTTCAACAAAATTGATCTCCACCGAAGAACCCCTTCGTGTAGGTGCTTATGTCAGCCCTCAGATCGAGTTCGGTATTAAGAGACAGATGATTTCCGGCCTTCTTGACGAGGTTAAGGTTCACTCTGTTGCCTTAACACCCAAAGAGATTGTTGAGATTTACAACGATACAGATTACGCAGGCGAACATCCCAAGCTTGACTTTGAGGACATCGCACTTGATTCCTCTGTTTACGAGGGAGACCGCTACCGTCCTCAGTATCATGCTATTCCTCCTGCAGTATGGATGAATGAGCCCCATTCTCCCTTCTACTACAACGGTATGTACCACGTGTTCTATCAGCACAATCCCGCAGGTCCTTACTGGTCGCAGATTCGTTGGGGACACATAGCAAGTGAGGATATGATTCATTGGAAATACGTTAAGGATGCGGTTGTTCCCACAGCAGGCATTTGTCCCGAGGGTATCTGGACCGGCGGTGCTTGTATAGGCCCCGACGGAACTCCCTGGCTTGTTATTACCGCAGGTACAAATCTGTACGGTAATCCCAACCACGGCGGACAGAACGTTGCTTTCGCTCACGCAGCCGATCCCACTGATCCCTACTTAACCGATTGGGTAGTTGAGGATAAGCTTGTTATTACTCAGCCCAACGATAATTCTCAGGGCGAGAGAGAGCAGTTCCGCGATCCCTTCGTTTGGTATGATGACGGAACTTATTATATGATGGTTTCAACCTCTATTCCCGGTGCGGGCGGTTCGGCAGTTATTTACACCTCCGAGAATATGAGAGAATGGGATCACCGCGGTTACCTTTATCAGTGTGACTACGGCAGATATCCCGAACAGGGTGCTCACTGGGAGTGTGTAGTAATGCTTCCCATCAGCACAAAAGACGGTTCCAAGACAAAATACATTCTCTTTGACTGTCCTCAGTATACAGTAGACGGCTACACCGTTGAATGTTATTATTGGATAGGAACCTTTGATAAGGAAAATTGCAGATTTATCGCTGATGACGATAAACCCAAGCTGTTTGACCTTGGCAGAGGAGTTTATACCGGTCAGAACGGTTTCTGCTTCCTTACTGAAGAGGATATCGCCGCCGGCAAGACAAGCTACGAACAGGGCAGAACCATTATTTATGCGATTGCTCAGGGCAAGGACGCAGGTACAGCACAGAACTACACTGCGGGCTGGGCACACAACTTCGCAATTCCTCTTGAACTCTGGCTCTCCGATGACGGTACAGAGGTTATTCGTGAGCCCATCAAGGAAATTGAGAGTTTAAGAGAAGAAACCTTGTATTATTACAGCGGTGCAGGTAAAACCGCAGAAGAAATCAACAACGACATTTCAGATATTCGCTGCGATATGCTTGAAATCAGAGCAAAGATCGAGCTTGATCCCACAAGCCCCGAATATTCTGCAGGCATATTCTTAAGATATAATCCCAATGTTGTAAACGGAATGACAGAAAGAACCGAGATCAGATTCTTTAACGGCGGTGTTCTGGTTGAAAGAAACCAGTCCTCGCTTCTCGATTACGTTAACCGTCAGCCCAGCCATACTTGGGACCGTGTTAAGAACGAATACGAGATAACAATACTGTTAGACCGTTCTATGCTGGAGGTTTATGTTGACGGAGTTATCAGCTATACAATGAGAATTTATCCCAAGTACGGCGACTCTGACTATCTGAGAATATTTGATAACAATGCAAACATCAAATTCACCGAGCTTGAAATTTACCGCATGGGAAGTGCTTACAGCGACACAGTAACACCTCCTTACTACGGTAATGTAGGCAACTTGGGTGAATAAAGGAGGCCATATGCGTAAAATAGTAATTACAATTTCATTTATTTTATGTGTAGTACTGTTGTCTGTGGGCCTTGTAGGGTGCAAAAAGAAAAACGATTCTCAACAGCAGCAACAGCAACAGCAGCAACCGCCTGAAGAGATCGTAACAAAAGCATTGATAAACGGCGGATTTGAATCGGCAGACCTTTCGGGTTGGACAATTGAGTATGGAGATGCCTTCGACGACGATTGCGTTTCTTCTCAGAAAACCTTTATGTTTGATAATGACTCAAACAACAACATTCTGTCGATCAACCAGACAGGTAACTGGTACCTTACCGGAAAGGGTTATCACGGCAAATACTCCGGTGCGAGAACAGGAGCTATCCGTTCAGGCATCTTCACCGTTCCCGAAGACGGCTCTGTCAGCTTGAAGCTTGCAGGCGGTGCTTTAACCGTTGGCAAGGGCACAAATGCACCCGAAAAAGCCAGGGAAAAGCTTTGCTTTGTTGGTTTCTATCTTGCAGAGAACGATCAGCTTATTGCAATGCAGACCAATGAGTATTTCCACGAGCATACCGAGGAGTACATAATCCCCGAGAGATATGCCAGCGGTGTATATAACACAGATAACTTTTATAAGTATAATGTAGACCTTTCGGATTATAAAAATAAGGAAGTTTACATCAGAATAGTAGACAATGATGAGAGCTTCTACTACGGTTATATCGCGGTAGACGATATCAGAATTGGCGAAGATGCTGAAGCACAGACCGAGGGTCTGTTCTTCACAAAGGTTGTAGATTATGAAACCGAGGCGACAGCTCCATCAATTCACGAAATCATCAACGGCGGTTTTGAACTCGGCTCGCTTGCGGGCTGGACTGTTGTTGAGGGCGATGCCTTCTCCAACGAGGGTGTAAATACCGAGAGTGTTTGGTGGAACGAAAACATCACCTATTCTCGCGACGGCAATTATCACTACGGAAAATACAAGCCCTCTGCAACAGGTGTTATGCGTTCATCCGAATTTGTTCTTGGTGGCTCGGGCTATGTTTCCTATAAGCTTGGCGGCTGCTCGGACAACAGCAAAACCTATATCAGATTTATGGTAAAGCAGGGCGACGAAGCAGTAGAGGTCGCAAGATACTCTAACTTCAAGTACTGGAATTACCAGTTCCCCTATGTTCAGAACGGTATGCGTCTTCTGAATATGGTTCAGTATTACGCAGACCTTTCCGCATATATTGGCGAAACAATGTATATCGAGGTGGTAGACAATAATTCCTCTCCCGATGAGCTTGGCTGTATCACTCTTGACAGTGTTCAGACCTATTGGGAAGAGAAGCCCCTTTGGATAGACAGCGAATCCTTCCTTGCTAAGTATGAAACCGATATTATGATTGATAGCGAATATCAGATAATAAACGGCGGATTTGAAACAAGCGATCTTACCGGCTGGACATTAGAAGGCGAAAAGATCGGCAAGGTAACCAATGCTTCCGGCTGGTGGGCAGAGAACTTCCCCTATAACAAGAAGGGCAGCTTCCTGTTCTCGGGTATTGTAGACGAGGATGCAGGTGTGCTTGAATCTCATAAGGGTACATTAACAAGCTCTGAATTTATAGTTGGCGGCAGCGGATACATCACCTTCCTTCTCGGCGGCGGCGGAAATCCCCTTGAATGTTACATTTCCATTATAGATGCCGAAACAGGAGAAGAGCTTGCTCGCTATGCTAACCGACTCTTCAATGACAAGGGCACCGGTATAATCAATAACGGCAGCAACCTTGCTAATATGGTTATGTATAAGGCAGACCTTTCCGCATTTATGGGAAGAAGTCTTAAAATCCGCGTGGTAGATAATGCTATCGGCGGTTGGGGCTTAATCACTGTTGACAGCTTTGTAACCTACTATAAGGATGTTGCGGGTGTACCTGCAAAGGCAAACCTTGCCGTTGATATTAAACCCGAACCCCTTCCTGACACAATTCTCGGTGAAGGCGATCCCTATCAGGTGCTTAACGGCGACTTTGAATCGGGCAACCTTACCGGATGGACACTTACTCTTGAAAGCGGCGAAACCGAAATCGGTTATGTATCCGAACAGGACGTTTTCTGGAGAAATGCAGACAAACCCTATAACAAAGACGGCAGATTCCTCTTCACAGGTATCGAGGACGTTATGGGCAGTATGGAAGCGGCAAAGGGTACACTTCAGAGTTCCACCTTCACCGTTGGCGGTGTTGGATATATTACCTTCAAGCTTGGCGGCGGCTACAACCAGGAATGTTATATTGAAATCGTTGATGCCGAAACCGACCTTGCAATAGCAAGATATCACAACGATAATGAAGACTATAATGAAGGCCGTATGTTCTTATTTAAGGCGGATTTGACCGCATTTATGGGAACAGAAGTTTACATCAGAGTCGTAGATAATGCATCTGAGGCGTGGGGTTGCCTTGCAGTAGATAGCTTTATCACTCATTACGAATCAATAGAGGAGTTGCCCGAAGCAGCACTTGTTGATAATAAACTTAACTAATTATTTGAGGAGAGCAAAATGAAAAAAGTTTTTTTGAAATTATCTTTTATCTTATTAATCGCTGCTCTTATGTTAACAATCGTGGGATGTAAAAAACAGGGTAAACCCAATGACAACACCGGAAATGAAAACACCCACACACACCTTCATACCGAGGAGATAACCAAGGTACCCTCCTGCACTGAAGAAGGCGAGAAGACCTTTACCTGCTCCTGCGGTGATAGCTACACCGAAGCTATTGAAAAGCTTCCTCACACCGAGGAAATTCTTCCTTCCGTAGCTCCTACCTGTACCGAAGACGGTCTTACAGAAGGCAAGAAGTGTTCTGTATGTGGCATTGAGATTGCTGCTCAGACCAAGGTTCCCGCAACAGGACACCACTACAGCGATTACTATGACACAACCTGTAACAACGAGGGCTGTGATTATGTTCGCGATGCGGATTGTCCTCACTCCAATACCACAGTTCTTCCTGGGGAAGCTGCTACCTGCACTTCCGTAGGTCTTACCGAAGGTAAGGTATGTAATGATTGTGGCAAAACAGTAATCAAGCAGGAAAGCATTAGCCCGCTTGGACACAAGTATGAACCCACAGTTACTGCTCCTACCTGTACCGAAGGCGGATACACTACATATACCTGTTCTGCGTGTAACGGCAGCTATATTGCCGATCAGGTTGATGCAAAAGGTCACACCGAGAAAACTCTCGCTGCCGTAGCTCCTACCTGTACCGCAACAGGTCTTACCGAAGGTAAGCAGTGTACAGTATGTAATACTGTTACAGTAATTCAGCAGACTGTTGATTCTCTCGGCCATACCGAGAAAACTCTCGCTGCCGTAGCTCCCACCTGTACCGAAACCGGTCTTACAGAGGGTAAGCAGTGTACGGTATGTAACGAAGTTCTCGTTGCACAGACAACAGTTAATGCTCTCGGCCATACAAATTCTGCCGAGGTGAAAGAAAATACCGTAGATTCCACCTGCTCTGCAGAGGGTTCTTACGACAGTGTAATTTACTGTTCTGTATGTAGTACAGAAATCAGCAGAACCAACAAAACTATCGCAAAGAAGGCACATACCGAGGTTGTTGACGCAGCGATAGCTCCTACTTGTACAGTTGCCGGTCTTTCCGAAGGTAAACATTGCTCTGTATGTAACGAAGTTCTCGTTGCACAGACAACAGTTAATGCTCTCGGTCACACCGAAACAGTTGTTCCCGGTAAGGCAGCAACCTGTACTGCTACCGGTCTTACAGACGGTAAGAAGTGCTCTGTATGTAATGCAGAAATTCTTGCACAGGAAGTTATTCCCGTTATAGCTCATGATGAGCGTATTCTTGAGGCAGAAGCCGCTACCTGTATCAAAGAGGGTAAAACCGAAGGTAAGTATTGCTTCTCCTGTGGCACAACTCTTGTTGCACAGACCGCAGTTCCCAAGGTATCTCATACCTATGACAACGCGAGTGACTTGGTATGTAACGTATGTAATGCAGTAAGAGATTGCCTTCATGCCGAAACGATTGTAGTTTCCGGCAATGCAGCAACCTGTACCGAATCCGGTCTTACAGACGGTGTTGCTTGTAAAATCTGTGGCGACACCTTAACTGCTCAGGAAGTTATTCCCGCAACAGGACATCTTAATCAGGTTGATATTCCTGCGGTAGATCCCACCTGTACCGAAGCAGGTTCAACAGCAGGTAAGAAGTGTAACACCTGTGGCAAGGTTCTTGTTGAACCTACCGAGATTCCCAAGAAGGGACACACCGAAACTATTCTTGCTGCCAAAGCTGCTACCTGTATCGAAACAGGTCTTACCGAGGGTAAGAAGTGTACAGTATGTAGCAAGATTCTTGTTGAGCAGGAAATTATTCCCGTAACCAATCATACTTATTCCGGCGAGTGGTCGAAGGACGGTGCTCAGCACTGGCACGCATGTAACGTTTGCGGAGCTAAGGCAGACACAGCAAACCACGATTATACCACCGAGGTTGCCGGCTCCAGAGTTAATGCTTTCTGTGAAAAGGAAGGTAAGTATACTCTCGCTTGTGAGTGTGGTGCAACAAAGGACGTTATAATTCCCGCACTTGAACACACATATTCCGGCGAATGGACAGAAACCGAAACTCAGCACTGGCACGAGTGTAGCAGATGCGGCGGTAAGAAGGATGTAGCAGATCATAACTACACCACCGAAGTTGCCGGCTCCAGAGTTGATGCAACCTGTACAGCAAACGGTTCTTACACCCTTGCCTGCGTATGCGGTGCAACCAAGAATGAAACCATTATCAGCGAAGGCCACTCTTATGAGTCGGTTGTAACTCCTCCCACCTGCACCGAGCAGGGATATACCACCCACACTTGCTCTAAGTGCGGTGACACAAAGAAGGATAGCTTTGTACAGAATCCCGGTCACTCCTACAATGCAGTTGTAGTTGAACCCACCTGCACCGAAGACGGCTATACTACCTATACCTGTTCTGTATGTGATGCAAGTTATGTTGCAGATAGAATTCAGGCAACAGGCCACAGCTATTCTGAAAATTGGATCAATGATGAAAATCAGCACTGGCACGAATGTTCTTGCGGTGCTAAGACAGACATCAGCGAGCATATCTTTGACAATGCCTGCGATGCTGACTGTAACGACTGCGGTATAACCAGAGTTCCCTCTGATCACGTTTATGACGATGACTCTGACACAACCTGTAATAACTGCGGCGAGATAAGAGTAATTATAGAGCCCTCTGTTATTACCGAAGAAATTACCAAGGAATATGATATCTTCAATCTTGAAAACAAGGACAATATCATTATTGACCTCTCCGAGAATGTGGATAACGCAGGTAATCTTTCGCTTAGTTACTTTGTAAACGGTGCTTCCGTTGATTCTCTTTACACATTCAATTTTGGTAGCTACAGCGAAACAGTAACATATGAAAGCTTCACCGTAACCGTTTCTTATAAGTTAAACGGCGAGACAAAGTCTATTCAGTACATCTACAAGCTTGAACTTAAGGATACAACAAAGTACAGACTTGTAAACGGCGGTTTTGAAAACGGCCTTGAGGGCTGGACTCAGGTTGGTGAAATCGGTGGCGTAAGCTCCGATACACATTACTGGTTGAACGATCCCGAAAGAGCAGAGGGTTATGAGTTCGGTATGGACGGAAACAATATGTTCTCCGCGTATGCACCCGGTGCTTATGAAAATGCTGTTGGTACTCTCACCTCCTCCACCTTTACAGTTGGCGGCTCCGGCTATGTAACCTTCAAGCTTGGTGCAGCTAAGGACGCAAACTACGTTTACGTTGAGGTTTGTGACTTTGTAACAGGCAGAATTCTTGCCCGTTACAGCAATGCCAACTGGGCAGACCGTACCGAAGGTGCAAAGAGCGGTTGTACCCTTAATGCTTACAGAGCAGACCTCTCTGCATTTATGGGCAAGAAGGTAAGCTTCCGTATTGTTGATACCGCATATTCCGATTACGGTCTCTTCTTCGCGGACAGCTTCGAAACATATTATGAAAGCATTCCCGAGGGCTTCTCGGATGCAGTAGAATGTGACAGATATCAGATTGCAAACGGTAGCTTTGAAAGCGGCAACCTTAGCGGTTGGACTATGGATATCCACAACGCAGGTGCCTTTGGCACTCTTGGTTGGGTACAGAATTCTGAGCGTGCTGAGGGCTGGTACACAACTAATGATAACCGTAAGGACGGTAACTATCTCTTCACCTTCTATTCTCTTAACGGTGAAAACTGCGAAAATACCACAGGATATCTTACAAGCTCCACCTTCACCTTGAAGAAGAATAGCTACATTTCCTTCAAGTTCGGTGCTGCCGGCTCCGCTTCTGTAAGCATTCGTCTTGTAAAAACCGATGGTACTGTTATAGCATCCTTCTATAACGATTCTCCTTACAGAGTTAACACCGAGTTGCACTCCTATTATTATCAATACACCGGTGAGGAAGCAGACTGCTATATTTTGATCATTGACAATGCTGAAAGCAACTATGGTTGCTTTGTAGTTGACGATTTCAGAGTAAACCTTGAGACCAAGCCCAACGGCTATCGCAATGCGGCATACGGTGCAAACAATAATTATGATATTGCAAACGGTAGCTTTGAGGACGGCCTTGACGGTTGGACAATGAACATCGCCGAGGCGGGTGCTCACAATACTCTCGGTTGGGTACTTAGAACCGAGATTGATGCCGGTTGGTACACCAAGAATGACGATATCAAGGACGGCAATAACCTCTTCACATTTGCACAGCCCGGTGACATAAACTGTGAGAACACCAAGGGAACTCTTCAGAGCTCTACCTTCACCTTGAAGCAGAATGGATTTGTATCCTTCAAGTTCGGTGGTGCAGGCGGCGGCTCTAACCACGATGTATGGGTTGAACTTTGCAAGGAAGACGGAACTGTAATCGCAAGATTCTATAACGATGCTCCCGGCAAGGTTAACACCAGAATGAACTCGTACTTCTATCAGTACACAGGCGAAGAAACAAATTGCTTCTTCAGAGTAGTTGACAACTCCACAGGTGACTACGGCTGCTTCGTAGTTGACGATTTCAGAGTAAACCTTGAAGCTGCTCCCGATGGCTATATTGCAGCCATTCAGTAAGCTTTCAGAATTTATTAATTAAAAAACTCCCCCACAAAACCGTGGGGGAGGCAAAAGCTTTATATACTATTAGCGACTTTAATAAAAAAATTAAGGGACAAATAATATGAAAAAAACATTAATATTAAAAAGCTTAATTGCTGTTTTAATCGTTTTTATGTTCTGCTTTGCTATTGTTGCTTGTAAGAACAACAATCAGGGCAATCAGGGCACAGGAAACGAAGACATCGGCAATAATGACGGTGGCAGCCAGGACGGCGGCAATGAAAATGACGGCAACGGCGGTGCTTTGGTAAGCAAGGATGCTCTTAATGCAGAAATTGCTTTGGAGATTACAGAGCAGGGCGACTATACCGATGAATCCTTTAATAACTATAAGGAAAAACTTGCCGAGGCAAAGGCGGTTGCAAACGATGCTGCAGCTACTCAGGAAGCTGTTGACGCAGCTTTTGCGGCATTGAATGAAGCACGTCTTGCACTTATTTTGAAGCCCATTGAAGAAATTCAGGGTGCAACCAAAAGATTTAATATGATTTCGGGCGACGTTCTCGAAATTGCTTTGGCAGATTACATCAATGTTAACGGATTAAGCAAGATTACATACGAGGTTAAGAGAAGCAATGCGGTTGTAGATATCAGCCCTATTGCTGACGGCAAATTTACTGTCACCGCAGGTAAAGTAATAGAAGCAACCGATCTCACCGTATCCATTATCGTTTTGTATGACGGTGCTGAAAAACTGAAGGTTGATCTTGCAATTCAGATTACAAACGAAGTAGAACCCTCCTTGATTTATGAGGGTATTGTAAAAGAATTCGACATCGTTTCTCTTGTAAACAAAGAAAACTTTGTTATTGATTTCTCTGAAAACATAAACAATGAAGGCGGTATAGAGCTTAGCTATAAGGTTATCTATAACGGCGAAGAATTGGTGCTTGACGGCACATCCTATACCTTTACCTTCGGTACTTATACCGAAGAAACTACATTCGAGATCTTCACAGTACTCGTTTCCTGTAAAGCAAACGGTAAGAATATTTCTCTTGAATATACCTACAAGCTTGCTATAAGAGATACCGCTGCATACAGTGTTGTAAACGGTAACTTTGAAAACGGACTTGAGGGCTGGACAATTATCACCGATCTTGGCGAAACACCCTTTGGTGATATCAGCGACAGAAACACCTTCTGGAATGAAGGTTATCCTATGTTTAACGTAGGAAAGTATTTCTCCGCTTATATAGGCGAGGAAAACTATGAGCCAGCACAGGGAACTCTTGCATCCTCTTACTTTATCGTAAACAGCGATTATGCTACCTATATGCTGGGCGGTGCAAATAACCACAATGTTTATATCACTATTGAAAACAAAAACGGCGAAGTTCTTGCACTTTACCGCAATACACAGTTCTGTGATTTCCCCGCAGGTGAGTTCACTGTAGAGGAAAGACGCGAAATGGTTGGCTCTTCTGTATTCCTTGCTAACCTTGTAACATACAAGATTGATCTTTCGGAATTTGCAGGTCAGGAAGTAAGATTTGTTATTCACGACCACGCATCCGAGGGCTGGGGACTTGTATTCTTCGACGAGCTTATCACATACTATGTATCTGTTGACGAGCTTCCCGAAAATGCAGTTCTTGCAGAAAACCTTCTTGCAAACAAGGCGGCTCTTAATGCAGAGCTTGCTTTGGAAATTACCGAGCAGGGCGATTATACCGCAGATTCTTACAATGCATACGTAGCAAAGCTTGATGCTGCAAAGGCACTTCTTGGCGACGTTGCAGTTGCTCAGGCAGATGTTGACCGTGCTGTTGCAGCACTCACCGAAGCACGTCTTGCACTTGCTGTAAGACCTGTTGAAGAGGTCCAGGGTGCAAACAAGTCCTTCACCATCATTTCAGGCAACAACAAGGAAATCGTTATTGCTGATTACATTAACGTAAATAACCTTAGCAACATCACTTACGAACTTATCGTTGGCGATTATGTAACTGCCAGCAATATCGTTGACGGAAGATTCACCGTTACATCAGGTGTTGTAAGCCAGGCAACCGAAACTAATGTAATTATCAATGTTCTTCACAACGGTGTTGAAAAGTTATCTGTTGAACTTACAGTTCAGATTACAAACGACTTGGCTCCCACCATCTTTGAGGAAGAGTTCTATAAGAGATTCGATCTGTATTATCTTGAAAACAAGGAAAACGTTTTAATTGACGTTTCTGAAAACGTAGATAATCCCGGAAACCTTGAACTCACCTATACTATAAACAGAGTTATCGAAGGACCTACCTTCACTTTCGCCTTCGATGACGACTATACCGATGCTGATCACGACGTACTCTATAATGTAGTTGTTTCTTACGTGGCAAATGGCAAAGAGCAGTCTATATCCTACACCTATGTTGTTTCTGTAAAAGATACCACCGATTACAGAATTGAGAACGGCGGATTTGAAAACGGACTTGATGGCTGGACTGTTGTAGGTAATATCGGTAACATAAGCTCGGATACACACTATTGGGTAAACGATCCCGAAGTTCCCGAGGGCTTTGAATTCGGTATGGACGGAAACAATATGTTCTCCGCATATGCACCCGGTGCTTATGAAAGTGCTGTCGGTACTCTGACAAGTCCCACCTTTAAGGTTGGCGGAAATTGTGTTGCTACATTCAAGCTTGGTGCCGGCAAGGACGCAAACTACGTTTACGTAGATGTTGTTGATGCAAATACAAAGGAAATTCTTGCCCGTTACTATAACGGTCTTTGGGCAGAAAGAACCGACGGTGTAAAGAGTGGCTGTACACTTATCCCATATGCAATAAATCTTGCTGATTTCGATGGCAAAGAAGTATTCTTACGCTTCAGCGATAATGCAGACAGCGGCTACGGCTTGTTCTTCCTTGATAGCGTTGTTACATACTACACAAGCTGGCCCCAGGGCTTCAATGATGCAATTGCAGTAGATTACCAGCTTCCCGGCACTATTTATGATGTATTCAACGGTGGCTTTGAAATGGGCGATGTTCAGGGCTGGTGGAACCACGGTGAAATCGGTGTTGTTACAAATGCAAACGGATATTGGGGTGATGACATTCCTTATGAAAAGGTTGGCGATTATCTCTTTACCGGTGTGGAGAGCTTTGGTGCTGATACAATGAGAGAGGGCAACAGAGGCGCTCTTACCAGCTCGGTATTTGAAATCGGCGGAACAGGATACATTTCCTTCAAACTGGGCGGTGGCGGAAGTGCACTCTGCTACATTCAGGTAATTGATGCTGTAACAGGCGAGGTTCTTGCAAGATATCATCAGCAGGAACAGAGAGATGCCGTTCTTATTCAGTACGTTGCAGATCTTTCCGATTACATTGGCAGAACCGTAAGAATTCAGGTTGTTGACCAGGCAGACAGCGGTTGGGGTTGCGTATCCTTTGATAACCTTGTAACCTACTATGCTTCTACCGACGATCTTCCCGAAGGTTTCACCGCAAATGATATTAAGGATAACCGTGTTCACACAATCGTGAACGGTAGCTTTGAGGACGGCCTTGACGGTTGGACAATGAACATTACCGAAGCTGGAGCACACAACACTCTCGGTTGGGTACTTGAAACCGAGATTGATGCCGGTTGGTACACCAAGAATGACGATATAAAGGACGGTAGCTTCCTCTTCACATTCGCACAGCCCGGTGACATAAACTGTGAGAACAGCAAGGGTACACTTCAGAGCTCTACCTTCAGCTTAAAGCAGGGTGCTTTCGTATCCTTTAAGTTTGGCGGTGCAGGCGGTGCTCAGAACCACGATGTATATATTGAGCTTTGCAGAGCAGACGGTAGTGTAATCGCAAGATTCTATAACGATGCTCCCGGTAAGGTTAATACCAGAATGAATGCATACTACTATCAGTACAACGGTGTAGAAGTAGATTGCTTCTTCAGAGTAGTTGACAATTCCACAGGCGATTACGGATGCTTCGTAGTTGATGATTTCAGAGTAAACCTTGAAAGTGCTCCCGATGGCTATATTGCAGCCATTCAGTAAGCTTTCGAAGTTCAGAAAACAATTAAAACAGCTCTCCCCCGCCAAGCTTTGCGGGGGAGGCAAAAAAGCGAGAAACTAATTATGGCAATTACCAAAATAAAAGAACCTGCTTTTCATATAACAGGGGAAACGGGTTGGATAAACGATCCCAACGGATTGATATACTTTAACGGTAAGTATCACGCGTTTTACCAGCATTATCCCCAGGATATAAAGTGGGGACCGATGCATTGGGGACACGTTGTCAGCGATGATTTAACCAACTGGAAATATCTGCCTATTGCACTGACACCCGGTGATGATTTTGATAAAAACGGTTGCTTTTCAGGAAGTGCAATAGTACACAACGGAAAACTTTGGCTTATGTACACAGGTTTTATTGAAAATCAAGGTGGCGACAGCATAAGACAGGTTCAGTGTCTGGCAGAAAGCGATGATGGAATAACCTTTAAAAAGCACGGCATTGTTATTGGAGAAAATCATTTGCCCGAGGGATATGCTCCCTGCGACTTTCGCGATCCGAAAGTCTGGTTCAGCAGGGACAGTTTCTGGTGCATTGTTGCTGCCAGAAAAATCGAGGGAAGGGGCAGAATTCTGTTGTTTAAATCTAAGGATTTATTTAACTGGGAGTTTGTAAACGATTTGTTTGGAACAGACTCTGCCGGCACAATGATAGAATGTCCCGATTACAACGAAGATCTTGGATATCTGCTCTTCTGCGAACAGTTCCAGCCAAGCGAAAACGGAATTCATCTCAATGTACATACCTGCCGTTGGTGCACCGGAAAAATTGATTATTCTACCGGACGTTTCGAAGAGAACAAGCGTGGAATAGTTGATTACGGTTTTGACGTGTATGCTCCCCAAACCTTTGTCGGCAAACCTATGCTTATGGGTTGGCTTAATATGTGGGACAGAAATGTGCCTTCCGCAAAATACGGCTTCGCAGGTATGCTTACAGTGGCGAGAGGTGTCTCTGTAAAGGACGGTATGCTTCATCAGATGCCGATTGTAAATTGCAAGGAAGCATATAAAGCTGCCGTTTCCGATAAGCTTCACGACAGGGTTACAAGAGGTGTAATCACTCTAAAGGTAACCGAACTTGAAGATATTGAAATAAAAATGCGTTCTGATGGCATCAATTTCACCGGCTTGACATTGAAAAATGATGAATGGGTGTTCGATCGTTCTAAGTCGGGCGAGGCAATCATCGGTGTTGAAAAGGATTCCGATTCGCTGAACGGTATTCGCCGTATGCCGATTTCGGGCAGAGAAGAAGTTACCCTAACTATCGTTATGGATGATTACTCTGTGGAAATTTTCGAAGGCGGCAGAACATTGACCTCAACAATATATCCTCCCGAGGATGCAGACGGTTTAGAGCTTACTGTTAAGGCGAAAAGCTGTCAGTATGAAAGGGCAGAGATAATTTTAAAAGCATAAAATGAATATGCTTTGAAAAAAACCCAAGGTTTGCTTTAGCTTACCTTGGGAATTTTTCTTTTTGAAAATTTAAAAAGTTAATTTCAATTTTTAAAAATTTTTTGCACCTTTTATTTTGTGCTTCTATTTCTCACTGCCGATTAAAAAACAACCGATAAATTCAGACGTTCAAAACCTCCTTCATCACTCTATCGTAAACATCGGGAAAGTTTACTCTATACCACATAAAAGCATATGCATAAATCAAATTTTGTGCACTATGTGCCTTCGGGAACATATAGTGTATCTTTTCGGCATAAGAAATGAACCATTCGGTCGGGCTGAGATACTCCATAATAGCACGTGATCGGGGATCGATTCCGCTTTTGCCAAAGCTGCCACGCCTCATTTTGTTTGTAATTTCAAAGGCAATTCCAAAGTCCGAATATCCCTCATTAGCCAGCCGATCGCGAAGCATCATAAATATATCGTCGCGATGGGTGGGAATTTCATCAATCGAGCAAACTCCCGTTTCGATCAGCCCTGCCGCGTTGTTTTTCCAGGTATTTGTGCCGTGTACAGCACCAAAAACCTTTAATAAATCATAAGAGTTTTTCGGCTTTGCCGACATAATAACTCGACTCATATTAAGGGCAGGAAGGCGGAAATAGGGAATTTTATTAACCTTTCCCGATAAAAACATTTTAGTTATCTGCGGATCGGCAGATATTTTTTCGTTTAACGACTCCAATACAGAGTAGAAGTTCACCCCACACTCTTTCGCCAGAAGACCTGCATATTTGTGTGTTGCCAAGGGAGTTACCGATAGCCCGGCAAAAATGCGGCTTTTATCCTCCTCCCCACAAATATTACCGTCTTTTCCAAAGGGAAGAAAGGCATATTTTATAGGATTTGACTCTCTGTCAATAAGGGTAAAAATGCGAAAGCTTTTCATATTTTCCCGTATAATCTGCTCGGCATCGCCGATAAAATCGGGATCAACCCAAAGGGTTGCAGAAGGAGTTTCTGACACACCAATATGCATTTCATATGGGATATCATATCCGTCGCCGATCATTTTTCCGCCGCACTGACACTCTTTTGGCACAAGGTCAAGAGGAAGCAGTTTTTCGTTAACAAATTCAACCCTTTTACATTTCTGACAGGTGTAGTGAAGGGGCAGGGGATTTGTGTCTGTCGCACCAAGCAGATATGCCACAAAGGACGAGCCGAGAGTTCCTCCTAAAGATACACAGTACCCCATTTCACGTCCTCTGTGCTTAATCTTTGCAACAAGCTCCCACAAAAGAACAGAGTAATCCTTTTCAAATTGCATTTTCTCGGAGTAAAATCTGTTAAGAATTGCTATGTCGGGCATATCTCCGTAGAGGGAAATAAGGCACTCCTGTGCCTTTTCCCACAGCCGTTTTTTCTCCATTCTTCTGCCATATATTTTTTCGCCAACTTTATTTTTGCTTTCGTTTTTCATACTTCCTACTCCGTTTCTGATAATCATAGTTTACATATCTGCGTTTTTTAAGCGATTTTGCGTTAAAATATTGCAAAACCGATCAATAAACTGTTATCGAATTATATTAATAAAATCCGACTTTAAACTACCTGTCTGGTGAAGATAGAAGTTGTCAGAGCAGATAAGCCAAATCATTCTGTCAAGCTGATAGGCGGTGATCTCGCCTTCGCCGCGGCTTACCAGCTCTCGGTTGATATCCTTTACCATTTCCTGTACGTCGGAAACAAGCTGCAATTTGGTTTTATCGTTCTTGCCGTAATTGGTATGGCGAAAGGCATTCATCACGTCAACAAGATGTGCATCGGGTTTAATAAGGTCGGAAAACTCCTCGTCAAATTCCTTAATGAAATCACAAGCCAGGGGAACACCGAATCCTGCCTTCATTTCCTTTCTGAATTTTTTAATAAGCACACTGTAATCTCTGTCGGGGGGCAACCAACCGCGAAGCTCATTAAGAATTGCCTCTCTGTCGGGCTTTTCACTCAGATAATTTGCCGCACTGATAAGTGTTGTTGAATAACGCTTAACAATTCCGTCTTTATTTTTTTCTTTTGACTTTGAGGAATCCCACTTGAAGCCCTGACTTTTGAATGCACTAACCAGCTTGTCCACTCCGTCGTTACCGCCGTAGGCGGCAAGAAAAGCAGAAGGGTTAAAGTTATATGTAATAACCTTCATTTTATTGTAGTTCACATTAAACTTTATGATAGATGAAATCATAGTGCCGTTCTGTGCGTGAAAGGCGATCTGTGCAAAAACCTTGCCGATTTCGCTAAGGTGGGGGTCGGTATAAAACTCGCAATATCTGTCGGTCAGCCCGTAATATTTGTTTATCTCTGTGTCGCTAAGGCCTCTTACCGATGCCATATCATCAAGCTTCTCTTTTACAAGCTCGTAGAATTCATAATTTGTCATTGTATTTCTCCTTTTAAATTAATTATTCATTTTGTAAATTTCTCTGCACATTTCTTGGCTGTGGAAAAAGTCGATCTCACAAATCCCACTTTTGAAAAAACTATTTGTTCGGACTCTTCCCCCGTGAAAAATGGGGGAATTTGGTGAGAAAATTTTCTTTATACCTACATTATAAATACTATGTAGGACAAATAAGTCACATTTATATTGAAAAAATCTTCAAGATGTGTTATAATAAGACAACCGACAGTTGACTTTATTTTTTGGAGGTGCTTATGGGTATTCTTTGGACTTGCGAATGGCAGATAGCCCCGGGGCAGTATTATTCCACAGTGAAAAACTTTAAAAGCTTTACCGCCGCAAAAAGATTCGCACGTGAGCTGATTTGCGAAAAGGTTGATTTTTCATATTTCATAAAATTAATCCGAGGTGGAACAGCAAAGAAGGAATACCGTCAGGCAGTGGCTGACTTTTACGAAAAATTCTTTACCGATCCCACTTTTCCCAAGACAAAAAATGACATTCCAAAGGAAAAGGATTATCCCGAAAGCGAGGATCACAGCGATGAGGAGGGGTATTTCGATTCGCTTGACGAAATTGACTTTGTTTCGGTGGGACAGAAAATCATTTCCATAGACGAGTGTATATATAATTTTCCTTCCTTATACAGCGATATGGTATTTATGAAGGATCCGCTTTATGAATATAGCTTTGACATTTATTTCGAGAACATCATCGGTACAGAATACACACCGCCTTTTAAAGATATGAGTATTCGCCTCTATCCACGTCTTACTCCCGGACCGCTGTTTCTATTAAATGAACTTTCATATAGCATCCCAAGAACATATAAGGAGATAATTGAAAAAGGCGGAATCGGTTACAGCGAAAAATACGAAATAGAATGTTATGGAATGGAGCGAACATTAAGGCGTTATGTTGCCGCATTAAGAAGGGTGGGCTTTAATGTGATTTCGGGCAAAAACGGACTTATGCTGGGGCCTCCGTCTCCCCCGATTAAAGATCCAAAAAGATACGGCAAAACCGAATATCCTCTTATGATTTTGAGAATTCTTATGGACTGTGAAGGAAAACCGAAACAGGCGGATATAATAAAAAAAGTAGAGGAAACATTCGGTGTCACAATGCACAGAAAAACCGTAAGTAAATGTATGAAGGAAATAAATGAATACGGAAAATGGATGGTTTCCCGTCATAAATCAGAAGAAAAAGAAGAGAATAACTAAAAAAAAGTCCTGACACCCCGTCAGGACTTTTTAAATAAGCTTCAATTATAAAAGCTTTGAGAAACCGAAGCTGTTTACAAGACCTTCAATACGCTGCCCTCTTTTGCACATAGGACATTCGTGAGACATATAGGAGTTGTACTCCGGAAGGTCGTTGGGGTTGAATGCAGATACTACGTCATAACCCATATACTTGTCAACCGTTGCAAATATACCCGAAATTCCCGCAACGTGACCGCCGTAATACTGAATGGCATCAATGGCAGATTTTGCGGTAAAGCCGGTTACAACAGATGCGGCAAGGATAAGTACGTTTTTACCCACTATTGCAGGTGCAATGCTGTCCCTGAATATTATCTGGCTTCCCGAGGTGTGCTCGGGTGTTACAACGTAAATTGTCTTATGAGCATTAAGGTTCATAAAGTTGTTGTTTGTCAGTGCTTCTGCAAGACAGGTTCCAACCACCTGCATACCGTCAAGGCAGAGAATGGTGTCAATAACTGTTGTGGTCTGATAATATGAAAGAAGCTCCGCAGCAACCGCCTTTGCCTCGGAAAGACGGGATTTTTGCATTGTTACGTCAATAAAGTAGTTGATATGGCTGTGGCTGGTGGCAAAATGTCCCTTTTGCACACGCAGAAGAAGATTTTTTCGTTTTGTAGAGATAATATAATTGTTTTCCGACTGCATAAAAATACTCCTTATATAAAGATGTTATGATAAAGTTGTAGGTATATTTTACACCAAAAAGCTTTTTCTGTCAAGATGTGAATTTTATTCAACTTCAATAAGCTCATATTCGCGGCTTCCGTAACCGAGCTTTGCTGCCGCTTCAATGGTAAGTGTGCCGTTTCTCGACTCGATACGTTCAATAAGGTGGGGTTTTCCCGGATCGGAGCAGGCATAAACAAGATCAATGCAGGCCTGGTCAATGGCGATGGGATCGTCGGACACAAGCACACCGATATCCGTAATGCAGGGATCTTCTGCAATTGCACAGCAGTCGCAGTCAACACTCATATTCTTCATTACGTTGACATAGAGAATATTTCCGCCAAAGTAATTTACAACAGAGCCGGCAGCATCTGCCATAGATTCAAGGAAGGAGTTGTGGTCGGCAGTCCAGATTTTAAGGGGCTCGCCTGCACCGTGAATATATGCCTTGCCGTAGGATGAGGCAACACCGATGGAAAGCTGTTTCAAAGCTCCGCCGTATCCCCCCATAGGATGTCCTTTGAAGTGGGAAAGAACAAGCATAGAATCATAGTTTTTAAGATTTTTTCCAACAAAGTTTTTCTTTATAATTTTTCCGTCGGGAATTTCAAGCTCCATATCAGGCCCCTCTGCGTCAAGCAAATCCACATCAAAATATTTTGTCCAGCCGTGATCATCAAAAAGCTTGATATGTCTTGCGGTTACATTTCTCTCGCCGTCATAGGCGGTGTTGCACTCAACAACCGTTCCCGAAACGTAATCAACAACAGGTCGCCAGAAGTCGGGGCGAAGGAAATTCTGGTTGCCCTTCTCGCCTGAATGAACCTTGATTGCAACCTTTCCCTCTAAATTTTTGCCAAGCATTTTATAAAGTTCAAGAACCTTTTCGGGTGTTATTGTTCTTGAAAAGTAAACCTTTGTTTTCATTTTATGCCTCCTTATCCTTTAAAAGCTTCTCAACCGCTTCAATTCTGTCGCCAAGCGGAGGATGGCTGTATTCAAGTAGTACACTGATGCGTGTGGGTGCAAGCTCGGCAAAATTCTCTCTTGCCAGCTTTTTCAAAGCACCGATCATAGCTTCGCCATAGCCCTCGGAAACCGCCTGCTTATCGGCTTTGTATTCCGCCCTTCTGCTGTATGCGTTAATCACCATAGAGGTCAGGGGCTGAATAAGCGAGATAAATATTCCCGTAAGAATATACGCAAATCCGTAGTTTACTTCCGAGAAGCCGAACGCGGTATGCAGACCTCCCTCACGCACACTGATCCATACTCCAACCGCCATAAGAAACAAATTTCCTATATTCATAATCTGCATTTTCATAACGTCTTTATGCAGTCCGTGGCCAAGCTCGTGTGCGAAAACAGCAAGAATTTCATCTGTTGACATTGCATTTACAAGGTTGTCGTAAAGCACAATGGTTTTCGTGCTGCCAAAACCGGCAAAATAAGCATTAAGCTTTGTGGTACGGCGGGATGCGTCCATAACCTGAATATCCTTTATCTTGTAGCCGTGGGAGGTGAGAAGCTCCATAAGCTTTGTGCGAAGCTCACCCTCCTCAAGCGAGGTAAACTTGTTTCCAACTCGGCTGAGAATGGGGTAAAGGAAGGAAATTACCATAGAAAAAACAAACAGAACAGCGGTGCAGAGAATAATTATGTTATCCTCAAGCCACTTATGTAAGCCAAGCATTGTAAATGCTAAGAACAATCCCAGCAAAAGCGAAAGAAGAAAACCGCGTATTTTGTCGATAACAAAGGTCTTTTTGCCCGATTTGTTAAATCCGTATTTCTCCTCGATTACCATTGTGGAGTAGTAGCTGAAGAATAATCCAACAAACTCGCTTACTGTGGTGTCAAGTAAAATTACTGCCACAACCTGCCAGAAAAGTCCGCTCGGGAATATAGATGCAAAGAGCGAAAACAGATTTGTTGCAAGCATTACTGTAACAACAACCAGAGAAACAACAGAAGAAATAAGATCAAGCCGAGAGTGTTCTGCGTTGTAGCTTCTCCACTTTGCATATGTCTCGTCATCATAAACATCTTTTACACTTTCGGGTATGGGATTTGTTGACGATTTGCGTTTAAAAAGATTGAGCAAAATCGGATACAGTCCCCCGAGAATTGCCAAGGCAATTATTAAAATTTTTTCTTTCATATTATTACTCCTTTTTGTTCGATTTAAGCTCGGTGTATTTTTCTTTTGAGCCAAATGATGCCGAAACAGGATATTTTTCGCCGTTTTTCTTCATTTTTTCCTTGATTATATCATCCATATCAAAACCGCACCTGTCGGCTAAGAGTATGGAATAGCACAAAACGTCTGCAAGCTCCTCTTTTATTCTGTCCAGCTTGTAGGCACATTCCAGGTCATCTCCGCTCCACTGGAATATTTCAAGCAGCTCGCTCGCTTCAAGATTTATCGAAATAGCAAGATCCTTAGGATTGTGAAACTGTGACCAGTCACGTTCATCGCGGAAATCTGTAACAATCTTAACTGTTTCCTTAGAAATCATATTTTATTGCCTCTTTTGTTTGTTTTTTTATATTATAGCACATACTTTTTATAAAATCAATCATAAAGCAGAAAAGAGAATAAAAACTCTTTTACATTATTTTTGAAAAAGCACTTGACAAATGCCCGAAAGTTTAGTATAATAAGTGGGTGCATAGGGGTGTAGCTCAGTTGGTAGAGTACTGGTCTCCAAAACCATGGGTCGTGGGTTCGAGTCCTTCCGCCCCTGCCAAAAAAGAGGAATAGAGTGCGTAAGCATTCTGTTCCTCTTTTTTTGTGCGTGGGTGGGCGGACTCGAAGGGGAGCGGTAGTGAATGACAGTCCGGTGGACTGTCAGAGCCGCGACTGCCTGACGAGCGTAGCGCGAGGAGACCGAGTCCTTCCGCCTCCACTTTTCTTGGCAGTGGCGGTCAGACTCTCACCTTCGGTTCTCCGACGGCTCGAAAATATAGTCGAGGCATTTCGCACCGCACCTTCATATTTTAAAAGGCATATTTTCCTTGCAATTTACCTATTCCTGTGGTAGAATAAAATCAGTTAATTACAAGGAGTGGTAAAATGGATTATCCAATATCGCTTTATTTTGAAGCCGAGCCGAAGGATATAAAGGTGTTGGACCTTTGTCGCGGTGAAGATGATTTCAGGAAAGTATATATCGCAGATGACGGAAAAAGAAAAATCGTAATCAAGCATATGTCAAATACCTTCAGCGATGAAAAGAGAATCATCGGCTGGTTTAAGCTGATGGAGGTATACAGATCTTTGGGTGTTTATATTCCCGATATAGTTACCAACCTTTCGGGAGAGCTTATTGACTCTGCCGTAGTTGAAGGCAGACACTATTACACCTATGCCGAGGAGTATTCAAAATACGAAACGGTTGAGAATATCGGTGAAGAAAAATGCAAGGACGGGCAGGGAAGATATACATATGTTCCCGATCTTATGCGTCTTATCGGCAGGATTGGTTCTTTGCATCTTGATTTATTCGATTGGCCCTCGGCATACTGTATTATTGTTCCGTTTTGCGAGCCGGATACAACCGACGAGGGAACAGAATGTGCCCTTGAATTTGTAAAATACGTCAAAGAAAATCTGCCGAAATATACCGAAAAAGCAGAAAAATTGCTTTCTCTGTTTTATAAAAATCAACAGAAGGTAGCAGATTTTTATGACAAATTACCCACATCCTGCTTCCAGGCGGATTTAAACGCGACAAATATTCTTCTTGACGAAAACAAAAGGTTTGCAGGACTTATCGACTTTAATATCTGTGGCAAGGACAGTGTGCTGAATTATGCTGTTCGAGAGGCACTTTGGGCGGTGGACGACGGCTGTCTTTACGGCAAGGATGATGAGCGATTTTACATTTATGACAGAGAGCTTGATAAAATAAGAATTTCTGCATTTTTACGCAACATAAGCTTTGTTCAAGAAGAATATCGGTTTTGTGATGCCGAGCGAGAGGCATTTGCCGATGTTTTCAGATATATCAACGGCTTTTGGTGGTTTCATATTGACGAGCTGAAACGTGTTCGGGATGACGAAAACAAGGTGGAATGCCTCCTTGATTATCTTGAAGAGCAGATGACTCGCGATGATATAAGATTACCTTAAAAAAGAAAAGAGGAGATTTTGTACTCCTCTTTTTTGATTTGCCTCTGCCTGCTAAAACCCTTTCTTGACATCATTTTTTGTATATGATATAATAAAACAAATTCAAATTGTAAAATTTTCAAAAGAGGTATTTGAAATGAACAGACCGTTATTTGAAGCATACTTAAAACGCCGTTACCTTTCGTTAAGCTATGCAAGTACGATTAGTGGCATTTGTCGCGAGGAGGGGCTTGATTTTGCGGGATTGGCAAAGGATATTGTGCGAATACTTGCACTTTACTCTGTCGGAGGAGCAAAGGAGGATATTGGCAAGAAAAACCATAGTCGGAAAATTTGTGCTCTTCGTATGTACAAGGAGTTTTTAGACGACGGTTTAAGCTTTGACTTCATTGATCTTGGAAGTGGCCACTTCTTTGGTATTGTTGAAAATCCGCCCGTAGGATTTGACACTGACATTCTGCCGGAGTTGGAGGGAGAATACGAAGCCATTTTTGGTCTTGGAGTTTCAAAAATTTATCCAATCTCTTATTGTGCTGATATAAAACGAATTCCGGTTATTTTAAGTCCCGAGATATACAGAAAAAAATACTCGCTTTCGGATGAGGATATTGCAAGAAAAATTTGCCGCCTTTTCAGAGATAAAAGATGCAATGTGAAAGAGCGAGAGGTGGTTGAAATTCTGAACAAAAGAAGCTTTACCGATAAAATCCTTGGAGAATTTTATGCCGGCTCCGAGCCGTATATAGTGATTTATTATAATGCGATAGGCGGATTTACCAGAGAAGAGAAAATTGCCGGTATTGCACAGACACTCGCACACGAATTTATGCATTATATGGAGTACATATGGTGTAAATCGAAGGATGTCTCTTACTACCAAGACGAAAGAGTCAGCGAAGGTATGGCAGACTTCTTTGCTATGCTTTATATGGTGGATAGATTGAGACATAGACTTGCAAGGGACGAGCGTATTGCACAGATTGTTCGCCGTTACAACACCTGGGTAGACAGATTTGACACAAGCTGGCCATATGCAAATGCACTTTACTTCTACAGTGTGTACGGCATCGAAATGGGGTATTCCGAAAATTATGACGACTTTGAAAACCACGGCTGTGTAGATAAACTGAAAGAGGTGCTTGAAAATTCACCGATAGGGAAAAATGCTTTTAATATTATGATAAACTAAGGTGAACCTATAAAAAAAGAGCAAGAATATAAGAGTTTTTCTCTTTTTATCCTTGCTCTCTTTTTTTGTTGTTTTAAAAAAATATTGCAAAAAATAAGGCGAAATGTAAATAATGCTTGTCAAAATACTGCATTTTGTGCTAAAACCCCAGTATTTGCACCTCGATGATATCGTCGATTTTTATAGCGTTTTTTCCTATGATTGTTATCTCTTTTTTCACATCGTCGACATAGCCAAACTCGCCTTTTAGGGTGATGTATGCACCTCCCTTTTTGTATCTGTCGGGGCGAAAATAGGTTATTGAAATGCGTGTTTCGTGCGGTGAGGACAAAAGGGCGGATAGGGTGGCATTTATCCTTTCCTTTTCGTATTCGTCAAGCTCGATTTTAGAGTCGGTTAATCTTGCCGTTTCTTCAACTGCATCCTCGTATCCCGAAAGGGCAGAGTAGGGGGCAAACTGTGCCGCACGTTCTTCCCTTGTCATAGTGGGACGTGTCTTTGACACGTGGTGTGGCAAATTTATTATTTTTTCATAGTTTTCGTTCATATTCCACCACCTACTTGTTATTTTTAATTCCGTACATTAAACTCTGCACTCTAAACTATTCACGCCTTATGTCCGCCGATCTGTTTGTTTCGGTCAATGGCGGTGGCTCCTTCTTCAAGACTTATTCCTCGGATAACCGCATTTCCGCCAAACTTCTTTCGTATGGCGATAACCGCGTTTTGCTTTTTCTTCTCTCGTGCATAGCTTTTTTCTTTCTCCTCGCTCTTTTTTTCAAGCTCGGCATAGTCGGTGAAAAAGTCAAGCTGATGTGCGGATGTAAATTTGTTTCGTTCTGACTCGCTTCGCAGATTGTTTACACAGATGTTAATTCTCCGAATAAGCAGGGCAGAATTTACAACTTTGTTGTAAAGCTCCAAAAATCCATTTGTAATCTCCTCGGTAGAGGAGGTATGCTTTTCAAAATTTACAGTTCCGTGTGCGTGCTTCGGCACCTTTCTGCCATAGTGATCAACGGTTATCTCGCCCCGGTATTCTGTTCCGGGGGCAGAAAGACTTTCAACATCATATCCCACCGTAAGCACCGCCTGATTGGTGGCAACATTCTTGTCAACCATATCAAGCACAAGCGAGTCGCACATCTCCCTTAAAATCACCACTGCACCTTTTGCGGTGTAAGGGCAGTGCAGAACCTGACCTGATGACAGACTTTTAGAAGACGGTTTATATGCCTTGATGTCTGAAATCCTGCAGTTTTCAAAGCCCCAGGCGTGATCAATAAGCAATTCGGCATTCACACCGAAAAGCTTGTACAAAAGCCCCTCGTTCTCTACCGAACAAAGTGCCACGTCGCCCATAGTGTACATACCGTGTGATTCAAGCTTTTTTGCATAGCCCCGACCCACTCGCCAGAAGTCGGTAAGCGGTCTGTGCTCCCAGAGTATTCTACGATAGCTCATCTCGTCAAGCTCGGCTATACGCACCCCGTGCTTGTCGGGTGTCATTCGCTTTGCCACAATATCCATAGCCACCTTGCAAAGATACATATTCGTTCCAATTCCCACAGTGGCGGTAATTCCTGTGGTGGAAAGCACGTCTTTTATAACCTTTTCGGCAAGTTCTCTTGCCGTTTTTTTATAGGTTTTCAGATAGTGAGTTGCGTCTATAAACACCTCGTCAATAGAGTAAACGTGAATGTCATCGGGCGAAAAATATTTCAGGTAAATCTGATAAATCTTGGTGCTGTACTCAATATAAAGTGCCATTCGTGGCGGAGCAACAATATAATCCACCGCAATTCTCGGATCTTCAAGCAGTATGCGGTTGTCATAGGTAGCCCCAACAAGTCGTCTGCCGGGAGCACTCCACCGACGCAAAGCATTAACCTCTCTGATTTTTGAAACCACCTCAAAAAGCCGAGGCCTGCCCGGCACACCGTAGCTTTTTAAGCTGGGCGAAACTGCAAGACAAATCGTTTTTTCGGTTCGCCCGGCGTCTGCAACCACAAGGTTTGTTGTCATTGGATCAAGCCCCCGTTCCTTACATTCAACAGAGGCATAAAAAGATTTTAAATCTATGGCAATATACTGTTCCTTCATAATTCCTCCTTTTAATGCGAACAGGAGTTCGTAAATAAATTATAGCACCAATCTTACTTCTTGTCAATAGCAAAAGGCGACAAAATAAAGGAAGTTTTTACCTTTTTGTTAACTTATTTTTTAAAATTAAATAATTATTGACACGCGAATTATATTATGATATAATATCTTTATTGTAAAACGAAAGGACTAATTATGAGCCGAATTTTTTTTAAGTTCAAAAGGCGGCAAAATCTTATTCGCACAATTCGTGCGTTGCTGATTGGACTGTCTTGCGGAATGATTGTAGGCGGTGGGTGGCTTTTGCTGTGGAAACTTGCCGTTATAGAATTTAATAAAATGATATCTCTCTATGCGGGGCTTGGGGCATTCGCTTTGTCGGGTGTTCTGACCTTCCTGCTTGGAGGAAAAAGCAATAAAGCTCTTGCCCGTCAGCTTGACTCTGAGTTTGACCTGAAGGCAAGGGTGCAAACTATGATAGCTTACAGTGACGAAGATGGCGAGATGTTCGCTATACAGCGAGAGGACACAGAGAAGGCACTTTCCTCTGTTCCTCCAAAAGCATTTAAATTCAAGCGACTTTGGATTTATATTTTGGTCTTTGTTCTGTCGGCGGGAATTCTTGCATCGGGAATTGTTGTGAAAGACACACGAATTTATGCTCCGCCCGAAGGAGAGACGGTTGTCCCATTCGAGCTTTCAGAGGTGCAGGAAAACGGGCTTAAAGAGATAATTAAAAACGTTCAGGATTCCGAGCTTGAAGAGGAGTTCAAAACACCTATGGTTGCCGAGCTTGAGGCACTTCTTGTGGCACTGAAATCCATAAAAACCGAGCCGGAAATGTTAGAAGCTGTTAATGGCAGTATGGCCATAATTTGCAGCATTACATATGATTCGTCAACTACCGCCGAGGTTCTGAACTGTCTTTGGGACAGCCATGATATTTATTTAAGATATCTTGCAAAGGCACTTGATACAAGCGAGTGGAACGAACCCAGCTGGCCTGATTTTGCAGAAAATCTTCAGGAATATTCGGCAATACTTACAGGCGAGTCCGAAGAGCAAAAGACAAAAAGCGGTGATAAGTCAACGGTTATCGAAGCACTTAAATGGCGTCTTGATACTATGTTACGCAGCATCGGGCCTGCTCTTCTGGCATCCGAAGAATTCGGTGTTGGCGAGGATGACGAAATCCGCGTTGCCATTAGCACAATGTTCGAAAGAAATCCCGGCGGACTTAAAGTTCTGCATTCGGGCATTGATTATATGAGCGAGCAGGAGGCACTTGATGCTCTTGCACTCTGCTTTGAATTCAGTGGAAAGGAACTTTTTGATGCAATTTCGCTTAACAAGGTTAATGCCAATGTGGGCGAGGAGGCAATGGCAAGACTTGCCACACTGTTCTCGGTTTCTGTACCCGAATTTGAGCGTCCCGAATTCTATAAAACAGGCGAATCTGTTGATGGAAGCACGGGTGAGGGCGGCAAGGATGATGACAAAAAGCCCGGCGACGGCGGTATAGGAGAGGGTGCGACTTACGGTAGTGACGACCTTGTGCTTAATCCCCTTACAGGCGAGTATGTCGAGCTTGGCGAGCTTATAGATACGTATCACACACTTATGAACGAAAGACTGCAAGGCGACTTCTACACAGAGGAACAGAAGAAAGCCATTATCAAATATTTTGAACTGCTTTACGGCGGTCTCGAGAAAGAGGAAGGAAAATAAAATGTCAGAGATGATGAAAGAAATAAATACCGAAAAAATAAAAATGTTCAGCGAGAAAATTGCCAAGATAAAGAGCGAGCTTGCAAAAGACGTTGTTGGTCAGGCGGATATAATTGACGGAGTTATCACCGCAATTGTTGCAGGCGGTAACGTGCTTCTTGAGGGTGTTCCCGGAGTAGGTAAAACCCGTCTTGTACGTTCTCTCGGCAGGGTGCTTTCCTTGCCCTTCTCGCGTATTCAGTTTACCCCCGACCTTATGCCTTCTGACGTAACGGGTGCAAACATTGTTGAAAAGGATGAAAACGGACGTCTTCAGACAAAATTCCGTCCCGGCCCCATCTTCGCAAATCTTGTTCTTGCCGACGAGATTAACCGTGCTACTCCCAAGACACAGTCTGCTATGCTTGAGGTAATGCAGGAGCATAAGGTTACCGTAGGTAACGATACATACAAGCTTGACGAGCCCTTCTTCGTTCTCGCAACCGAGAACCCTATCGAGCAGGACGGTACATATCCTCTTCCCGAGGCACAGATGGACAGATTTATGTTCAAGCTTATAGTTGACTATCCCTCTAACGAGGAGCTTATGAACATTGTAAGAATGACTCAGAAAACAATGGACGAAACCGCAGAGCCGGTTGTCAGCGGCCAGGATATTCTTGAGATGAGAGCCCTCGCATCACAGGTTCCCATTTGTGACGAGGTTCTTTACTATGCTGTAAATCTTGTATCAAACACTCACCCCGCGTCAGAGAATGCATCTCCCTCTGCAAAGAAGTATCTTAAATACGGTGCATCTCCCCGTGCGGCACAGGGTATTGTTACCTGTGCGAAGGTTCGTGCACTTATGGACGGAAGATACAATGTTTCCTATGAGGACATAAATGCTCTCGCAGCTCCCATTCTCAGACACAGAATCAAGATCAACTATACCGCAATCAACGATAAGCTTACCGTTGATCAGGTTATCGGACTTATAGTTAAGGAAACGAAAAAGGGTTAATAAATGAAAAAAGTGGTAATCGACGAGTCTTTCCTCGGTCAGCTTGAGCAGCTGGGGACGTTACTCAAAAACAATGTAGCCGGAATGTTTGGCGGAAACCGCCGAAGCAAAAATCTGGGCTCATCATGTGAATTCGCGGATTACCGAGATTATATGCCGGGCGACGACGTTACCAAAATTGACTGGAATGCCTACGGTCGCTTTGACAAGCTGTATCAGAAGCTTTACTTTGACGAAAGACAGATGCACACCAGAATATATATTGATGCCAGCCGTTCTATGGATCACGGAAGTGACGAAAAGGCAGTTGCCGCAATCAAACTTGCTGCCGCTTTTGCATACCTTTCGGTTTGCGAGATGGATAAGGTGTCGATATATGCCATTCGCGGTTCTTCTCTTGAAGAAATAGTGGTTGGAATGGTAGGCAAGGACTCCTATCTTAAATGTATCAACAAGCTTAATGCTTTGGAGTTCGATTCCGACTCAAAGATAAGCGATGCAATTGTTCCTTCTGCCGTAGGCAGAGGCGACGGATATTCCATAATAATCTCGGATTTCCTGACAGACGAAAATTATGAGCAGGCAATAGACCGCCTTGCAGAACAAAAGAAGGATATTCTTTGCGTGCAGATTCTTGCCCGCGAGGAGCTTAATCCCCAGTTCCGCGGTAAAATGCACCTCTTTGACTCGGAGGATCAGTCAAGATTCTTCCGCAAGAAGATAGACCAGGACGTTATTCGTGCGTATAAGGATGCACTTAAATACGTGACCGACAGAATAAAGCTTTATTGCGAAAGCCGTGGCGGTCAGTATATTCTCGCACCTGCATACACCGATCTTCCCGAGCTGTTCTTCGACAAATTTATGGATATGGGGGTAGTGAAATGAGCTTTTTATATCCCCTTGGTTTGCTTGGACTTATAGGTGTACCTTTGCTTATTCTTATTTATATTTTAAGAAGCAAGTACAACGAGCAGACCGTTGCCTCCACTTATCTGTGGACACTCAGCGAAAAATTTTTCAAGAGAAGAAATCCTCTCAGCGGACTCACTGGCATTATCAGTCTTATTTTGCAGATTCTTACGGTGATTTTCGCCTCCTTGCTTCTTGCCCGTCCTATATTTGTAATTCCCGAGTCTGCCAGCGAGTATTGCTTTATTCTTGACGGTTCGGGCAGTATGAATACCGAGGATGACGGCAAAACCTGCTTTGACGCAGGCAAGGAAAAAATCGAGGAAATGATTGACGACGCACGTCTCGGAAGCACCTATACACTCATATACGCAAGTTCTGACACATCTGTGGTTTACGAGCGTATTTCCGATAAGGATATGGCAAAGGAAATACTCTCCGAGCTTAGCTGTTCTGACGGTTCCGTAAAGTATACCGATGCTCTTTTGAAGACACAGAGATATTTTAACGAGAACACCTCTACTAATATTTATTTTGTCACCGACAAGAACTATAATATGCACGAAAACGTAGAAATTGTAAATGTCGGTTTACAAAATGCTACAAATTATGCACTTAGTGAGGTTAACGGTACACTTACCGACGGAACGATTTACGCGTCGGGAAAGGTAACATCATACGGTGAAGATGCAAACATTCAGGTTGACCTTTATGTAAACGGAAGCACCGAGCCGGCAAGCTCTGAGACTGTATCCGTAAAGGCGGGCGAGAGTGTTCCCGTAGAGCTTTCCTGTCAGGCATCAAGCTATGATTCGCTTCGCCTTGTGATTGCCAACAATGACAATCTTTCGATAGACAACGAGGTTATAAATTACAACCTTAAAAGCGAGGCATCTTACAGCATTCTTCTCGTCAGCGAAACTCCCTTCTTCTACGAGGCGGCATTTGATGCTTTGACCGACTCGCAGGTGGACGTGGTTTCTCCCGACGAATATACCGGACAGACAGGATACGGACTTTACGTTTTCCACTCCTTCACTCCCGACGAGCTTCCTCACGGTGCGGTCTGGCTTATCAATTCCAACGAGAGTGTGGACAATTCCGGTTTCGGTATAAGAGGTGTTATCGGACTTGAAAATCCCGGTGAGATCGTGATGAGCGACTCTACCTCCAGTAAAGCCAGAACGTTGCTTTCGGGCGTCAGCGGAAGAAATATCTTCATCGGCGAATATGTGAAGTACAGCGGAATGTACACACAGTTCACCACGCTGTTCTCCTATGATTCAAATCCTGTAATTTTCGCAGGTGTAAATGCCCTCGGCAACCGTCAGGTTGTTTTCGGCTTTGATATTCATAAGTCGGACTTGGCACTTTCCACCGACTTTACTCCTCTTATTTCAAATCTTCTTGAATATTCCTGCCCTAACATCGTTGACAAATCAGGTTTTGTCGCGGGTGAGCAGATGAATGTAAATATTACGGCAAATATTGACAGTGTTAAGGTAATTTCTCCCGACGGAGAGGAGAGCTATCTTGATACCTCTGCGGACACCGCGTCTGTAACTCTTGAAAGGGTTGGTACTTACACTGTCGAGGCGGTAGTTCAGGGAATAGAGAAAACATACAAGGTTTACTCTTCCGCACCCATTTCCGAAAGCAATCCTGCAGAGGGTGGCGATACTTTCTCGGTTGAGGGTGTTAAGACCGATGTAAAAACCGACGGTCAGTATGACCCGATTGTGCTGCTCTTTATTCTTCTGGCTATAACATTTAGTGCGGATTGGATGGTATATTGTTATGAGAAATATCAGCTTCGATAATCCGTATTGGCTTTTACTTGCTATTCCGCTTCTGGCGGCACTTATAATTCCTTACATAATCTCCGTAAGTAAGGACAATCGCACAAAGGGCTGGATTGCCTCTCTTGTGCTTCATATTGCAATGATTGTTTGTATTGTTCTCTCGGCGGCAGGACTTGTTCACACCACCGTTATGACGAGAACGAAAATTTACGTTGTTGCAGACGTTTCCTATTCTTCAAACAGAAATCTTGATCAAATTGATACCTATATCAAACAAATTGAGAAAAATCTTCCCTCAAGATCTATGATGGGTGTAGTCTGCTTTGGAAAGGACGCACAGATCGTCACTTCCGCAGGCACAGCGGTTAAAAGTGTAAAGGAAGCCACCGTTGATAAATCGGCTACCAATATTGCAGGTGCTCTCGATTACACCGCAAGTCTTTTCGGAGAGGGAGAAATTAAGCGAATAATTCTTATCACCGACGGCTTTTCCACCTCCTCGGGCGGAAGCACAACCGCGGCGGTAGAGCGTCTTGCTGCCAAGGGAATAAAGCTTGATGCGGTATACCTTGACAACAATCTTCGCGAGGGTGAAAAAGAGATACAGATTTCGGATGTGGAATATACAAAATCCACATATCTGAACCACGAGAGCACTCTTAATATGCTTATCGAGTCCAGTGTGGAGAACGACGTTGTTCTTGATCTTTACCGAAAGGGCGAGGGCGAGAGCGATTACACTAAAATCGACACCACCGTTTATAAGGCAGATGTCGGTATGAATATTGCCACCTTCAATCTGCCGACCGACACCTCCGGTGTATTTGATTACAGGGTTGAGCTGTCTGCAAAAAACGACCTTTCTCCCTATAACAATTCCTACAATTTCACTCAGAGTGTTGTAGGAAAGAGAAATGTTCTTCTCATTACGGGTAAGCAGGCGGATATTACGGCTATTGGAGAGCTGTTTGGCGACTCTGTCACCATTGACGACTATATTGTAAGAGGTCAGAACAGCAGAGTTCCTTATACAATTGAGGATATTGTTAAGTATGACGAGATTATTCTTTCTAACGTAGACGTCAGAAATATTGCAAATATCGGTGCGTTTATAGACTCGGTTGACCTTGCTGTCTCCCAGTATGGAAAGAGTCTTATCACACTTGGAAATCTTTATATGCAAAACCACGATGACGAGGTATTTGTCCGTCTTGAAGAGCTTCTTCCCGTAAGCTTTGGCAATGCATATAAGGACAAAAAACTTTATACCATAGTTCTTGATATTTCAAGAAGTATGAACGATACCTCTCAGCTTATCGTGGCGAAGGATGCGGCTCTGAAGCTTCTGTCTGTGCTTGAGGATGAGGACTATGTTGCTTTCGTAACCCTTGCGGGCGAGGCAAAAATTGAGCAGATTCCCGCAAGACTTGGCGACGTGCGTGAGTCGCTTGTTACCAAGATCCGCGGTGCAGAGCCCTGCCAGGGTACATTCATAGGCGATGCTTTGAATATGGCATACAAGCATATGAAGGATCTTCCCTTTGAGGAAAAGCAGGTTATGCTTATAAGCGACGGTCTGACCTTTACCTACGAGCCGGAGGATGCAGCCCAGGTTGCACAAAAAATGCGTGATAGCGGAATTACACTGTCAGCAGTAAACGTTATCCGCGAGGATGACGAGGGTTACCTTCAAAATCTTGCTACAATCGGTGGAGGAAAGTATTACTTCATCGAGAGGGAAGAGATGGTTTCCGAGCTTATCTTTGCCGATGTTGCCACCGATCTTACAGATGCGGAGGTGGACGACGTGGAGAGCAAGGTTAACATCGTTACCTACCGCGACGATACAATGGAAGGTATATTGAACATTCCCTACATTTACGGATATGTGAACAGCAAGCAGAAGCTTGATGCTACAACAGTTCTCACGGTTGACTATCAGAAAAATTCAACAACTACCCACGAAGTTCCTCTCTACTCCTACCGCGAGCACGGAAACGGAAGAGTGGCAACCTTTACATCAAGCATTTCGGGAGACTGGCTTAAAGGTTGGGGAAGTAATTTAAAAACTCAGCTCTTCAATAATATTCTCACAACCAATACTCCCACCGAGCATATAAACTATCCCTTCAACATTTTTATTGACACAACCGGTGAGTATTCGGCAATCGAAATAATTCCTTCATCCATAAATCCCAAGGCGACGGCAAATATCAAGATAACCCGTCCCGACGGAAGTGTCGAAGAGGGAAATATGAAGTTTGATCTGAACAGATATTATTTTGATGCAAAGACGCAGGATATGGGCAGATATCATATAGAGATTACCTATACATATCTTAATCATTCGTTTAGGTCGGATACATATTTCACAAAGTCCTACAGCGACGAGTATGATTCCTTCCTTGCATACAATATCGTTAACCTTCACGATTTTATGCGTGGAGTGGGACGTATTTTTGTAGACGGTAATATCAACCTTGAAAATAACAAGGACGAAATTGATACCTACGACCTTAATTTCAGAATTCCGCTTCTTATCGCTGCGGCGGCATTCTTTGTTGCAGACGTGGTTATCAGAAAGTTTAAGTGGAAGGACATTAAGGGGCTTTTCGCAAGAAAAAGCAAGGAGGTTGCAAACAAATGATTACATTTAAGAGAATATTTGCTTTAATTTTGATTTTTGTGATGCTTGCTTCGGCAACCTCTTGCGGTGAATACAACAAGGCAAAAGTGCCGGATAATTCTACCGACAATAACAATACTTCTTCGGGTGAAAACGATAACGATACCACAGATGACTTTTCTGTACAGCTTGTGACCGTAAACGGTGAAAAATTCAGCCCTGTAACAAAGGTTGAAATATACTGGAACGACGGCTACAATGTTCACAAGGCAGAAGTTGATGAAAACGGTTATGCCTCGGTGGACGGTCTTGACGGCGATTACAGCGTCACTCTTTCCAGCGTTCCCGAAGGATATGCATATGATGCTAACGGATATAAGGCAACAAACCTTAACCGTCATATAGAAATTATAATGCATGATCTCAATCTCCTTAAAGGACAGGGAACGACCTGGATGGAGAGTTACGAGATTTTTGAAACCGGCGTTTACACCATTACTGTAAAGGAAGAAGGCGACTTCAGCTTTATTCGCTTTGTTCCTCAGCGTAACGGAACATACACAGTAGAAAGCTGGATTAGTGTGGTAGAGGATGCGGTAAACCCTCTTTGCAAGGCCTATTACGGCAGCTCGCATCATATTCACGGTGAGTATGACGTAGAAACTGTTGGTATTTGCGGCAGCTACACCCGTAACTTCGTTCATACGGTTAAAATTGCCGATGAAAACATAAGCTCGGGCGGTTCTCAGACCTTTACTTTTGCAATCGGTGCGGAGACAAAAAGCGGTGCTTACCCTGTAAATATTACATTTGCTATTAAGCGTGACGGTGACTTTGACTTTAACAGAGCAGATAAGACGGTTGTAATTCCCAGTCACGATTGGTCAGGATTCGATTTTGATGCCTTCTATGATCTTGCTGGCGGAAAGCTTGTAGGCCCCGAAACACTTTATCCAAATACAGAAAATTCCTATATGTTCGACGAGGATAATTATAAGGTTTGGCCTGTGTCCGAGGGCGGTGACGGTGTTTATCACGTTTATAATCCGGAAAAATATCCCGAAACAGACGGTTACGGCCCGATTCTTGTGGCTTATATAACCGAGGCCTGTCGTTATCTTGACCGTTCCTTTACTACCATTGAGGATGCGGGCGGAAGTTACCTTGTTGTAAATGGTATATATAATTACCGTCTGTTTATAAAGGGAATTGAGCAAATGGCAAGTCAGGGTTACTTCTGTGTTGAAGGATGCCCCTGCCACGAAGATAACTCCGACGAGGAAAATCCCGAAACCGATGATTCGAATAAGCTGAGAGCGTGTCTGACAGGTTGTCCCAATTGTGATAATGACTGCACAAATGTCACCGCCGAGGAAATGGAATGCAAGGGATATGCCGCCCTTGTAAATTCCGACGGTGTTGCTCCCGTAACACCGGAGCTGGCAGAGTGTTTGCAGGGCTTGGCAATCACCCACAGATATTTTGCTGACGGCGACGGCTGGGTAGAAAGCGGCTCTTCTTATCCCATAGATGCCTATGAGGATTCCCAGTGGCTGTTTGCCTGTGCATATTACGAAGAATAAAAAGCATAAAGCATTTTTGGGCGGATAAATTATCCGCCCTTTTTCTTGCTTTTTTGCAAAAATCCACCAAACACGAAAAAAACTAAAACACTATATATAATATAAATGAAGCAAAGCAAACACAAAATGTGCCAATTATCTGTCAGAAATATCGCAATCCGGGCAATTTGCTTGACAATTGTTAACCAAAGCAATGTATTGGAATAATTATTCTGCATAAATAGAATAATTATTCAACCATAAAAAAGAAAATATGCCAAAATTTTTCAAAATATTTAAAAATCTTTAAAAAACATATTGCAAAAATAAAAACATTGAGTTATAATATAATCAGGTATTTATTTTTTAAATATCCAAGCCAACAGTTTTTCCTGCCGTTATTCGCAAGGCGGCAAAAAATATCTTGTTATTTCAATAACATGAAATAAAAATTTTTAAAGGAGGATCTCTATCATGAAGAGAAACTTTAAGCTTCTCGCGGCTATGCTTATTCTTGTAGTAATGGTTCTTTCCGTTGCTTCTTGTAAGCTTATTAAGCATTCCCACGAGTTTAGCGCAGATTGGTCTTACGACGAGACTAATCACTGGCACGCAGCTACCTGTGATAAGAAGGACGATTGTGCTTCTGCTACCGCAGATCTTGCTGCTCACACATTCGCAGACGGCGTTTGTTCCGTATGTGGATTTGAGAAAAAGGTTGAGGACGAGGGTCCCTCCGAAGAGCACACCCACAACTTTGTTGACGGTAAGTGCGAGTGCGGCGAGTCCGATCCCAACTATGTTCCTCCCTGTACCGAGCATGCTTTCAGCATCGAGGTAACTAAGGAACCCACCTGTACAGTTGCAGGCGAAAAGAAGTTCACCTGTACTCTTTGCGGTCATTCTTACACCTCCGAGGTTGCTCCCGAGGGACACACCGAGGTTAAGATTCCCGGCACAGCTCCCACTTGTACCGAAAAGGGAACTTCCGACGGTAAGAAGTGTGACGTTTGTGGTGAGATTCTTGCTGAGCCCATCGAACTTAATGCAAAGGGCCACACCTTCGTAGAGGGTGCTTGTTCCGTTTGTGGTGAGATTGATCCCGAGTACAATGGTCCTAAGACCTACGTTCTCGACGTTCAGACCCTTACTGCTTTCGCAGCAGGTGCAAAGGCAGACGGCGACACCGAGAGTGTTGCTGACTTCTTCACTATTTACTATTCTGCAAAGACCAAGATTGATACCACTACGAATAAGACCTGGCCGGACGGTTACACCTTCGCAGAGGGTCTCAGACTTAACTGGGGTGGCACAACCGCTATCGGTGAGACCACCAAGAACGCTATCGAGATCAACGTAGACGGCACCGCTACCGTTAAGGTATGGTGGGTTTGCGGCGGCGACGGCCGTGAGATCGGTATCTTCGATGCAAACGGCGAGCTTGTTGCAGCTTCCAAGACTGATGACGTATTCGTTGAGAGCGAAGGCGTAGGTGCAGGTAAGAACGGTGTTTACCTTTCCGAGCTTGCTATTGACGCAGCCGGCAAGTACTTCATCGGTACTGATAACACCAATGCTACCAAGAATGGTGGTAACATCATTTGTAAGGTAGAAGTAACCGTTACTCCCGTTGTTAAAAACGAGATCAAGGTTGAGACAACCGATACATACACAATGTATGATCTCGACTTCTTCACCTTCACTGCTACCGCTGAGGGCTACTACACCTTCAAGATTCCCGCAGGTCTTGGCGTTCTCAGAGATGGTGCTAATGCTCCCGAGATTGATTATTATGACAATGCGAACGGAGCTGAGTTCACCATTGGTCTTGAGGCAGAGCAGGAAGTAATCTTCTGGGTTTCTGCTACAACCAAGGATATGTGGACTATCGAGTGGTCCTTCGAGGCAGGTGAGGTTGAAAATCAGCCCGATACTCCTATCGAAGGCGACGCTACCGAACTTGTTGTTGGTTCTAACAACTTAGTATTCGCTGATGGCGAACTTTCTCAGGGTAAGACATATCCCTTCACCGTTACCGAGGAAGGTACTTACACATTCAGATCTGATCTCATGGCAGTTGTTATGGATGCAGATGGAAATACACTTGGTAGAGGACAGGTTTCCCTTACTCCCGGCACCTACAGTGTTACATTCTTCTCCATGATGCCTATGCCTGCTAACAGCTTCGTTGTTAACATTACTTTCGAAGCTCCTGCTACCGGTGAGCCTGATGGTTCCGAGCAGTATCCCTTCGTTTGGGAGACTCTTCCCGAGTCCGTAACCTTCGTTTCCGACAATGCTAATATGGTTTACTATGTATTCACTGCTACCGCTGACGGTTCTGTAACCTTCACTTGGGCAGTTGAGGGCAACGACTGGTTCAATTACTTTGAGCTTGTTGACGGTATGACCACCGCAAACAATGCTTCCGGCTATGCACAGACTTCTCACACCTTCGTAATTGAGACAGGTAAGACCTATAGAGTTGGTCTTGGTACCTGGAATGAGGGTGGCGAAACTGTTGTTACCATCGCTTTCGTAGCTTGTGCACACGAGTGGTCCGAGGCAACATGTCAGACTCTCTCCACTTGTGCTAATTGCGGTGCTACCACCGGCGAATATGCAGATCATATTCCTAACTCCGAAAATCCCACCTGTTCCGACCCCGCTGAATGTACAGTATGTGGCGCAGAGGTTGGTTACGTTCCTCACGAGTGGAACGAGGGCGTAATTACTCAGCAGCCCGATTGCTCTACTGAAACCAACGGCATTAAGGTTCTCACCTGTACCGTTTGTGGTGCAACCGAAGAGGAGACCATCTGGGCATACCACGAGCTTGATTACTCTCAGTCCGTAGACGCTACTTGTACCGAGGACGGTAAGTACCACGTTGTATGTACCGTTTGTGGTTACGAAGAGAACGAGGTTATCGAGGCTCAGGGTCACTACAACTGGTATGCAACCTGTGGTGATACCACCACTTGTATGGAGTGTGGTGTAGAGTACACCGTTGAGCACGATCTCTTCCCCGCAACCTGTTTCGAGGCTGCAACATGTAGCATTTGTTGGCAGTCCTTTGGCGAGCCCCTTCCTCACAGCTTCGTTGATGGCGTATGTGAGAACTGCTACTTAGAGGATCCCAACTATGCTCCCGAGGTTTGCGAGCACTCCTACTTCTATGCTTGTGACAAGGTTTGTGAGAAGTGCGGCGAGATCACCAATCCCGATGCAGATCACACTATCGTACACGTAGACGCAGTTGCAGCTACCTGCTACGAGAATGGTAACATTGAGTACTGGTACTGTGAGATTTGCGGTTATGCTTGGGCAGACGAAGCTCTTACTCAGCAGACCAACCAGATGAATGTTGTTGTTCCTATGGCACATGCTCCTGCTACTCACTTTGCAGCTAAGGATGCTACTTGTACCGCAGATGGTAACATTGAGTACTGGCTCTGCGAAGCATGCGGTCAGGCATGGCTTGATGCAGATTGCACTCGTAACACCAACGTTCTTTCAGTAGTTCTTCCTTCTCTCGGCGGTCACGTTGACGAGGGCGGCGACTTCAAGTGCGACGTTTGCTCCACTAAGATGCTTCCCGAGGATGGTGCAACTCTTACCGTTGCTCAGGCACTTGTAATTGCAAAGATGCAGTCACACAACACCTACACTACTCAGAAGTACTACATCACCGGTATTGTAACTAACCTTTACAACACCCAGTATGGTAACTTCTACATTAAGGATGCAGATGGCAACGAGCTTTGCATCTACGGTCTTTATATGGATGGCACTCGTTACGACGCAATGAACTACAAGCCCGTTGAGGGTGACGAAGTAACTGTTTATGGTCCTCTTGGTGCATATAACACTACTTATCAGATGAAGAACGCAGAGCTTGACGAGGTTGTTGCTCACGAGCACGACTACGTTGCGGTTGTAACCGATCCTACCTGTGTAGCAGCTGGTTTCACTACTCACACCTGCTCTATCTGTAAGGATTCTTACATCGATTCTGAGGTAGCAGCTCTTGGCCACACCACCGATAACGGTGTATGTGACAACTGCGGTCTTACTATTGGCGGCGATGCTCCTGTTATTGGCGAGCTTGCAAGATTTGATTTCGGTGCTAACGGTTCCGCAGCTCACGTTGACGGTAACGATCTTGGAACTTCCAAGTCCTACACCGCTGGTAGCCAGACTCTTGCACTCTCCGGCATGAGCAAGGTTTACGGTCCTGCATATGATGCAAAGGGTAACTCCTGCATCAAGCTTGGTACTTCTAAGCTTACCGGTACTTTCAGCTTCACCGTTGGTGAGGATGTAACTGAGGTTGTTATCTACGTTGCCGGCTATAAGGCAGCAACTTCTACCAATATTACGGTTAACGGTGTTCAGTACAATGTAACCACCGCTTCTAACAACGGTGATTATACTGCTATTACTATTGATACTACTACAACCAAGACCATTACTCTTACTACTGTAACCTACCGTTGCATGATCGATACAATCGTATTCAATGGCGTTGTTGCTTAATAGTAAATTAAATTGGTTTAGTTCATAAACAAAGACCGCACCCCTCGGGGTGCGGTTTTTACGTC
>JAZSRX010000065.1:0-40228 GCA_045538685.1 Eubacteriales bacterium | reverse complement strand
ATGCCTACGAATACCTCTCCGTCACCTTTGGTGACACCTTCTCGCTGCGGCTCGGGCACAGAACGGCTCTTGCGTTATTAACGCAATTCACTACCGTTCTGCCGCTTCGCTACCTAAAAGGCGAGGCTTATTTTGAATTTTGAACTTTGCACTTTGTAGGTGATCGGGATTTGTTTTTTGCCTCTTGCAAATTGTTTTTATTTATGCTATAATAAAATAGTTATGGATAAAAACACAGTTAATTTATAGAAAGCGAGAAAAATTATGGCAAAAAGTGTTCAGGACATCTTGGCTCTTATTAAAGAAAAGGGCATCAAGATGGTTGACTTTAAAATGGTTGATATTAACGGCCAGTACCGTCACGTAACTATTCCTGCGGACAACTTCTCCGAGGATGTTATGACCTACGGTATCGGCTTTGACGCATCAAACTACGGCTATGCGGTTGTTGAGAAGAGCGACATGGTTTTTATTCCCGACCCCGACACAGCTCTTGTTGATCCCTTCTGCGACATTCCCACCCTGTCTATGACGGGTAATGCGATGATCATTGATTATCCCAAAAACCGTCCCCTGCCCCAGTATCCCAGAAACATTATGCGCGCGGCTGTTGACTATATGAAGGAGAGCGGCGTGGCAGACGAGATGAAGATTTTGCCCGAGTTTGAGTTCTACCTCTTTGACGACATTGGATGGGAGGTTCAGGGCAACTCTATCGGTGTTTCTCTCGATGCAAAGCAGTCCTACTGGAACAGCGGAATTGAGGGCAAGGGTGTTATCGTTCCCAAGCAGAAGAATTATCACATTGCAAAGCCCTTCGATATTTCCTACGAGTGCAGAAGCGAGATGTGCCTTCATATGCTTGACGCAGGCATTGAGATAAACTATCATCACCCCGAGGTTGCGGCAAGCGGTCAGTTTGAGATCGAGCCCCAGCTTGGCGAGGTTGTTCATATGGCTGACGCCACAATGATGATTAAGTACATTATTCACAACACAGCACTTAAATATGGCAAGAGTGCAACCTTTATGCCCAAGCCCATTTACGGCGAGGCAGGAAGCGGTATGCACGTTCATATGCTTCTCTTTAAGAATGGCGAGCCCGTATTCTCCGATGACAACGGCTATGCTCATCTTTCCGAGACCGCACACTACTTTATGGGCGGTTTGCTTAAGCACATTGCATCTCTTTGTGCTCTTACCAATCCTTCTACCAACTCCTTCAAGCGTCTGGTTCCCGGCTTTGAGGCACCTGTAACCGTTGGTTATGCTACCTCTAACAGATCTGCGGTTATCAGAATTCCCGCATATGCAAAGAGCCCCGACAAGCGTAGATTTGAGCTTCGTAACCCCGACGCAACCTGCAACCCCTATTTCTGCTATGCAGCTATTCTTATGGCAGGTCTTGACGGTGTTAAGAACAAAATTGATCCTCACAAAGAGGGCTGGGGTCCCTATGACTTTAACCTGTTCCACCTTCCCGAAGAGGAAAAGGCAAAGCTCAAAGGTCTGCCCACTTCTCTTGATGCCGCTCTTGATGCACTTGAAGAAGATCACGATTACCTCACCGCAGGCGGTGTATTCCCCGAAGAGCTTCTGGGGAACTTTATCAAGACAAAGAGAGCCGAGTGTGCGGAGCTTTCCAAGATTCCCCACCCTGCAGAATTTGACAGATACTACAACCTTTAATAAAAGATATGCCCCGTACCGAAAAGTACGGGGCTTTTTTTATTTGTTTTCAAGAAGATAATCAATCAGAGCTTCGCATCCTTCGCATACATCGCGATAGGTTGCTTCAAAATTACCTGTGTACCAGGGGTCTGCAACGTCACCGGGGCGATTTGTGAAATCAAGAAGTCTGTTAATTTTGCCGTCGGGATCAGAGCCGAAAATGCGATGCATATTACGGATATTAGCAGAGTCCATACCAACAAAAAGATCGTATTTGCCATAATCGGAACGGGAAAGCCGAACTGCCTCGCGACGAGTGTAACGAACACCGTATTTATCCAAGATATGTTTTGTGCCGTAGTGGATATCGTTGCCTATTTCCTCGGTGCTGGTAGCACTTGACTCTGCGGTAAATTTTCCTGCAAGACCGCGTTTTTTTATCATATCTAAAAAGACAAATTCTGCCATAGGGCTACGACAGATATTCCCGTGGCAAACGAACATAATTTTAATCATAATTTCACCTCAACAGGTTGATCAACAGTCATAGTATCGGGGGTTACGATGCAATCGAAAGCATAGACGGAAACACCTTCATTTTTTGCTTTACGAAGAGCGTCACCAAAGGTTTTGTGAGTTATATCATTCGGGCGAAATTCGGTAATTCCTTTCATTTGAATTACAAACAGAATTGCCGCACCGTAGCCATGCTTTTTCAGCTCGATAAGCTCTTCGATATGCTTTACTCCACGCTCTGTCGGAGCATCGGGAAAGTAGGCAACTCGATCATTTTCAAGAGTAACACCCTTCACCTCTAAATATGTGATTTTATCCCCCTGCTCTATGCAAAAATCAAATCGGGAATTTCCCTTTGTAACCTCGCGTCGAATCAATGTGGCATCGGGAAAAAGAGTGCCGTTTTTAAGGAACTCTGCTACCGCTTCATTTGGTGCTCCCGAGTCCATATTGATAAGAATCTTTCTTTCGTCAGGACAAAGTTTTTCAACAGCAACAAGATCATATTTTGTCTTTCTATCCTTGCCTATCGGCTCGTCAAGATAGATGGTTGCACCCGACAGGAGAAGCTCGCGGCAACGACCGGTATTCTTCACGTGACAGACCACCTCCACACCGTCGAGAAGACAGTTGGCAATAAAGCGGTTCGGACGGGAGAGAAAGGTTGCCTTATGTATGTTGTTATATTTCATTTTTTGTTTCTGCCCCGAATTATGCTTTGTTTTTATGTTTTTTGAGTATTTTTTCGATTATACCACGCTCTACCTCAATATTACAGGGATAAGGGTGCTTTTTCGCAGTCTTATCAAAATCAAGGAGAATTTTCTCGGCGGATTTCTCATCATTTCTTACAAGAAGGGCGATGGCGTACTGCGTACGGATAACCGAGGGATAAGTCCGCATTGTTTTCATAAACCTATCAAGCTCGGGGGTGAGATATGCCGACAGGTCGGGGCTGTCCCCATTAATAAGACGGCAGGTGATAAGGTCGCAGGTGAGCAAGCTTCTGTGCAGGCCGATGATGTTGTAGCCCGAGTCAAGAACCCTTTTAATCTCCTCCTCTGCGGTGATGGTGTCAAGCCTGTCGAGATGTCTTCCTGCGGCGAAGACGGCAATTGATGAGCAATGAAGATTCTGCATATCCGCCCCATCGGGAAGAGTAAACCATTCGTCCGGCATATCTGCGGTGAGAGTGCCACCGAGCTGTGCGGCATTCATAAGCAGCTGCTTTCGTAAGGCGCCCCTGGCGTCGGGGTTGTTCATAAGCTGGATGGCGTTCATACCGTCGTTGGCAATACCGCCCGCATTAAAGGGAATGCCGTTTGTAATAGCAACGAAGAAGGAAACCGCTGCACCGAGAAGAAAGATAAGTGCGACGAGAACGTTATTAAGCGTAAGGTAGTAAAGCAAGGCGAGGATAGCTGCCAGGATAACGTTGGCAATTACGCCGCCGAAGTTGTAAATCAAGGTCTGTGCACTGCTCTCATCAGACTCGGGCGGGATCATAAGACATTGACCGCCGGTGCCTGCAAGGGAGAAGCGGCGAAGCCTGATGCGTCCGTCCTGCCGAGCCCACATAAGACTGAATATACGGAAGGAGGAGAAGCCGTAGCCCGCAATCAGACCGAAGACAAGGTGGCCGCCCTCGTGAATTATTATAGCAAGATAATAGCTGACAACAATTCCCGCCACGCCGAGAAGCATCTCGGGAAGACTGAAGAATCCCGAGAAGAGGGTTACCGACGTGAGAATTCCGAAGCCGATGGCATAGGCAAAAAAGAATATGCCTATAGCTATGCTATAGATTTTATTCGTCGTATTTTCTTTTTTCATTTTATCCTCCTTATTCAAGGCCCGCAAAGCCCGACTGACGAATAACCTCGTAGACGGCGATGGCAACCGAGTTTGAAAGATTAAGACATCTGAGAGTTTTACGCATAGGAATACGAACACTTCTGTCGATATTTGCCTCTACAAGCTCTTTGGGCAGCCCCACCGATTCTCTGCCGAAAATGAGAAAGACATTCTCGGGATATTCTATTTCAGCATAGGAGTTTTTACCGTGTGCTGAAAAGTAATAAAGCTCGGCATTAGGGTTTTTGCTAAGAAATTCATCGTAATTTTCATAATATGTTACATCAAGCTTGTCCCAGTAATCAAGTCCGGCACGTTTCAAGGTGCGATCGGAAATTTCAAATCCGATTGGCTTGATTATATGAAGCTTTGCTCCCGTTACCGCACAGGTGCGTGAAATATTGCCTGTATTTTGCGGTATTTCAGGTGAATAAAGAACTATGTTTATCATTATTTTCCTCTGTTTTTTTGATGATACTATTCTAACATACCGCCCCGAAAAAAGCAATAGAAACATACACAGAAGGATAAAAATAAAAGCAAAAAAAATATTTTACAAATAGGACTTTATTTTTTGAATTATTTATGATATAATAAATTGGTTAAATATTTACCCATGCGAAAGGAATTAATAATGGGACTTTTCAAATCATTGTTTAAAAGCTACAGCGAAAAGCAGATACAGAGAATAATTCCTCTTGTTGATGCAACAGAAGCTCTTGCCGATAAGTTCAAGGCAATGACCGATGCAGAAATGAGAGCATACACAGATAAACTTAAAAATGATCTTGCAAGCGGCAAAACTCTTGACGATATTCTTCCCGAGGCATTTGCCCTTGTCAGAGAGGCAGATGACAGAGTGCTTGGTAAGCGTCCCTTCCGCGTACAGATCATAGGCGGAATTCTTCTTCATCAGGGACGAATCGCAGAGATGAAAACAGGTGAAGGTAAAACCCTTGTTGCTACCCTTCCCGCATATCTGAATGCACTTACCGGTAAGGGCGTTCATATCGTTACCGTAAACGACTATCTAGCAAAGCGTGACAGCGATGAGATGGGCCGTGTATACGGCTTCCTCGGGCTTAAAACCGGTCTTATTGTTCACGGTCAGAAGGGCAACGAAAAGAGAGAGGCATATGCTGCCGATATTACCTACTGTACAAACAACGAGCTTGGCTTCGACTATCTTCGCGACAACATGGTTGTTTACAAGGAAAGAATGGTTCAGCGAGGCCACAACTTTGCAATAATTGACGAGGTTGACTCTATCCTTATTGACGAGGCGAGAACTCCTCTTATTATCTCCGGTCAGGGCTCAAAATCCACCGAGCTTTACGGTATGGCCGACAGACTTGTAAGAACTATGAGCCGCCACGTTATCAAAGAGGTTGATACCAAGCAGGATCTTGACGTTTACGATGAGGACTATATCGTAGACGAGAAGGCACGTACCGCAGTTCTTACCCAGCACGGTATTGCAAAGGCAGAAAAATTCTTTAACATCGAAAACCTTTCCGATCCCGAAAACACAAGCATTTACCACCACGTTAACGTTGCCATCAAGGCACACGGTGTTATGAAAAACGAGGTGGACTATATAGTAAAAGACGGCAATGTTCTTATTGTTGATACCTTTACAGGACGTCTTATGCCCGGAAGAAGATACAACGACGGTCTGCATCAGGCCATCGAGGCAAAGGAAGGCGTTGACGTTCAGCGTGAAAGCAGAACAATTGCTACAATTACCTTCCAGAACTACTTCCGTATGTACAGAAAGCTGTCGGGTATGACAGGTACGGCTCTTACCGAGGAAGACGAGTTCAAGACTATTTACGCACTTGACGTAGTAGAAGTTCCCACAAATAAGCCGATGATAAGAATCGACCAGAATGATGCTGTTTACCGCACATATCGCGGCAAAATCAATGCCGTTATAGACCAGATTCGTCAGTGTCGCGAAAAAGGACAGCCGGTTCTTGTGGGTACTGTTTCGATTGACAAGTCTGAGGAGCTTTCCGCCGTTCTTAAAAAAGCGGGTATTCCCCATACAGTTCTTAATGCAAAGCATCACGAAAAAGAGGCCGAGATTGTTGCTCAGGCAGGCCGTTTTGGCAGTGTTACCATTTCCACCAACATGGCTGGTAGAGGTACCGACATTATGCTTGGCGGTAACCCCGAGTATATGGCTAAAAACGATATGCGTAAGGCGGGCATTGAAGAAGGTCTTATAGCTATGGCTACAAGCTCTGCTCCTTCCGAAGACGAGCAGGTTAACGAGGCAAGATCAATGTATCGCGAGCTTTATACAAAGCACCGTACAGCCATCGAGCCCGAGGCAAAAAAGGTGCGTGAAGCAGGCGGTTTGTTCATTCTCGGTACAGAAAGACACGAGTCCAGGCGTATCGACAACCAGCTTCGCGGACGAAGCGGACGTCAGGGAGACCCCGGTGAATCAAGATTCTTTATTTCTCTTGAAGACGATCTTATGAGACTGTTCGGTTCTGACAGAATCGGAGCTCTTTGCGAAAGACTCGGTCTTCCTGAGGATACTCCAATTGATGCAAAAATTCTTTCCGGCTCTATTGAGACCGCACAGAAGAGAATAGAGGACAACAACTTCGAGAGAAGAAAGAACGTTCTTACCTACGACGACGTTATGAACCAGCAGAGAAACGTTATTTACGATCAGCGTTCTGAGGTTCTTATGAATGACAACATTCAGGAAAAGATCGTTTCTATGATCAGACAGTCGGTAGAAGATACATTTAACTTCTGCTTTGGTGTTGACTCTCCCGAGGACTGGAAATTCGACGAATTTAAAAACCATTATCTCGGTCTGATTACCGACAAAAACAACTTTGTTTACACCGACGAAGAGCTTAAAAGCATTGATAAGGATGAGTGGAGAGAAGAGCTTGTTCAGCGTGCCCTTGAAATATATCAATCCAAAGATGCCCTCTTTGCAGGTATGCCCGGTATGAAGCCCGATGCTATGCGTGAGGTTGAAAAGGTTATTCTTCTTCAGAATGTAGATAAAAAGTGGATGGATCACCTTGAGACTATGGATGAGCTTAAGGAATATGTTGGACTTAACTCCTATGCTCAGAAGGATCCTGTTGCAATATTCCGTATTGAAGGTGCAGACATCTTCGACCAGATGGTTGACGATATTAAGGAAGATACCGTAAGACAGATACTTTCTGTTGTTCCCAGGGTTCAGGCCACCGAGAGAGTTCAGGTTGCAAAGCCCACATCCGAAGGATTCGGCGGCGGAAAATCCATCGTAAGAAAACCCGTTGTAAAAACCGTTAAGGTCGGCAGAAATGATCCCTGCCCCTGCGGCAGCGGAAAGAAATATAAAAAGTGCTGCGGCCAGAACGAAGTTGCAGACAGAGATTAATTTTCTCTAACATTTTGATTGAAAGGTGATTTGTTATGACAAACTCCCAAAGCAATAAAATGCTTGCCATCATCACCACCGTATTCGTAATACTGCTTGGAATTATGTTTATCGTTTGCTGTGCTCATCTGTATTTTACAGGCGGAGATAATCCCTACTCTCGCTTTTCGGTTGGCAAATATTTAAGAATTCTGGCAGTCCCCTCCTCCATAACAATTGTGCTGATTATCGGCAGCTTGGTTGTAAGGACTTTAAGCGGTGAGGTGACCGACGAAAAAACGCGAAGAACCAATATTGAGCTTCTTGAAAGCTTCAGCCAAAGATACGATATTTCCTCATTTGATGAAAAGACCCAAAGTGCAATTATGACAGAAAGAAAGAGCCGAGAAACATTCAAATATATTGCATTTTCCTTTTCTGCCGTGGTTTTTGTTTTGGTTTTGGTGTATATGCTATTCGTATCAGAGTTCACTGTAACAACACTTAACGCAGATGTAGTGGCCGCTTTGACGGTTGCACTGCCCCTTTCTGCAATTGCTCTCGGTATACACGTTCCCCGTGTGTACCTTGCTGAGAGCAGTGCTTACAGAGAGCTTAATCTTATGAAGGAATATATCAAGAAAAACGGTGCGACCAAGGCAAAGCCCCTTCCCAAAAAGAAGGAAAACAACATTGACTTTGTGCTTATGTCAAAATGCCTTATTATTACCGTTTCCGTCGTGCTTGTGATTGTAGGAATCTTTAACGGCGGAATGAGCGACGTTTTGCAAAAAGCGGTTAAAATTTGTACGGAATGCATAGGACTTGGCTGATATGAAAGAGTTGTTTTTGAAAATCAAGAATTTTTGGGTAAATCACGGCCCCACAAAGAGACGGCTGATACAGCTTTACTCTGCACTGCTCTTTAACTCCTACTTAAAGGGCTACATTACAGGCGATATTTTTAAGGGATTGACGAAGAATGTTTGCACCCCCGGACTTAACTGTTATTCCTGTCCCGGTGCGGTGACAAGCTGTCCTCTCGGTGCTCTTCAGAATTCCTTTGCATCATCAAACAAAACCGCCCCCTATTATATGCTGGGTATTATTATGCTTTACGGTATGATATTCGGCAGATGGATTTGCGGTTGGCTTTGTCCCTTCGGTCTTTTCCAGGACCTGTTACATAAGATTAATACACCCAAGCTTAAGAAAAACCGCTTTACCAGAGTGCTCTCGTTCTTTAAGTATGTTATAGTTGCTCTGTTTGTGGTAATTCTTCCGCTTATTTATATGCTGAGAGACTTCCCTCTCCCTGCGTTCTGCAAGTATATTTGCCCCGCGGGAACGGTTGGCGGTGCTATTGGATTGCTTATCAATCCTGCTAATGAAAGCAAGTTTGGTATGCTTGGTCCGCTGTTTACCTGGAAGTTTATTCTTGCGGTCAGCATTATTGTAGGTGCAATATTCATTTACAGAATTTTCTGCCGTTTCCTCTGCCCCCTCGGTGCACTTTACGGTCTGTTTAACAAGCTTTCGCTGTTCGGCATCAAGCTTGAAAAGAACAAGTGCATAAACTGCGGAAAGTGTATTTCGGTATGTAAAATGGATATTCACCACGTTGGCGATATAGAATGTATAAACTGCGGTGAATGTATCTCCTCCTGTCCCACCAAGGCGATAAGCTGGAAGGGTGCAAAGATCATTCTTCCCGAAAACGAGCTTAATTCCGCTAAAACAGAGGAAGAAAAGGAAGTTATTGAAAAGAAACGCGATAGCAGAGTTAAGCTTATTACCAGAATCACCGCTGCGGTGCTTTCGATAATTCTTATCGGATCGCTTGTTTACTTTAATTTCTACTATGATGACGGAACCGATGACCTTATTAACGAAGGTAACAATAACATAGGCGGTAGTGTTGACGGCGGTAACGGCGAAGACGAAGGCAACGATAACGGAAATGATGGTATCAAGGTCGGATATAACGTTGGTGAAAAGTGTCCCACACTCGATCTTGAGGCGATTAACCGTGACGGAATAATTAACATTGCCGACTTTAAGGGTAAGACGGTTGTGGTTAACTTCTGGGGAACCTGGTGCGGCTCTTGCGTTCTGGAGCTGCCACACTTCAATCAGGTTGCAAATGACTATGCCGATGACGTTGTTATTATTGCCGTTCATACTGTTTCATTAAGTAATACCGCACCCGGCTTTGTTAATAAAGATTATTCAGATTCCAACATTATTTTTGCTTACGACCAGCCCCACACATCCACCGTTGACAAATATTTCACCTTGCTTGGCGGATCGGATAGCTGGCCAAGAACGGTTGTGATCGATGCTGACGGTATTATTACATTTACTTATGACGGCGACTTGGAGCACAATCAGCTTGTAGATGCCGTTGAAAACGCAATAAATAAAAATAAATAAACCTGACAAAAAATGACGGAGATTTTCTCCGTCATTTTTCTTTATAATAAACCCTGCCTCCTTCAGAAACTGAGTGGGTCAGCCAAACATTTCCGCCTATAATACTGCCATTTCCAATAGCAGTATCTCCACCGAGAATAGTTGCACCTGCGTAAATAATGCAGTCATCACCTATATCGGGATGACGCTTTTTGCCCCTTATTATTTTGCCGTCTCGGTCGGACTCAAAGCTTTTTGCACCTATTGTAACTCCCTGATAAATCTTCACCCTGTTCCCTATCCTTGCAGTTTCGCCGATAACAATTCCCGTACCGTGATCAATGCAAAAGCTTTCGCCTATTGTAGCCCCGGGATGAATATCAATTCCGGTTCTCTCGTGAGCGTGCTCGGTCATCATTCTGGGAATATACGGTATTTTATTAATATAAAACAAATGTGCTATGCGATATATCATCACCGCGAGAAAACCGGGATATGCCATCATAACCTCTGTAACCGAGGTGGCGGCAGGATCGCCCTCGTAAATGGCAAAGGCATCCTTGATAAGCAGTTTTTTCACATCGGGAAGTGACTCTGAAATTTGAATTGAAAGCTCTTTAGAATTTTGTCCGTTTTCATTCGGGCTAATAATATTTGAGAGTGTTTTTTCAAGAAGGAACAAAAATTCATTCAAACAGACGCGAATCGGTATGCATTTTATAACCGGATGGGGAAAAATGTCGGGAAATAATATATGCTCTGTTCTTTTGAGCAAATTTTGGATTTTGGTCATTGATAAACTTAAATCGGGTGATGATGAGCTATCTTTAAAAATATCAATTGCGTTTAGTTGCTCTAACAATCTGTCAACAATGTTATCTGACATATTGCCTCCTTTAAAGATGTTTTTTTGTACTTTATAAAAAAAGAACACTTAATTGTAAATTAATGTTAAAATATTTTTTAATTTTTGTGTATTTAAAATCATTTATCTGTTGATTTTTTAAAATATATATGATATAATTTTAATTGTAAAAATCTGTAAAAATATCGTAGGTCCGGTTTTAGAGGATGTGAGAGTATGCTCACCTCGATTTTATGTTTCCCTGAAATCTGACGGAAAGGTAGGATTACTTAATGGGTAAGAGTATATACACTTATTACAAAGAACGTCTGATTGAAATCGGCGGAAAAAATAAGTGTTTGTATTTAAAGAATATAGTTAGAAAAAGTGCGTATGACATAGGTAAAATTTTCGAGGGACGAGAAGATAAAGTAAACGAGCTTGTAAAATTCCTCTGGTCCGCAGGAAAAGAGCCACTTTCGCTCATACGTCGCGAGGAAACCCACGAGATTGTGGGAAACATTGGCATGGTTGAAGAACCCGAGGTAGCAGCCGAGTCGGTTGACACTGCCGAGGAATATGAAAAGGCACAGAGAAAACGCAAGAGAAAAATTACAGCCGATCAGACAAAGCTGCTTGAAGCAGAGGTTACAAAAATTAAGGAGCTTAAACGAGAGGTTGAAGAAATCGAGAGAGAAACAGGTAAATATGAGCTGTATATCGGTTATCCTTTCGTGTTCGGAGCTATACAGCAAGGCCCTGTAAAAACTCTTATCAAGGCCCCCCTCATGCTCTTCCCTGTCAAGATAGAGATTCTTGACGAGGAGACTGTTGACATTCGCTTTAACGGTGCTGAAAAGATTCAGATAAACAAGGCCCTTATACTTGCTTATGCTCAGTCAAAGAAGATAAATATTGATGATCTTGAAACCGAGTTTGACGACCTTTCTTCCTTCAGAAGTCTGCTTTCAGTAATCAAGCATCTCGGAAATGCCAGAATACGTATTGACTGCAAGGCATCAAAGTATATATATAATTATGCCAGATTTAAAGAGCCGGATGCTTCTAAGGGAGAACTTTCGGTAAGATATGCGGCGGTTCTCGGTCGTTTCCCCATATCCAACTCGGTATATGGCGACTATTGTGTGCTTGAAAAGAAAAAGCTTACCAATGATGCAATAGACGAGCTTTTACGCACAGGAGGCAAATTCCATAAGAAGAAATTCGTGCTGCTGAAAAAGCCCAAAAAGCAATTGCGTGCAAAGAGAACAGCTCCCAAGGCAAGTTATATTGTAAAAATGCTTGACTTCGCTCAGTCCGAGGTTGTTAAAAAGGTTGACCAGATGGGTAATATGGTTATCTACGGTCCTCCCGGCACAGGTAAGTCACAGACAATAGTTAACGTTATTACCGACGCACTTTGTAAAAAGAAGCGTGTGCTTGTTGTTTCGCAGAAGAAGGCGGCTCTTGACGTAGTTTATTCCCGTCTTGGAAACCTTAACGAAAAGGCGATGTATATCAACGATGAGTCGAAGGAAAAACGTGCCTTTTACGAGAGAGTTTACGAGCTTCACAAGAGAGCCGACAGCGATCATCAGGTAAATCTTCAGTCGCTTATTGATGAATACAACGACCTGCAAAAGCGGATTGACGGCGAGGAGAAGCTGCTTAACGACATCTATCACCTTCTCAACGACAAGCGTCCCTTCGGCCTGTCGCTGTCTGAGATGTACTCCTCCTCTTATATGTTGCAGAAAAATTCAAGCGAATATGCAGCATATCTTCGTATGGTGGAAAGCAAAAACGTTATGGCTCTTAATTACAAGGAGCTTTCCGATGCGATGTTCACCATAAAGGCGAATAACGTTATTGAAACCTATTACTCCTTTGTACAGGCAAAGGAAAAGAATCCTATAATCGACTGTATGCGTCCGGATATTGAAATCCCCGCAATTGCAGAGGTTAAGGGAAAGCTTTCTGATATTCAGAAGTCGCGTAAGGGCTTCTTTAATATTACAAAATATCCTTATACAAGACAGGTTCTTGCTCACTATGCAATGCTTGATAATCCTGCCTCTATCCACGCACTTGCGAAAATGGAAAGCAAATTGGAAAACCCAAATCCCCTCTTCCGCGGTGCAAAATCCAAGGTTATCGAGAAAAAGATGCAGGAAACTCTTATTGCAATCGCAGACTTTGTAAAAGAGTACGACTGTCTTCACAAGGTTATGACAAAAGACGGTTACATCTCGGTTATTGATAATATTCTGAGAGGAAATACCGCATATATTAAGCTTGTTCACGAGGCACTCGACAACTACATTGCCCAGCGTGATGTAAGTATGCTGCTCAGCACACTTGACAAGAATATGCTTGATATTCTGAACTTTGCATATGAATCCAGCAGAAATTACGCAAATTATGTGGAGATTATTGATGATTTTCCCGTAATCCGTATGTATCACGAGCTTATCGTATACGAGGACAAGCTTAAAGACGAGCTTGCTAAGGTTGTGGATTATCCCAACATCTCGGCGAGAATTTACAAGCTTAAAGAGGCACAACTTGCCGTTTCCCAAAAGATCTGTCAGGGAATTGCAAACCAGGAGTATCACGAGCTTTACACCAATGCGGAAAACGCAAAGGATTATCTGTATCAGATTTCCAAGGATAAAAAGCACTGGCCCATCAGAAAGGCAATGGAGGTTTACGGCAACTTTATCTTCTCGCTGTTCCCCTGCTGGCTTTTATCCCCCGAAAACGTTTCTTCCCTGCTCCCCCTTGAAAAGAATCTGTTCGACATTGTAATTTTTGACGAGGCATCGCAGGTATTTATTGAAAGCACTATTCCTACCATTTACCGAGGTAAAAATATCGTTGTAGCGGGTGATGCAAAACAGCTTCGTCCTTCTGCTACGTTTATGAAGCGTTATCTGGGTGCGGATATAGAAAGCTTTGACGATCCTTCTGTACAGGCGGCACTTGAGGTTGAGAGTTTGCTTGACCTTGCGGTTGCAAGATACAACAGTGCAAACCTTACCTACCATTACAGAAGCCGTCACCAAGAGCTTATCGACTTCTCAAACTGTGCCTTCTATTCAGGCGGTCTTCAGGTTGCCCCCAACATCTACACCGGCAAGAAAACAAGGCCTATGGAAAGGCACAAGGTTGACGGACGTTGGATTGACAGAAAAAATCAAGCCGAGGCACAGAGAGTTGTTGACATCATCAAGAACATCTTCGCCACAAGAACCAACAATGAGAGCATAGGTATTATCACCTTCAACAGCGATCAGCAGACCTGCATTGCCGATGCCATTGATAAAGAGGCACAGAGGGATGCTAAGTTCCGCGTGGAGATCGCCAAGGAAAAGACAAGAATGGACGACGGCGAGGACACCGGTCTGTTCATCAAAAATCTTGAAAACGTACAGGGTGACGAAAGAGATATTATTATCTTCTCTATCGGATATGCTCCCAACGAGCTTGGACGAGTTTATACAAACTTCGGTTCGCTTTCCACAGAGGGCGGCGAAAACCGTCTTAATGTTGCGATAACAAGAGCGAAAACCAAGATTATCGTTGTAACCAGTATCGAACCCGAGGATCTTAAGGTTGACACCTCCAAGAACCAAGGTCCTAAACTGCTTCGTGACTATCTTGCCTACGTAAGATACGTAGCAGAGGGTGACAATGCAAGTGCAAGAACCATCCTGAATGCTCTTTCTCCCGCCGACAGCGGTAATGATAATCATATTCTCACCTCTGTCCCCAGCATTGAGGAACAGATGAAGGAAAGAATTGAGAAGCTTGGATACAAGGTTGATATCGGTCTGGGCAACAAGAACAGCCGCATCTCTCTTGCAGTATATGATGACTCGACAGATAAGTATCTTATCGGTGTCGAGCTTGACAAGGATGCTTTTGCTGCCTCCTCTTCCGCTATGGAACGTGACGTTTATAAGCCCAAGTTCCTTGAAGGACGCGGTTGGAAGATTATGCGAGTATGGTGCCGCGACTGGTGGATTTCGCCTGCACGAGTTGTTCGTTCAATCGTTAATGCAGCCGAGAAAAATCGCACAATGGGAAAAGCTCCCCGGGTGAGCACAAAAGCTGCTTCCGCAGAGGGCGGAAATGAAGAATAAATCCTAAAATAAAGGCAATTTCATCTTTTATGTTGAAAAAATGCAATTTACTCTTGATTTATTCACAATTATATAGTAAAATTATTTATCAGTAAAATAAAAAAACAGGAGATATTCCAATGAACTTTTTAACATTTCTTCTTGACGGTGCAGGCGATGCCGGTACATCTCAGACAACTCCCACCGGTGGTGCAGGTCTTTTGAGCATGCCTATGATCATTATGCTCATTATGCTTGTTGCTATGTGGTGGTTCTCTTCCCGTTCTCAGAAAAAGAGAGATAAGGAAGCACAGGACCTTCGTGATTCCCTTCAGGTTGGCGACGAGGTAACCACTATCGGCGGTATTATCGGTAAGGTTGTTTCCATTAAGGAAGAGACATTCGTTCTTGAGACCACCAAGGAAAAGACTCACATCAGATTTCTTAAGGCAGCTATCAGAAGCGTAGACGTTAGAATTGCTGACATTACCGCTGCTGCTGCAGAGCCCAAGGAAGAGGTAGCTGAGGAAAAGGCGGCAGAAGAAGAGCAGCCCAAGAAAAAGAAACTCTTCTCCAAGAAAAAGTAATAAATGAAAAAATCTCCGAATAAGCTTGTATAGACTTATTCGGAGGTTTTCTTATGTTTGGAAAAAGAAGAGTTGCCGGCGATGGCGGAATTGCAAGAATATTTTTGATTTGCTTTGCCGTTTCGGTTTTGCTTATATTGCTGTGTGCCGCAATTTCGGCTATGATTATCAATTCGCTTAATGATCCCACCAAGAATCTGGGGGTATTTTCGCTCTGCTCTATGCTTGTTTCTGCTGCGATTTCGGGAGTATTCTGCTCACGAGCCGTAAAGGAAAACGAAATTCGCTTCAGCTGTATTGTCGCCTTGCTTGTGGTGCTTATTATGTTGCTTATAAACGTTATTGTCTGCAGCGGAAAGGTATCCGGAGGAGCATTTATGAATTATGGCTGTTATCTCGGTGTAGCAGGACTTGCGGCATTCTTTGGAAAAAGAAAAAGCACTCACAGAAATCACAGATATTAAAAAATGCGGCATATGCCGCATTTTTTATTTTTTAAGTCTTTCGATATAATAAGGCAGTGCCTCTTCAAAATTAACACCGTATGTACGGCGGTTTTCATCATTTAAGGTAAGCTTTATACACTCAAGAGTATAGTCAACCGCAACAGAAAGCGAGCTTTCAACACTGTGTCCACGCATTAATGCTCCTACCGTTGCAGAGGCAAAAATATCGCCTGTTCCGTGATACTGTACGGGTAATCTGTCGTTGTAATATGAAAAATAGCTGTCGCTTTCGCTATCATAGGCATAAGAGCCAAGCTTTGCGGGATCAAAAGATATTCCCGTCAGGGCGGCACATTTTGCACCAAGCTCAGTAAGCTTTTTCAAAATGTCGCGAATATATGCCTCGTCATAATCCTCGGTATAAGGAATATCAAGCATAAAACAGGCCTCTGTAAGATTGGGAATAACCAGGTCTGCCTTTGAACAAAGACCTGCCATCGCCTTTGCAAATTCGGGAGTAAAGCCCTTATATAGCTTTCCGTTGTCTGCCATAGCAGGATCAATAATCACCTTGCAGTTTTCGGTCTTATGGCGATCAATAAGCTCTGATACAAGTCCAAGCTGACGGAATGAGCCCAAGTATCCTGTGTAAATCGCATCAAAGCCAATATCAAGCTCGGAAAATGTTTTTGATATACCTTCAATTTCATCTGTAAGATCGCAGAAAGTAAATTTAGGAAAGGCGGTATGTGTTGAGAGCACCGCAGTAGGAACAACACCTGCTTCAACACCTGCAGCAGAAATTATCGGAAGTGCTACCGTAAGCGAGCATCTTCCCACGCAGGAGATGTCCTGCACCGTAAGAATTCTTTTCATATTTTTTATCCTTTTAATAGTTTTTTGTTATTTTAATGTCCGCACCCACAGTGCGAAGCTTTTCCTCTAATTTTTCATATCCGCGAAGTATGATCTCGGCAGAATGAATTTCACTCTTTCCCACAGCAGATAATGCACATAAAAGTCCGGCAAAACCTCCGCGAAGATCGGGAGATGCAAAAACGCCTTTGTGAATATTTGATTTATAAACAGTTGCAGAGTTTTCGGCAACTTCTGATATGACACCAAAATTCGAAAGCCGGGATAAATACCCGAATCGAGTTTCCCAAACGGTATCGTTAATCTCTCCGCCTAAAAAATGTGCCATTAATGGTGCAAATATAGGTTGAAGATCTGTTGGAAATCCGGGATACGGTGTAGCTGTAACCGAAAGCTTTTTGGGTTCACGGGAAAAAACAGAAATGCCGCCGAAGTCATCGATATGTAGCTCTGCACCCATATCCAAAAAAGCTTTGATAACCGCAGACATATCCGAGACGGGAGCATTAAGTACACGTACATTTCCTTCGCACATAACCGAAAGAGCAAGATAGCTTCCCGCTTCTATCATATCTCCGATTATTTTGGTTCTGCCTCCGTGAAGATTTTTTCCAACCACACGAAGTTCCCTTCCGCATCGGGTAATCTCTGCACCGCAGGAGAGGAGAAAATCAATCAATGCGTCAATATGCGGTTCAACCGCACATCCTTTAATAACCGTTTCTCCTTCGGCACTGACAGCAAGTAACAATGCATTTACCGTTGCACCCACAGATGCTTTATTAAAGCGAATTTCATTTCCGACAAGACGGTCACACAAAATTACACCGTCTTGAATTCTTGCACCGAGTTTTTCACAGGCATCAATGTGCATATCAATCGGACGGGCAGAAAAATTGCAACCGCCGAATTTCATTAAGGGACATTTTCCGAAACGAGAAAGACAAGCACCGATAAGATAAGTTGATGCCCTGATTGCACAGACACTTTTTTGATCAGGTTCCGAAAAGGTCAGATTTGTTGTATCAATAAAGGTTATATTTCCTTTTTTGCTTATAACAGCACCGAAAGAATCGAGTAAGGAAAGGGCCACACGAACATCTCCGATGTCCGGAAGATTTTCTATCTCGGAAACCCCATTTGTCAAAATACAGGAGAAAATTATAGGCAGAGCTGCGTTTTTCGAGCCGCTGACATATATATCTCCATTTAATGGGTTGCCTCCGTTTACATATATTGTCTTCATATTCTCTCCCTGAATATAGGATAATATATCTTATTCGGGAGAGGTTGATTTGTTACTTTTTGCCCTCGCGATAAGCCAATACAAGCTCAACAACTCTGCTGTAGCTTATAATTCCCTCGCTTCCGCTGGACTCAAGATAAAAGTCATTTATCCAATCGGAAATGTCCTCAATAATTGTATCTCCGTATTTTTTGTATACGGCATTTGCCTGTCTGATATCTGCCTTCGCAAGAGGCGAAAGATCTGCAACCATTTCGTAATATGCATCCTTGTCGGTTCTGTAAAGAGCAGATGCAAAATACTCATAAATGTTAAGTGCTGCAGCATATCTGAAAGACGGATCATCAGAGGATGCAAGTAAAATATAAGCTGCAAAATTCGCCTCATTCTCTCGCAAAATTCCTCTTTGATGTGACATTTCGTGTGCCGCAGTAAACAGGGTTACATAGTCGGGATAGGCGGTATTTACATTCGCCTCTCCTGTAACGTAGGTATAAATACCGGTTATGCCAAGGTATGACATAGCTCCGCTTGCCATTACTCCCTTTGCAGTGCTGTCATATCCCTTCGGAAGACCGTAAAGCTCTGCATACGGAATATACAAATCTGATATTTCCTTACTAAGCTTCGAATACGAATATCCGTGGGTAAAAACATTATTTTCATCTCGGGGAACTTGGTTTGCCAAGGCGTTTACCTCGTCACGAAGTGCGGTAGTGGTTTCAATAAGGTTTTCCCTTGTAACATCCACTTCGGAAAGCTCCATTTTCTTTGAAATCGGAGTGGTATTATGAGCTACACCGAGAGCAAGAAGATGACCTGAATAAATAAGTAAAATTACTGCTATGAAGTTAATAATAAACCGCAATCTGCCCTCTCCGCTTTTAAAAACTTTTACAGCTTTGTAAAACACGAAGAAAAGAATAATGGGAATACAGTAGATAATAAGCTCAAAAAGAGAGACCGGGAAAATCTCACCGATAGATGCCATAAATCTTCTGAAATGCTGAGACATTCCCCCGTTAACCTTATCCGCGAAAGCATAAGAGGAGCAACTGAATGCGTATACTATGCCAATAATTACAAATATTACTAATGAAAAAACGGCAAAAGGAGAAATTATCTTTTTCTTTTTTGTACGCATATTATCTCCTTTCTGTTTTATGTATCGGACAAAAACAGTTTACTTTTTGCCGTATAAAATCTCTATATTTCTTTCAACCGTCTTTCTTTTTCGCCAGGCAAAAGCACGTTTTTCAAACTGCACGTCGGTCATACCGTCAAGTATTTCTTTTGTGAGACGAGGTATTCTTTCCCGATAGAAAAACTCCACAGGTGTAAGCTTTGGCTCTTTATTATGAGGGCAAACCTTCTGACAAATATCGCAACCCCATAGTGTGTTGTGTATTCTCATAAGCTCTTTTTCTTCCTCGCTAAGTTCGCCCTTTCTTTGCGTTATGGCGGAAAGACAATCATTTCCCTCGCCCGAGAGAATTTTCGTAGGGCAAGCCCTTTTACAAGCTCCGCATCCTTCACAATGCTTGTATGGCTGAAGCTTTACGGCAGAAAGCAGATGGGGTTCAATATCGGTAACAACATCTCCTATAAACACGTATGTGCCGTATTTTTCGTTAATAATAAGTCCGTTGTCACCTGCTATTCCAAGCCCTGAGCCGAGTGCGGCATGACGCTCGTCAATAGGACTGTGATCTCCGTATCCCTTTATTTTTGCATCAGAAAATGCTTCTTTTAGTATCTCCTGAAGTCCAAAATTTATTTCAGAGATTGCAATATGATAGTCAAGCGAGCTTGCATAAACAGAGAGATTTTCGCTCTCGCCGGAATAATAAGGAAGAAGGTAGATTATTACACTCTTCGGAACAAAGCCCTGGCGGTCAATTATTCTTTCGTTTATCTCCCTGCACTCGTCATATGGGAGAACTGCAAAATATTCTATATTCACAGAAGCAAAGTATTTTTCTATCTTACTTTTCATTATTCTTTCCTCCCATACAGTTTTTATCATTCGATTTATACAAATCATTATACACCAACGAAAATCAAATTGCAAGATATTTCTTGACTTTATATAAACAAAATGATATAATATTTTAATAATCTTAATAATTATTTAGGTAAGGTTTTTCAATGGGTATTTTAAAACAGTGTCTTTCTACAGGGCTTATTAGTATGATAAAAACAACAGGCGAGGTTGAGCGATATATTATTACTGTCGGGCTTTGTCTTGTGACAATGATCATTTCATACCTTCTCGGAAGTCTCAGCTCTGCAATAATCGTGTCCAAAGCTCTTTACAAAGAGGATATTCGTACACACGGAAGCGGAAACGCAGGACTTACCAATATGCTTCGTACCTACGGCAAGGGGGCTGCGGCTCTCACATTGGTAGGCGATATGCTGAAAACCGCTGTTGCGATTTTGATTACGGCTATTGTATTCGGTTTTTCTTACAGTGGCGGTATCAGCATAAGCGGATTCTGCTATCTCAGCGGTCTTTGTGCCGTTTTCGGTCACGTCTATCCTATTTTCTATGGATTTAAGGGCGGTAAGGGTGTGCTTGTTACCGCAACGATGGCCCTTATACTTACTCCGCTTGTTTTTATCTCTCTGCTTACTCTTTTCATAATTATTGTTGCAATATCCGGCTATGTTTCGCTTGGTTCGATATGTGTGGCATCGCTTTTCCCTGTTGCAGTATGCCTTAATTCATATTTCCTTGGCGGTTCTGTTCCTGTTCTTACCGCCGTTTGTACACTTGTTCTCGGAATTTTCGTCGTGTGGTGTCACAGAACAAATATAGGAAGACTTAGGGCAGGCACAGAAAAGAAAATCTCCATTGGAAAAAAGGAGAAATAAGGATATATGAGTAAAAATATTTTTTTAGACCTTATCAAACGTGCTTTTGAAAGCGAATCCTTAAAAAAGCTTGTTTTTTCAAGGCCAAAAGAAAGCGAAATATCCAAAATCTCCTGCCGTCTTGTTGCTCACAGAGGCAGACGTATGCTTGCTATGGAGTATTCTCTTCCCGGAGATACCGTGTCTCATAAAAATATAAGCGAGGAGATGCTTTCAGAGGAGCTGTCTGCCATTCTTGAAAGCTATCGTCAGGCAAATCTTATTACAACTCTCGGTGATGCCGAATGGAAAATAGGAAAATCCGGCAATGAGGTTGTTCTTGGCGGAGACAAGCTTTTGAAAAAACTCTCAGGCGAGCAGATGGATTTTGAAAAAGCAATAGAATCTCTTGATAAGAAAAAGAACTATATTTTATCCGGCAATGAAAGATTTTTGATTAAGCTTGGAGTAAGCTCGGCTGACGGACGTGTTCACGATAAAAAGCAAGGTAAATTCAGACAGATAAACAGATTTCTCGAGCATATTGAAAATATTTATCCCTCCCTTCCCTCAGACAAAGAGATAAAAATATACGATCTCTGTTGCGGAAAAAGCTATCTCAGCTTTGCGGTGTATCACTATCTTACCGAGATTAAGGGACGAAAGGTTAATCTTTACGGAGCCGACCTTAAACGCGACGTTATTTTTTGGTGCGATTCTCTTGCAAGGGAGCTTGGCTACGTTGGAATGAGATTCGAGGTTGGAGATATTTCAAAAATTGTTCCGAGCGACAAACCCGATATGGTTATTTCGCTTCATGCCTGCGACATAGCCACAGACATTGTGCTTGATACCGCAGTGCGTCTTGGAGCAGAAATAATCCTTTCCACTCCCTGTTGTCACAGATATCTTAATGGAAAGGTTAAGGCAAACGAGCTGAAATTTATCACCGATTATCCCCATATTTCAGGAAAGCTTTGCGAGGCGATTACAGATGCTCTTCGCCTTGCCAGACTTAAAGCGGGCGGTTACAGTGTTTCGGCTCTTGAGCTTACCGACCCCGAAAACACTCCAAAGAACACATTGATAAAAGCAATTAAAAATCCAAAACTGACAGAAAAAGATAGGCAGAAAGCAAAAGCCGAGTATGAAGGTATGCTTAAATTTATTCTTGGTGACGGAGCCGACTCTTATCTTTCGGAAATAAAAAATTAAGTTTAGCAAAATCAAAAGGACATAATTTATGGTAGTAATTACAAGGTCTGCCGAGGAGACAGAGGCGGTTGGCAAGGAGCTTGCAAAATCGCTTGAAGACGGCGGCAGAAAAAGATGCTTTATCGCTATGCGTGGCGAAATGGGTGTCGGCAAAACCGCTTTTACAAGGGGATTTGCGTCTCATTTTGGTATTACCGGTGTGAAAAGTCCCACCTACACGATTGTAAATGAGCATAGAGGAAGAGCCAATATTTATCACTTTGATATGTATCGAATAGACAGTGGTGACGATCTTTATTCTATCGGATATGACGATTATATAGAAAAGGACGGATACTGCATTGCCGAATGGTCTGAGAACATCGAAGATGATATTCCCGAGGATGCGATATTTGTTACAATATCCAGGGTTGATACAAATGCTGATGAAAGAAGGATAGAGATTAATGAAAATTCTTGCATTTGACGGTACGGCGAAGGCCGCATCGGTTGCTGTATCTGAGGATGACAAAATTTTAGGATACTGCACCGTTGACAACGGTCTTACACAAAGCGAGCTGCTTTTGCCGATGGCAGAGGATTTGCTAACCTCGCTGAAATTATCCTTCTCGGACATTGATGTTTTCGCAACATCGGTCGGTCCCGGATCCTTCACAGGTGTGCGTATTGGTGTTTCGCTTGTAAAGGGACTTGCTTTCGGCAGAAATCTTCCCTGTGTAGGCGTGTCCACAATCGAAGCTTTGGCCGAGAATTTAAGAGGACTTAAAGGAATAATTCTTCCCTGTATGGATGCAAGACGCGGACAGGTTTATTCTGCAACATTTGTCTCCGACGGCAAAAGCTTGGAAAGAATAACCGATGACAGAGCCATTGCCCTTTCGGCTCTTGCAGAAGAACTCAGAGAATATGACGGTCAGAATGTCTACATTTGCGGCGACGGATATTCGGTTGCAAAAAAAGGACTTGCATCAGCAGGAATAGCTCTTTGCGAAACACCCGAGCTTCTTATTCTTGAAAATGCTGTATCGGTTGCAAAGGTTGCAAAGGCAAAATATGAATCGGGTGAAACGGTAAGCGACTCGGAGCTTTCGCCCGTATATTTAAGAATGCCCCAGGCCGAGCGTGAGAGACTGGAGCGAGAGGCATTAAAAAAGGAGGATAACCGTGTATGAAAAGAAAGATATACATAGGTGCAGACAGTGCAGGATATAACCTTAAAGAAGAGGTTATTTCTCATCTTTGTTCTTTGGGTTATGAGGTGCATGACGTGGGATGTCACTCTACAGAATCCTGCCACTACCCCGAATTTGCAATAAAGGTGTGTAAGGAAGTACAGGCGGATCTTGACGGCTCCTTCGGTATTCTTATTTGCGGTACGGGAATCGGTATGTCAATGTGTGCAAACAAGCACAAAGGTATAAGAGCCGCCGTATGCGGTGACACCTACTCTGCAAAAATGACAAGATGCCATAATGATGCAAATCTCCTTTGCATAGGTGCAAGAGTCACAGGCAGCTGCCTTGCTATTGATATTCTTGATGCCTTTCTCTCGGCAGAATATGAAGGCGGACGCCATGCTATAAGAGTAAAAATGATGGAAGATATCGAAAACGGATAAATTTTACAAGAGACAGAAGCGATCTATACCGTCACCATCGGTAAGACGTTTTGTATGTTCTGAAACATAAGTATAAAGCTCGGCGGTGAGCCCTGTTCCGAATTCCAGAATACACGGAAATTCAACGGGCTCACCGCCCTTTCCGTATTCATCAATAGACAGATAATACCTTTCTCCGTCTGTATAAATATCGCTGCTTGGAGATATTTCGCCCGATTGTGATTTTACCGCCTTTGCAGCGGAAATAATATTATCAAGAGTATCAAATGAATAAATGCTGTTTTTCTTGGAAAGCAAAGCAATTCTGTCCGACTTTGACACCATTCTGGCAGATGAATCCGAGAGAATACCAAGCTTTGTAACAAAAAGCTCACAGCCACCGGTTTTCAAGGGATAAAGCTGAATTAATATCTTATCCCCGGCAGGATCGAAACCGACCTCTGCCTTTGCCAGATCAAGAATTTTCCAAAAACTTCGTCTTGCACCAGGCCCGCCCACATCTGTTGCAGTGCCGTCAAGACGGTATTTAATCGCTTCGGTCTCATTTAATACTATTTTTATTTTTGATTCTCCAATCAACAGAAATTCCAATTCAATTCACCCGTTTATCTTTTTATTTCATTATACAGAATATACCGATAAATTGCTACCGAAAACATATGGCAAACCTTCCTTGTTTTTCCACTGCTTCATAATTTAAATTTATAATGAAAATATTTTGGTTAGCTATTGTTTTTATTTCAGCTTTGTGATATAATATTTGCGGTGAGTTCGAAACCTTCCTCACCCAGTTTAATAACGAAAAAACAAAACTAAAGGAAAAGCAAAAATGAAAAGAACAAACATACTAACCCTCTATACGGCAAGAGGGGCAATTATTGCCGCACTGTATGTAACATTCACCCTATTGGCTTCCATTTTGGGAATGTCAAACGGAGTTATTCAGTTCCGTATTTCAGAGGCAATGTGTATTTTGCCGCTGTTTCTACCCGAAGCAGTTCCCGGTCTGTTTTTCGGTTGCCTTATTTCAAACCTGCTTGTACCCGGAGCAGTAATTTGGGATATAATCTTCGGCTCGCTTGCTACACTTTTGGGTGCAATAGGTGCGAGAGCAATGAGAAGTCTTCCTGAAAAATTCAAATGGGCGGCAACCATTCCCACAATACTTGCAAATATGATTATCATTCCCCTTGTGCTTATTTATGCTTACGGAGAAGCGGGTGCATATTGGTTCTTTATGCTTACGGTAGGCATCGGTGAAATTGTATGTGCAGGTTTTGGCGGCAGTGCACTTTATTACTTACTTAGAAAATATAAGAAAATATGGCTGAAATAGGCCGAAATCCAAAAAGATGTTTGGCTGGTGCTAAGCATCTTTTTTGCTTTTAGTATATACAAGGAGGAAAAGAAATGTCGAATACCGAAATAAATGACAGAAAATACCTGTTAGAATTGGCGAAACAATATCCTTCACGCAAGGCAGTGGCAGCCGAAATAATACGGCTTAACGGCATTTTGAATTTGCCTAAGGGAACAGAACACTTTTTAAGCGACCTTCACGGAGAGTGGGAGGCATTTTCACATATCAGAAGGAACGCATCGGGTGTTATCAGAAATAAGGTAAAACAGCTTTTTGAAGGTGAACTTAATGAAAAGGAACGTGCAGAGCTTTCAAGTCTTATTTACTACCCTGATGAGAAAATAGACGAGGCAAAAACAAGAGAAACAGATATTTCCGCTTGGTACAGTATAACTCTTGACAGACTTCTCAGGGTTTGCCGACTTGTAGGAAGTAAATACACACGAGAGGTTGTCAGAAGTCATCTGCACAAACAGGCAGGTGAGTTTGTCTATATTCTCGAAGAGCTTCTTATAGACGGAGACGATATTATGAAATCGCAATACTGCGAAAGTATTGTGAGAACAGCAATAAGAATAGGTGCAGCAGAGGATCTTATAAAAGGACTTTGCGACACAATTAAAAGTCTTGTAATTGATCATTTGCACATCGTGGGAGATCTTTTTGACAGAGGTCCAAGAGCCGATTTGATTCTTGACGAGCTTATGAGGGAGAGATCAATTGACATTCAATGGGGTAACCACGATGCACTTTGGATGGGTGCTGCCGCCGGCTCGAGAGTATGTATTGCAACCGTTCTTAACAACTCCATAACCTACAAAAACCTTGATGTAATTGAGATTGGCTACGGAATTTCGCTTCGCCCTCTTGCACTTTTTGCAGAGGAGGTTTACGGCAATTCCGACATTTCCGCCTTTATGCCAAAAGGTGATTCGGCAGGAAACTTTTACGGTGGTACAGACGATGTTCTCCTTGCAAAAATGCACAAGGCAATAAGCATTATACAGTTCAAGCTTGAAGGACAAACCATCAAACGCAATCCCGGCTTTTTGATGAATAACCGACTTATTTTAGAGCAGATTGACAAAAAACGCGGAACAGTAAAAATAGACGGCAAAAATTACAAGCTTCTTGACTGCGATTTCCCCACCCTTTGCGATGATCCGTACAAGCTTACCGATGAGGAGCATCGTGTTATGGATTATCTGAAGGTTGCCTTTATGCGTTCTGAAAAGCTTAATAAGCAGATAAGGTTTATTTATGACCGCGGCGGAATGTACACTATCTACAACAACAACCTTCTCTATCACGGGGCAATACCTATGAACGAAAGTGGAGAGTTTATGTGTCTTGAAGCCGCAGACGGAAAATGCGGACGTGAGCTTATGGATTATTGCGACAGGATGGCAAGAATCGGCTACTTTGCCAAAGAAGGAAGCACCGAGCGTCAGACGGGAAAGGATTTTCTTTGGTTCTTGTGGTGCGGAAAGGACTCTCCCCTTTGTGCCAGAAAAAAGATGGCAACCTTTGAACGTCTTTTGATAGAGGATAAAGATGCCTGGGTTGAGCCGAAAAATGCCTATTATCAGTCCTGGGACAATGAAAAAATTGCGATAATGATACTTGAAGAGTTCGGTCTCAGCAGTATTGGATCGCATATAATCAACGGTCATTTGCCTGTTCACAGAGGAGAAAATCCCATTAAAGCAGGTGGCAGAATACTTGTTATTGACGGCGGCTTCTGCAAGGCATATCACGGTTCGACCGGAATTGGCGGTTACACTCTTATTTATAATGCCGATGGAATTCGTCTTCAGGCACACGAGCCATTTTTCGACAGACTTGATGCTGTGAAAAACAATGCAGATATAATTTCTGAAACGATTATTTTCGAAAATAAATCCGACAAAATGCGTATCAGAGAAACCTATCGTGGCTCGGAGATAAGAGAAAAAATTTCAGATCTTATGCTTTTAATGGCAGAATATGACAACGGTACAATTAAATAAAAGTAAGGGGCTGTCCTTTGTGACAGTCCCTTTTAATATATTTTTTATTTTTGGTTTTTCAAAATAATTGACTCGGCAACCATAAGACCGTCTCGTGCAGAGGAAATAATTCCGCCTGCATATCCTGCTCCCTCACCTGTCGGATAAAGTCCGTTTATACCAACAGCTTGATAATCTGCTGTACGCACAAGACGGACAGGAGAGGTGGACCTTGTTTCAGGGCCGGTAAGCGCCGCATCGGGAAGGTAAAATCCCGGCATCCAAGCATCAAAGTCTGGGATTGCCTCTCTTAGCGACTCGGTTATATATTCGGGAAGATATTCCTCGGGAGAAATCGGCAAAGTGCCTATCGGGTAAGAAGGTTTAACTATCTCTGAAATCTCGGCGGTCGTTTTTTTCATAAAAGCTTCCATTGTTGTAGTGGGAGCTTTATATTTTTCGCCCGAAACAGAAAATGCTTTTTGCTCTATTGCTCTTTGAAGATAAATCCCCGCCAACGGATCCTCAGAACCAAAATCTTCGGGAGTGACAGACACAAGAAAAGCAGCATTGGAGTTATCTGCATTTCGTGCGTGATGGCTCATTCCGTTTGTAACTATTCCGCCCTGCTCGCTTGTCGCAGCAACCACACTTCCGCCGGGACACATACAAAAGCTGTAAACACTTCTGCCACCGGGAAGATGCGTAACAAGATGATAGCTTGAAGCTCCGATTCCGCAGGGTGGGTTTTCACCGTAAACAAGCCGATCTATATACTCTCTCGGATGCTCTATGCGAAGTCCGATTCCAAAGCCCTTTGGCTCAAGCTGAACACCTGCTTTTTTCAGCATTTCAAACACGTCTCTTGCACTGTGTCCGGTAGCTAAAATCAGGTCTTCGGTATCTAACTGTATCTCTTCGCCGAGATGCTCCGCACGAATACCGATAAGCTTCCCGTCTTTAATGATAAGCGAGGTAAGCTTGGTTGAAAACAGAATCTCGCCTCCAAGGAAAATGATATTCTGCCTGATTTTTTGTAGGATGTTTTGAAGTTTATCAGTTCCCACGTGTGCACCTACGGTGTAAATAATTTCCTCGGGAGCACCGCATTCAACAAACTTTTCCAGTATTTTAAGCTTGTATTTATCAAGCGAACCAACCTTCAGTTTTCCGTCGGAGAAAGTGCCTGCCCCACCCTCTCCAAACTGAATATTGCACTCGGTATCGAGAACACCAAGAGAGGTAAAAAGATCAACCTTTTTCACTCTTTCCTCAACCGAAAGGCCACGCTCAATAACTACGGGCCTTGCCCCTGCTTCAGCGAGAAGAATTGCAGCAAAAAGGCCGGCAGGACCTGCCCCCACAACTATGGGGCGAGAGTTAAATGAACAGGGTGGAATCGTAAAGGATAAATCATCCATTTTTGAAACCTTTTTCTTCATTTTTAATAACCCCATTTCCCTCTCACAAGACAAACCTACTGCCAGGGTAACGTTGTAATGAATATTGTTTTTATTCGAAATATTAATTGCACGTTTTACAATTTTCAGGTCTTTTATCTCATCCTTTTGTATAGGCAGACGTTCCATAAGAGCGGAGTAAATATCATCTTTTGAATAGTTAAAGGGCAATTTTATATCTGTTTTTATCATATTTTTCTCCTCTCTTTCGGCTTTAATAAAAACATTATACACCATTTGATTAATAATGTCAACCGAGGCAGATTGCTGATATTCGCTTAAAACTGAGATTTTTCGCAAAAATTCCTTGACAAGCTTAGCATACAAGTATTATAATAAAATATTATAATATTATTTAGGGTGGCTAATTATGATCAATGAAAAAATGAGAGAGCTCGGTGCGAAAAGATCGGTTATACGTGAGCTTTTTGAATACGGAAAAAAGAGAAAAGCGGAGATTGGCGAGGAAAATGTTTTTGATTTTTCGCTCGGTAATCCCAGTGTTCCTTCTCCCGATGTTGTAAATGAGGCGATGGTAAAACTTCTTACTGAGGAAAATCCCGTAAAGCTTCACGGTTATACCTCGGCACAGGGTGATGCTTTTGTAAGAGAAGAGATTGCAAAATATATAAACGAAAAGTATGATAAAAAGATCACTTCCGACTGTCTTTATATGAGTGTTGGTGCGGCGGCTGCACTCACTTCTTCGCTTACGGCGGTTGTTTCACCGGGCGAGGAGGTTGTTGTTCCCTCTCCATACTTCCCTGAATATAAAGTGTTTATTGAAAGGTGCGGAGGTATTATCAAGGAGGTTCGTTGTGACGAAAACCTGCAGCTTGATACAAAGGCAATTGAGGCGGCAATAAACGAAAAAACCGCGGCAATTATTATCAACTCACCAAACAACCCTACCGGAGCGATTTATAGCGAGGAAAATATAAAAGAGCTTGTGGAGGTTCTTGTTCGTTGCGAAGCAAAATTTGCACATCCCATATATCTGATTTCCGACGAGCCATACAGAGAGCTTGTTTATGACGGACTTACACTGCCCTATCTTACAAAATACTACGATAACTGCATAATTTGCTACTCATTCAGTAAATCTCTGTCAATTCCCGGCGAGAGAATCGGTTATGTTTTGGTTAACCCAAGATGCAAGGAGTTTACCTCTGTATATCAGGCGGTATGCGGAACAGGCAGAGCACTTGGATATGTTTGTGCTCCCAGTCTTTTACAAAAGCTTTTGCCCTACTGCCTGGGAAAAACATCGGACATTTCTGTGTATGACAGAAACAGAAAGCTGCTGCTTGGTAATCTTTCGGAATTCGGTTTTGAGATGATAAAGCCCCGGGGAGCATTCTATCTCTTCATCAAGTCGCCAAGCGGTGATGCAAATGAATTTTGTGAGAGAGCGAAAAAATTCGAAATACTGATTGTTCCAAGCGATGATTTCGGTTGTCCCGGCTATGCAAGACTTGCATACTGTGTTACCACCGAGCAGATTGAAAAAGCTCTTCCCGCATTTGAAAGACTTGCAAATTCATATAAGGAATAAGAAAATGGCTAAGGATTTACTTGACAAGGCAAGAAAAGAAATTAACGAAATAGATAAAGAAATGGCAGAGCTTTTTGTTCGCCGTATGCACGCGGCAGAGGCGGTTGCCGAATATAAAAAAGAACGCGGACTTGCTATTCTTGACGAAGCGAGAGAAAACGAGGTTATAAGACGCAACTCCGCTTTGGTTGAAGACGATACTATTCGTGAGTTTTATATAAACTTTATGAAAAACAACATGGCGGTGTCCCGTTCTTACCAGAGCAGACTTATGGAAGGAATGAAGGTCGCCTATTCGGGTACAGAAGGTGCTTTTGCACATATTGCCGCATGTAAGCTTTATCCCACAGCGAAGAAGTTTGCATTTGGAGATTTCAAGGAGGCATATGTCTCCGTAGAAAAGGGCGAGTGCGATATTGCGGTGCTTCCTGTTGAGAACAGCTACAACGGTGAGGTCGGTCAGGTAACCGATCTGATGTTCTCGGGATCGCTTTACGTAAACGGTATGTATGATCTTCCCATTACTCAAGATCTTATTGCAAAAGAAGGTGTAAAAATTGATGAGATCAAAGAGGTTGTAAGTCATCCCCAGGCATTCGGTCAATGCAGAGAATACATCGAAAGGCACGGATTTGTAAGACATGAATTTGCAAATACCGCTCTCGCTGCAAGATGGGTTAAAGAAAGCTCTGACAGATCGGTGGCGGCTATCGGAAGTCGCGAGGCGGCTGAGATATTCGGTCTTACGGTTCTCGACCACGACATTAACGAGAGCAGAAGCAATTCTACAAGATTTGCCATATTCTCACGCACCTCTAACAAGCAGATTGCCAAGGGAGGCGGAGTTCATTCTATTCTTCTGTTTACAGTACGCAACGAGGCGGGTGCTCTCGCAGAAGCGATTGACGTTATCGGACGCCACGGATTTAATATGAGAACACTTCGTTCAAGACCTATGAAGGACCTGCTTTGGCAGTATTATTTCTACGTTGAAGTAGAAGGAAACGTGCAGAGCGAAGCAGGATCATCTCTTCTTGAAGGACTTGGCGAATTCTGCGATAAGCTGAAATTTGCAGGAACATACATTAAACTTTAAAGGATTTTTTATGACTAAAATTACACTTAATCTCCCAAATCGAGATTATAACATTTATGTAGGCAGAGGTCTTATCGACAGTGCCGGTGAGATTTTTAATCTCAATCGAAAGACACTTATAGTCACAGATTCGGGTGTTCCGAAGGAATATGCAAAAAGAGTTGCTTTGGGCTGCAAGGATGCAAGAATTATTACGGTTGATCAAGGCGAGGATGCTAAAAGTATTCGTGTATTTGAAAAGCTTTGCAATGAGATGCTTGACTTTGGAATGACTCGCTCGGACTGTGTGATTGCCGTTGGCGGCGGTGTTGTGGGAGATCTTGCCGGATTTTCCGCGGCATCGTATATGAGAGGCGTGGATTTTTATAATATTCCCACCACCTTGCTATCTCAGGTTGACTCATCTATTGGCGGAAAAACCGCCATAAACCTTGGCGGTGTTAAAAATATTGTCGGAGCATTTTATCAGCCCAAGGGTGTAATTATTGATCCCGAGCTTTTAAACAGTCTTCCCGAAAGACAGTTTAACAATGGTATGGCAGAGGCAATAAAAATGTCGCTTACCTCCGACTCTGAACTGTTTGAGCTTATCGAAAACGGTGACGTTAAGGAAAATATTGAAAAGATAATTATCAGGTCGCTTAATATAAAAAAGGCGGTTGTAGAGCAGGACGAAAAAGAAAGCAACATCCGAAAGATCCTGAATTTCGGTCACACACTTGGACACGGGGTTGAGGCAGCCGAAGAGCTGAACGGTATGTATCATGGCGAGTGCGTTGCTATCGGAATGACGGTTTGCTGCTCTAACGAGGTGAAAGAAAGGGTTATTCCGGTTCTTAAAAAATGCGGTCTGCCCTTCCGTTATGACGGCAATATTGAAAAAGCATTATCCTTTATCAGTCGGGATAAAAAATGCGAGATCGATTCTATTTACACAATTTTTGTAGATAAAATCGGAAAATGTCGCATAGAAAAAATGAAGGTTGACTCCTTTATTGATATGGTTTGCGAGGAATACAGAAAATGAAAAACGTTTTTGGAAACAGCATAACTGTTACTCTGTTTGGCGAGAGCCACGGAGAATACATCGGTGCGGTGCTTGACGGACTTGCACCCGGAATAAAAATAGACGGCGAATATATATCAAAAAAGCTTGCTTTGCGTCGTCCCACAGGTAAAATCTCTACCGCACGAGTAGAAAAGGACGAATATCGCATTGTCAGCGGTGTTTATAATGGCTTTACCACAGGCACACCACTGACCGTTTTAATAGAAAATACAAACAAAAAAAGCTCCGATTACGGTGATGCACCGGATATTCCCCGTCCCTCTCACGCAGACTTTACCGCAAGAGAAAAATACCACGGATTTGAAGACCACAGAGGCGGTGGACATTTTTCTGGCAGAATAACCGCTGCATTGGTTGCGGCAGGTGCAATTATTCAATCCGCCCTTGAAAACAAGGGAATTAAGATAGGTTCTCACATCACAGAGCTTCACGGTGCCTTTGACCGTCCTTTTGAAGATTTTTATGCTGATATTGACATTGTAAACGAAAAGCTCTTCCCTGTTTTAACCGACAGTGCTGAAGAAAATATGAAAAAGGAAATAGAGAAGGCCGCATCTCTTGGTGATAGTGTGGGCGGTATTCTTGAAAGTGCTATCATCGGATTGCCTGCCGGTGTGGGTGAGCCCTGGTTTGACAGTATGGAAAGTATGCTTTCCCACGGTCTATTCTCTATCCCTGCGGTAAAGGGAGTGGAGTTTGGACTTGGCTTTGCTTTTGCTGACGTATACGGAAGCGAAGGAAACGATGCATTTTCCGTCAATGAGGGAAAGGTTGTTACAGAAACAAATAACAATGGCGGAATTAACGGCGGAATTACCAACGGTATGCCAATAGTTTTCCGTACAGTAATCAAGCCCACTCCTACCATTTTTAAAGAGCAGAACAGCGTTTCTCTTTCTAAAATGGAAAACACTATTTTGAAAAGCACAGGCAGACACGATCCTGCGATTATTCACAGAGCGAGAGCCGTTGTTGATGCGGTTGCCGCTGTTGTTGTGGCAGATTTGCTGACCGTAAGATACGGCACAGATTACCTTAAAGATTAATTATGAAATACGGACTTATTGGCGAAAAGCTGGGACACAGCTTTTCAAAGGAAATACACAAAAAGTTTGGCGACTACGAATACCAACTTTGTGAAATAGCAAAAGACGAGCTTGACAGCTTTATGAAAAAAAAGGATTTTCTCGGTATCAACGTGACTATTCCTTACAAAGAGGCGGTTATTCCCTACCTTGATTGGATTCACGAGCCGGCAAAGGAAATAGGGGCTGTCAACACCGTTATTCAGTATGAAGGCAAGCTTTACGGCTACAACACCGATTACTGCGGAATGAGAGAGCTTTTTGATCACGCAGGAATTGAAGTAGCTGGAAAAAAGGCGGCAATTCTCGGCTCAGGCGGCACTTCTAAAACCGCATTTGTAGTGCTGAAATCTCTTGGTGCAGACAAGATTATTAAGGTTAGCCGAAGCGGAAAGGACGGAGCTGTAACCTATGATCAGCTTTACAAGGATCATTCCGACGTGGAAATCATTGTGAACACTACACCTATGGGAATGTATCCGAACATTTCGGGATGTCCTGTTGACCTGTCAGAATTAAAGTGTCTCTCGGGTGTTATTGATGCGGTTTACAATCCCATAAACACCACTCTTGTTCAAAAGGCGAGAAAGCTTGGTATTAAGACCGAAGGCGGTCTTTATATGCTTGTTGCACAGGCGACAGCGGCATCCGAGCTTTTCCTTGATGAAAACGGAAACTCCCATCCCTACTTCATAAATAAAGTTTATGAAGAAATAAAGGCGGCAAAGGAAAATATTGTTCTTATCGGTATGCCTGCATCGGGCAAGACTACCGTCGGAAAAATACTTGCCGAGCGTCTTGAGAGAAGATTTGTTGACACCGATGAGCTTATTGAAGAGAAAATCGGAATGAGCATTAAAGAGTATTTTGAATGCTTTGGCGAGGAGAAATTCCGCCGTATAGAAAGTGAGATAATCGGATCGCTTGCAGGAGAAAACTCGCTTGTTATCGCTACGGGAGGCGGTGCGATTTTAAGAGAAGAAAACGTTTCTGCCTTAAAATATAATGGAAAATTGTATTTTATTGACCGCCCACTTGATCTGCTTGTACCCACAGAATCAAGGCCTTTATCCTCTGACAGAGCATCTGTTGAAATGAGATATAAAGAGAGATACTCTATTTACTGCGACGTATGCGACGTGCGAATTGATGCAATGGGTGATGCAGAGACGGTTGCAGAAAAAATACCGGAGAAGAAAATGAAGATATATGTTTTAAACGGCCCCAACCTTAATATGCTGGGCATCAGAGAGCCGGATAAATACGGAACACACTGCTATGGCGAGCTTATATCTATGATACAGAGCCATTGCAGAAAGCTTAATATTGAGGCGGTTTGCTATCAGTCAAACCACGAAGGCGAGCTTGTGGATAAAATACAGGAAGCATACTTCCAAAAGGCAGACGGAATAGTTATTAATCCCGGTGCTTATACCCACACCAGTATTGCCCTGCTTGATGCGGTGAAGGCGGTTAGCTTACCCACCGTTGAGGTGCATATTTCCGACGTTACAAAACGCGAGGACTTCCGTCAGGTAAGCTATATCCGTTCCGCCTGTGTTAAGACTATCACAGGTCACGGAATTCAGGGGTATATCGAGGCCATTGATTATATTGTTGAGGCATTAAAATGATAAAACGAATAGAAAAAAGCAAGGCATTCGGCACTGTTTTTGCACCGACATCAAAAAGTATGGCACACAGAGCACTGATTTGTGCCGCTATGTGCCGGGGCGAAAGCCGAATTGAGGGAATTACAGAATGTGAAGATGTTCTTGCGACCATTGACTGCCTTCGTACATTCGGTGTAAAAATTGAATACGACGGAAAATCTGCATCTGTCAGAGGAATAGATTTTACAAAGGCGGTTTGCGATGGAGTGCTTAACTGCCGCGAAAGCGGAAGCACACTTAGATTTTTAATCCCACTTGCAATGCTGTCGGGAAATGAGGTACTGTTCACAGGAAGCAAAAAGCTTTTGTCAAGACCGATGACCGTCTATGAGCAGATAGCAAAGGAATGGGGACTTACCTTCAAAAGAGAAAGCGACAGAATTACCGTTTGCGGTCCTCTTTCGGGCGGTGAATATTTTATTGACGGAAATATTAGCAGTCAGTTTATTACCGGTCTTCTTCTTGCTTTTTCTGTCCTGAATCAGGATGCAAAGATTATTTTTAATACACCTATTGAGAGCCGACCTTACGTTGATCTTACCATTGATGTTATGAAAAGCTTTGGTGTAAGAGTATATTCTGATACAGACTGGTCATTCCTTGTCTTTGGCGGTCAGGAATACAAGGAGAGAGAAATTCGAGTTGAAGGCGACTGGTCGGGAGCAGCATTTATTGAGGCACTTAACCGTATCGGAGGTCAGGTAAATATCGAAGGATTGAACGAAAAGAGTCTGCAGGCAGACAAAGTGTTCACCGAGTATTTTTCTCTGCTTGATAGCGGTTTTTCCGAGATTGATATTGCAAACTGCCCTGATCTTGGGCCTATTCTTTTCACACTGGCGGCCATTAAAAACGGCGGAAAGTTTTTGGGCACAAAAAGACTTCGTGACAAGGAAAGTGACAGAATAGGTTGTATGGAAAAGGAGCTTTCCAAGTTCGGTGCAGAGCTTGTAACAGAGGAAAATTCTGTTACGGTAATAAAAAAAGAGCTTCACTCGCCAAATGAAAGAATTTTCGGTCACAACGACCACAGAATTGTGATGTCGCTTGCGGTGCTTTGCACCCTGTTTGGCGGAGAAATTGAAGGATGTGAAGCGGTCAGCAAAAGCTACCCTTCCTTCTTCGAAGATATAAAAACGTTAGGAATAAAAGTTTATGACATTGAATAAGGACACAAAAATACTTATTATCGGTCTTGGTGTTATGGGCGGAAGCTATGCTATGGCACTTTCAGACAAAGGATATAAGGTAAAATGCATTACCAAAGAGAGAGCAGATGTAAGAATCGGCCTTGAAAAAGGAATGATCTGCTACGGAACAACAGAGGTTGAGCCCGAGCTTGTTGCAGAGGCAGAGCTTATTATCTTCGCACTTTATCCCGGTGCTTTTATTGATTGGATTGAAAAGTATCAGAAATTACTTTCACCGGGTACAGTAATCACCGACGTTACCGGTGTTAAAAGCGGTGTTGTATATAAGGTGCAGGAAATTCTTCGCCCCGATGTTGAATTTATCGCAGCACATCCTATGGCAGGACGTGAAAGAAGCGGTGTTGAATTTGCCGATCCAAGTGTTTTTAACGGTGCAAACTACATAGTTACACCTACCGAAAAGAACGGACTTGAAGCATTAAAGCTTTGCAAGTCACTTGGCGAGGAGCTTGGCTTCCTTCGCATTTCAGAGCTTTCGCCCGAGGCACACGATGAAATGATCGCCTTCCTTTCACAGCTTACCCACATAATTGCGGTAACACTGATGAACTGTAATGACTCTGACGGGCTTGAAAAATATACAGGCGACTCCTTTCGCGATCTTACAAGAATTGCCAAGATAAACGATAGAATGTGGTCGGAGCTGTTCTTGATGAACAAGGATGCCTTGCTTCTTGAAATGGATAGATTTATAAATGAATTCAGCGAATTCAGAAACTATCTTGCAAACGAGGACGGCAAGAGAATGAGAGAAAAAATGCGTTCTTCCTCAGCAAGAAGATCGCTGTTTGATAAACCAGCAAAATAAGTACATATCAAAGGAGAAAACACAATGAATATGGAATTTTTCCGCAAACTGCCCATTCCCAAGGATATTAAGGAGCAGTTTCCTCTGAGTGCAGAGAGTGAAAAGACATTGAAATCACGCATAGATGCACTCAGCAAAGTATTTAAAGGTGAAAGCGACAAGTTTATTCTTGTAATAGGCCCCTGCTCTGCCGACAGAGAGGATGCCGTACTTGATTATATATACAGACTTCGCGAGGTTGAGGAAAAGGTTAAGGATAAAATTATTATTGTTCCCCGAATCTACACCAACAAGCCAAGAACCACAGGCGAGGGCTATAAAGGTATGCTTCATCAGCCCGATCCAAATCAGGATCCGGATATGCTTAAAGGTATTCTTGCAATAAGAAATATTCATATTCGTGCAATAAAAGAAACCGGATTCGGATGTGCAGATGAGATGCTTTATCCCGAGAATTACAGATATCTTTCGGATTTGCTTGCATACGTAGCAGTTGGTGCAAGATCGGTAGAAAACCAGCAGCACCGACTCTCTGCCAGCGGTTTTGACATTCCCGTAGGTATGAAGAACCCCACCGGTGGAGATATCAGTGTTATGATGAACTCTATCAAAGCAGCACAGTCCTCTCACGTTTTCCTTTATCGCGGTTGGGAGGTTAAGACCCAGGGTAATCCCCTTTCCCACGCAATACTCAGAGGATATGTGGACAAGCACGGAAAGTCTCACCCTAACTATCACTACGAGGATCTTTACGACCTTTATGAGACATATATGGCATCCGGTCTTGAAAACCCCGCGGTTGTAGTTGATACTAACCACTCAAACTCCGGCAAGAAGTATCTTGAACAGATCAGAATCGCTAAGGAAATACTTCATAGTTGCCGTTATTCAAGCGATGTGAAGAGTATAGTTAAAGGTCTTATGATCGAGAGCTATATTGAAGACGGATCGCAGAAAATTTGCGATAATCCTATTTACGGAAAGTCGGTTACAGACCCCTGTCTTGGCTGGGAAAAGACCGAGCGACTTATTTACGATATAGCCGAGGTTCTGTAATTAAGAAAGGCAAAATTATGTTAAAGAGAAAATACCTACTCGGTGCGACTGCCGTATTATTTACGGCTTTCGAGAGTATTATGTTTTATCTTATCCATATTGTAAATGCAGAGCCGGGAAACCATCTTCGTTATTTTTGCATTATTGCCGCCACAACTTTCGCCTGGCTGACACTGTTTATCCGGCTTATAACCGCAAAAACAGAGGGAGAAAAAATATCCGATATCCTCTTCGGCACATCGGGCGGTAATTTGATAAGAATTGCTATGATTTTCACTCTGGTGGCAGATTACTATATGGTGGCTATCGATGAGGCGGATAACTATACCGGGGTAAAGGTGTTTCTCGGCACACAGTTGTTTATTCTTCTGCACATACTTGCAAACGACAACAGCAAAAAAGGACGTGCGATAAACATTATTTCACGCGTTTTCCTGACCGCAGCCGTTCTTGCTATTGCCTATACTATTTTAAAAGACGAACTTGACAGTATGGCGATTATCGCAGTTATTTACTATGCAAATCTCTGTGCTAACGCAATATTTGCTCACCGCATAGGTCGGGGCGGAATTGTTCTTACTGTAGGTCTTATTCTGTTTGCACTTTGCGATATAAACGTAGGGTTTTCCGCACTTAACGAGGTGTATGAGGGCGGTTTCAGTGAGGGATCTTTCCTTTATAATTTGATGAATTCGAATGTAGATCTTATCTGGATATTCTATATTCCCTCTCAGACACTTATTCCGCTGTCACTCTTGTTTTTTGAGAAAAATAATAAGTAAAAGAAAAAGCAGATATGCGTTTTTTGCATATCTGCTTTTTTTAATTGATGAAACCGCCCAGCATTACAATGCCGTCACTGTACAAAACGGCAGACTGTCCGGGTGCAAATTTTTGCGGTGTATCAAGTGTAAGTGTTGCCCTGCCCTCAGGATAAAGATGAACCTTCGCTTTGACAAGAGGAGCTGTATATCTGAGCTTTACATCAAGCTCCACTTCACATTCAACGGCGGGAGGTGTCATACCCGAATAAACAACATCGGTAAGTTCCACAATAGTTTTTCCCGACATATTGGGAGAGAGGGTTACGGTATTTGTCTTTGGATTTATTTCGGTGACAAAAGCACGCTCGCCAAGTGAAATTCCAAGTCCCTTTCTCTGACCTACTGTATAATGAATAATGCCCTTATGCTTACCAAGTATTTTGCCGTTTTCATCTACAAAATTACCTTCGGGACATTTTCCTGTAACCGACTCAATATATTCGGTATGATTTCCTTCGGGAAGAAAGCAGATTTCCTGGCTATCCTCTCGGTTTGCTGCGGATATTCCCTGTTTTTCTGCCAATATGCGAATATCGATTTTCTTACCCTCGCAGAGAGGAAACACAAGTTTTGAGAGAATATTTTGAGGCAGACGGTAAAGCATATAGGTCTGATCCTTTCGGCTGTCCTCTGCCACAGCAAGAGCATAACGATCATTAAGCTTAATTACCTTCGCATAATGTCCTGTTGCAATTGCATCAAAGCCACGGCACTCTGCAAAGTCAAAAAGTGTCTTAAACTTAACTCGTTCATTACATATTATACAGGGATTTGGAGTTCTGGCATTTATATATTCATTTACAAAATTTTCTTTTATCTGTGCAAAGCTTTCTCTGCAGTCGATCTCGTGAAGCTTTATTCCAACAGATGCGGCTGCCTCGCGTGCAGAAAAAACCTCTGTATGCTCGTGCATAATAAGCACAGCACCCTCAACCTCATAGCCAAGGGTAATAAGCTTTTTGGCAGCGAAGGCACTGTCAACACCACCGCTTATTCCAACAAGAATTTTCATTATTAATTTTCTCCAAAAAGGCAAAAATCCGCTGAATTTGGCGGATTTTGCAAATAGCTGTTTACTTTTAATGGTGATCGTGTTCGTGATCCTGTTCGATTTCAAAATCAACGGGACGACCGATTTTGTTATAATAATTTGCAACGGCAGACTTGATTGCCTCTTCTGCCAGAACAGAACAGTGTACCTTTACCGCAGGAAGTCCGTCAAGTGCCTCAACAACAGCACTGTTGGTAAGCTTAAGTGCCTCTTCAACGGTGTGTCCCTTTACGAGCTCGGTAGCCATAGAGGATGTAGCAATTGCAGCACCGCAACCAAAGGTCTTGAACTTACAATCGGTGATAACGTCGTTCTCATCTATTTTAAGATACATTTTCATTATGTCGC
>JAZSRX010000022.1:0-10868 GCA_045538685.1 Eubacteriales bacterium | reverse complement strand
AGCAACCGATACCGCCATCTGAGGACAAGCGTCCATAAGGTCAACCTCGGTGGGCTCAACCTCGATGAACTCGGTGTTAAGTCTGGAAATAACTCTCTTGTTTATAAAGTAGCCGTTCTCGTCAATGGGCTCGTTTGCCTGAGCAACAACGTTGTTGTCCTCTTCATCCGCTGTGAGATAAACTACCTCGTCGGTAACGCGGCCGGTCTTCTTGTCAACCACTCTGTAAGGTGCTTTAAGGAAGCCGTAATCGCTGATCTTTGCGTAAGACGCAAGATAGGAAATAAGACCAATGTTAGGACCTTCGGGAGTTTCTACGGGACAGATACGGCCGTAGTGTGTATAGTGAACGTCACGGACATCGAAGGAAGCTCTGTCTCTGGAGATACCGCCGGGACCGAGTGCGGACAGACGGCGTTTGTGAGTAAGCTCTGCCAGAGGGTTGTTCTGGTCCATGAACTGAGAAAGGGGCGAAGAACCGAAGAACTCACGAATAGCGGTTGCTACGGGGCGGGTGTTAATCAGTGCCTCGGGACGAAGATCGTCTGCATCGTGGGTAGCCATACGCTCCTTGATATTCTTGTCCATTCTGGACATACCGATTCTGAGCTGGTTCTGAAGCAGCTCACCTACGCAACGGAGGCGTCTGTTGCCAAGGTGGTCGATATCATCGGTAGAACCGATGCCGTGTGTAAGACAAAGAAGATAGTTGATCGAAGCAAAAATATCTTCCTTGGTAATGTGCTTAGGACAAAGCTCGGTAAATCTTTCCTTAACCAGCTTCTTAATATATCTTTCCTTTGCTTCGCCCTCAAAGCCCTCTGCCTCGCTTGCCTCGATAATCTCATTAAGAATACCGAAGCGAACCTTCTCGCCCGGCTTAACTCCGCAGTCAGTAAGGTCATAGCCAAGCACAAGCTCGGGACGAACAGTGTTGTTGCCGAATACCTTAACTTCACGCTCGGTTTCGGTCTTAACGATAACCTCGTTTACAAGACTGTCTTCGATAGCGACAGCAAGCTCGCGTGTGATCTGCTCGCCTGCCTCTGCAACAATCTCACCGGTAAGAGGATTAACAACTGTTTCAGCAAGGGTAAAGCCCTCAATTCTTCTTGCAAGAGCAACCTTGCGGTTGTACTTATAACGTCCAACAGGAGCAAGATCGTATCTCTTGGGATCGAAGAACATATTATTTACAAGTATTTCGGCGGACTCAACGTGGGGAGGTTCGCCGGGACGGAGTTTCTTATAAATCTCCTTAAGTGCTTCATCGCGGTAGGAAGTGCCGTTTTCCTCTGCAAGAGACGCACAGTCATCCTTGAGCATAGTTGCCTTCAGAGCTTCCTCGTTACCGAACATCTCGATGATTGCATCGTCGTTGTCCTGGCCTACGGGGCAAAGAGCACGGATAAGCACACTTATGGGAAGCTTACGGTTTTTGTCTATCTTAACATAGAACAGACCTGCCGCATCACTTTCATATTCAAGCCACGCACCTCTGTAAGGAATAACAGTAGCGGTAAAATTATGTTTGCCCTGTTTATCAACCTCGTCAGCATAGTACATACCGGGAGAACGGACAAGCTGAGAAACAATAACTCTCTCTGCACCGTTAATAACGAATGTACCGTGGTCGGTCATAAGCGGGAAGTCACCAAGGAAGATCTGGGCGGTTTTAAGCTCGCCGGTCGCCTTGTTAACAAGACGAACACCAACCTTCATGTGTGCGTCATAAGTTACCGATCTGTCCTTACACTCCTCAACAGGATATCTGGGAGTAGGGTCGATTGAATAGTCGGTAAACTCGATGGACAGATTTCCGGTGTAATCCACAATAGGAGAAACGTCACGGAGAACCTCGTTAAGTCCCTCTCTGAGGAACCACTCGTACGAGTCCTTCTGCACCTCGATAAGATTAGGCATTTCACAAGCTGCCTCGATCTTGGAAAAGCTCATTCTCACGTTGGTGCCAAGTTTACGGGGTTTAAGCATCATAAAAAGAATCACTCCATTCTTCAAAATTTTACTAATTCGGTTCGCAATCTGCGATTTTAAACTTCGTTTGTTCAAAACGTGCATTTTTCAGCAGGAAATTTAGCTATTTTAACCAATCCGCCCTGAAAAAAGGGCAAACTTCCCCCAAAGAAAAATACAATTATTACGCATTTTAATATTATAACATATATTTTTTATTTGTCAAGGGTTTTTCAAAAATTTTCCAATTATTTTTTGCCGGGTTCTTTAATCTGCGTTTCCGGGGTTTTATCTTAGGGCTTTTGAGAGGAGCAAAAGAAAAGGGCAACCCGCAAAATTATTGGGTTGCCGATTATAATAATAATGAAGCAAAAATGTTGAATTTTTCAGGGAAAGGCAGGAAGATTTTTTGTTTCTGCCCTATTTTTCAGCCCTAAAAAATCGAAATTATAGGGTCAATTAATGGATAAATCAATGCCGGAAGGAAAATCGCAGGAACCATATTGGCAGTTTTTGCCTTTGTTGCACCGAGAACGTTAGTTCCGATAAGCAGGATAATAAGCGAACCTGTTGCCGACATATAGGCAATACTTTCGGGAGGAAGGATATCCTTTATAAACAATCCAACGAAAGTAAGTGCTCCCTGATAGACGAGTACAAATACCGAAGATGCGGCACATCCTATGCCAAGAGTAGGTGCAAGAACAAGACACATCACACCGTCAATTACCGATTTTGTAAGAAGTGTATCCGGCTTTCCGAGGGCGTCCTGAAACGCACCGTTCACCGTCATTGCTCCAACGCAAAACAGCATACTGCAATAAACAAAGCCCTCGGCAAATTTGCCTTTTTCGCCCTCTTTAACAAATCTTTTCTCAAGATTTTCTCCAAGCTTGTTTACCCACTTGTCTATATCTATAAGCTCGCCTACAAGTGTGCCGACAGCCATAGAAACAATCATAACAAGCACCTTTACAAGTCCCGAAAAATCGGGAAGCTTTTCCACCGTCGGTGCTGCTTCTATAGCACCGCTGATTCCTATGTAAATTACGCAGATCGCCATGGCCTGTTTCAGCCCGTTTGCTATTCTTTCCGGAATGCCTTTTTTGATCATTGTTCCTATCAATCCGCACACTAAAACCGCCAAAAAGTTAACTATAGTTCCCAAAAACGGCATATTTTGGCTCCATATAAGGAATTTTTCGCTTGATAAAAGTTACAAATTCATTGTATCACAAAGCTGTCCTGCAACAATAAAATGCTCCTTAAAGCGAATGTCACAGCTATTGAAAAGTGTTATAAAAAGCTGGGTTATATTCATATCATCAACAGATGGATTTGTTGTTCCAAATGGATGATTATGTGCAATTGAAACAGCAGAAGCAGAGTCAACTATTGCCAGCTCAATCGCCTTTCTCGGAAGAATTTCCGAGGCATTTACAGTTCCCTCACTCAGAAGCTTACATCCTATAACTCTATCCTGAGAATCATATGTAATGAGATAGGTTTTTTCCACCGGCTCGCCAAGGAAAAGTGCCTTCAAATAGTCTGCAATTTCGGCAGAACTATGCTTCTTGCCAAAAGCAAAACCGTCGGTCTTTCTCCTTGAGGTTATGTCTGCAAGTAATTTCAAGTACACAGCTACTCTCTCGCCTGCTATACCGGTAAGCTCCCTTACAGAAGCGGTGAGTGCGTGTTCAATGGTTTTGTACTTTTTGAGCAGAAGATTTGCAATTTCGGCAGAATTTTTAACCGAAGAATAGCCAATAAGCTTATCAAAATAATCTACATCAAGCTTGTTATGGCCCTCGTTTATGTCAAGCCACTTCTTTTCTTCGTCTGAAAGAGCACTCGCCTGATGAATCTGACCGTCATAATGCTCGCATTTGCTGATAAAACTGCTTACCACAGGCATCTGCAAAAGTTTTGACGTGAAGTTTTTAAGCGAGCCGATTCCTGCAAAATACTCACCGCAGATTATATAGTGCTCGGCGTGAACAAATCCTGCAAGATTCAATGCCTCTGTAAGCATTGTATTGGTTGCTCTGTCACCCTGTGTAGGGAAAAACGGGCCAAAGGGATGATTGTGTGCAGTAATTACAACCGATGCACCGCACCTTATTGCCTCGTCAATAAACGGCTTTGCCTTTACTCCGCCCGATTCATATTCAATATCGTAAATCCTCTTCATTTGAAGAAGTCTCATACTGCTGTTAAGAAAGAGAGCAACAACCTGTTTTCCGTCTGTGTTGTTGAAATAGTCAACAAGATATCTGCCAACCTTTTCATAATCTGAAAAATCAACTCGGCTCTCGCTTATAATCTCTGCACCGATTATATCGCCAAGCTTACCGACAGAAACAATATACTCTGCGGTTTTATCGCCAATTCCCAAAACAGAAGAAAGCTCTTCTTTTGAGGCGGATAAAACTCCGTCGAGACCTCCGAATGCGTATAAAAGATTTTTCGCCACAGGGTTGGTATCCCTCATCGGAATTACCTCATAAAGCAGCATTTCAAGCAACTCATATGTATCAAAAATCCGTCGTCCGTGGGAAATAAGCTTTGCCCTCATACGCGAGCGGTGGCCGTCGTGGATATGATTTTCTGCTATTAAGTTTTCCATAAACCAAACTCCCTTCGCATATTTTCGACATTTTATTGCACAATCGGCTCGGTTATTTAAAAAAGGCAAATCTCATTCTACCCTGCCTCCTTGGCAGAAGAATGGCATTCGCCTCTTTTGTAAGGCGATTCGCCTTGAAAACTGTGACTTTAATTAATTTATTCTGCGTCTTTGTTGCCTCTGTATTCGCCCTTTATAAGAAATTCGGAAGAAATTTCGGGATTAAAGCCGACAGGCTTTGTAAGCTTCAGCATATTTATCTTCATTCCCTGCTCCGAGAAATTCTTTTCATACTCGGTCATAACATTGCCATCATTCCACCGGGATGCGTGAAGATCTCGGGTTACTATCTCGGGAACAAGTCCCATTGCCTCGATTTCCTCAAGAGAGAAATCAAAAAGTCCAATATTATCGGTCTTGAAGCAGAGAGAACCACCGTCTTTAAGCAAATTCATATACACCGCAAGATATCTGCGGTGGGTAAGACGACGTTTTGCATAGCCCTTCTTCGACCAAGGATCAGAGAAGTTAAGGAAGATGGAATCAACACTCTCACGCGGGAAAATGTGCATCAGATTGTCGGCGGTGTCAATAAGGAAACGAAGGTTGTTAAGCTCTCCGTACTCGCCCGAAGCCGCCTTCTCTGCCGCAAGAACCACGCAGTCGGTAACTCTCTCCATAGCAAAGTATGCCGCGTCAGAATGACGTTCTGCCATAGCACAGGCAAAACCGCCCTTACCTGCTCCGATTTCAAGTAACACTCGGCTAAGACCGGCATCTATAACAGCGGCAGGAGCTTGTAAAAGTCCCTCGCTTTTTAGGAGATATTTTCCGCAGGCAAGAAGTCTTGACTCGGAATTTTTCTTCTTTCTCATTCTCATAACTGGCTATCCATTCTTGTAAAAAAGTTGTTTTTTGTAAATATTAGTTGTCAAAACCGCCAATCAATCGTCGTTTTTGCTGAATTCTGACAAACGAAGCTCGGGATTATCTTCCATCACCCAACGCACTGCCCACTCGCTTGTAAAGATTAGAAGGTTCTTTCCTCTGAAGTCCTGTACCCACTTTGTATCGTGAGAAAGCTTTAATGTTTTGGGATCAAGATTTTCGTTTTCAATCCATCGAATCTGGCTGTAACCAAGGTTACTGCGGCGAAGATCGCAACCGTACTCGTTTTTAAGTCTGTATTCAAGAACCTCAAACTGAAGTACACCTACAACACCCACGATAACCCTTTCAAGACCGGAATTTGGCTCAAAGAATATCTGTATAGCACCCTCTTGGGCGATCTGATTCATACCCTTGGCAAACTGCTTACGCTTCATAGAGTCTACCTGCTCAACCATTGCAAAATGCTCGGGAGCGAAGGTGGGAATGCCCTCAAACTTAACCTTTTTGCCCTTCTCGCAAACGGTGTCTCCGATAGAGAAAATTCCGGGATCAAATACACCGATAATATCGCCTGCATATGCCTCGTCAATAACCTCTCGCTCGGATGCCATCATCTGCTGGGGCTGGGACAGGCGGAAGGACTTGTTGCCCTGAACGTGATAATAGTCCTTTCCTCTCTCAAACTTACCCGAACAAATACGCATAAATGCGATACGGTCGCGGTGTGCCTTGTTCATATTCGCCTGAATTTTGAATACAAAGGCAGAGAAATCGGGATCAAAGGGATCAATATTTACTCCCTCTGCCACTCTGGGCAAGGGTGAAGTTGTCATTTTAAGGAAGTGTTCAAGGAAGGGCTCAATACCGAAATTGTTAAGAGCCGAGCCGAAGAATACGGGAGAAAGCTTGCCGTGGCGAACCTTTTCAATATCAAAATCACCGCCTGCCGCCTCAAGCAGCTCTATCTGCTCGCAGAACTCCATACGCTGATTTTCGCCCACAAGCTCGTCAAGCTTTGCTGTGTCGGTGATGTCAAGATCTATTCCTGTTATTCTGTCACGTCCGCGGTGAGAGTCGCCGAAGGAGAGGAGTGTGCGTTTGTCTCTGTCGTAAACACCCTTAAACTTCTGTCCGCAGCCGATAGGCCAGTTCATTGCATAGGTTGCGATGCCGAACTCGGTTTCAAGCTCGTCAAGCAGATCAAAGGGATCTCTCGCCTCGCGGTCCATTTTGTTGATAAAAGTGAAAATAGGAATATCACGCATAGCACAAACCTTAAAGAGCTTTCTGGTCTGTGGCTCAATACCCTTTGCCGCGTCGATAACCATTACCGCAGAGTCTGCCGCCATAAGTGTACGGTAGGTATCCTCCGAGAAGTCCTGGTGTCCGGGAGTATCAAGAATATTGATGCAATAGCCGTCATATTCAAACTGCAAAACAGAAGAAGTAATAGAAATACCTCTCTGCTTTTCAAGCTCCATCCAGTCAGAGACTGCGTGCTTGTCATTCTGCTTTCCCTTTACCGAGCCGGCGGTCTGAATCGCACCTCCGTAGAGAAGAAATTTCTCTGTCAAGGTGGTCTTACCTGCGTCGGGGTGAGATATTATCGCAAAGGTGCGTCTTCTTTTAATTTCAGATACAAAATCAGCCATTTTCTTCCTTCCGCGGTCATTTTTTAGCCCCCATAAATGTCATAAAGGGAAAAACCGCATATTTACCATTTTAACCTTATAATGATAACATAAAATAATATATTTGTCAATAGCAAGCTTCTTCTGCCCGGCAAAAAGAAGAAAAATAATACTAATAAAATCCAGCCAAAAAATATTATTTAAAAATTACTTTTTTTGAATAATTTCCGACAGAAAATTTGTATATATATATGATAGGATAAATATACAATAAAAGATTAGGATAGTTATACAATAAAAAAGGAGGTTAAAACCAATGTTTTGTTAAGCAAGAAAACAAAAAAGAAAATAAAAAACAAAGATAGGAGAAAAACATGAGTTACGTTAAAAATTATGATGTAGGGCAGATTCGGCTCGATCTCCCAACACCAAATTATTTTCATGAGCTTCCTTTAATTTCTTTTGGTGATATTCACGGTAATATAACACTGTCACTCGTTTTTAACTATGGAATGAAAGTTGAAAATAGAAATCCATACCATATCATAGAGGGTTATAAGCTTAACCTACAAAAAAGACTTATTATCAACGACGATGGTGTACCTGTGAGCTTTGAGAATGAGAACGGTGTAATCGTTTCTCTGAATGAAAATAATGGTCTTTATACTTTCACCGATGACAGCCAAAGAATAGTAAGAAAAGTAGGGACAACATATGAATTGGAAAACCCGGATTACAGCAGAGAAAGATACACTCTGTCGGGTAGAATAATAGACGTATTGGACAAGTATGGAGTAACTATTTATAGTTATTCATACAATTTATACAGCAAGCTTACTTCAATAGGATATAGAGGCAATTCGATCTCCTTTTCATATGACAATCAAAACCGCCTCATCAAGATGGTGTATAAAACAAAAAATATTTATTTATCTTACACAACATCAGGAATACAAGTAAGTCATTATAACGGTGTTGTTTTCAATCTTGATTTTTCTAATAATAATTTTACAGCTACATCAACTGCTACCGAGAATTCAACGACAATCACTCACACGACAAAAATCAAGAGGCCTAATGACTATTGGAAAATCTTAAAGATTTCTAATTTAATAGGAAACAAAATTGTTGATGAAATGACGTACGAATTTTCTGATATGATCATTAATCATACCGATACATCTTTATTATATACCACCAAATATAGTCAATTGGACTTAACTGATAAAAATGGTGTAAAAACAAGAGTCCAATATCAGAACAGAAAGCCCCTTTATTCTTATGAAGTTACTACCAATGGAGAATATGTAGAAGGTGATATTAGCATTTTCAACACCATAGACGATTTAGAAAATTCAGGAGTAAGCGGTACATTTAATAAGCATACAGGCCTACCTATGTATAAAACTAATTCAACAACACAATTATGGGAACATAACGCGTGTGATTATTATGATAGTAGTGTAATGGGCTATTATATCATAACCGGATGGATTAAGTCAAAAGACGATTTTGTTTCTTCTACTTTGTGCATTTCAAAAGGTGGCGGTTCCTATGATATTCAATTTACTCCCGATGTAACCCCATATACGAAGTGGAAATATTTTGCATACAAGTTTTATCTTAATGCAAACTTTATAAAAGTTTTCCCACAAAGTACAGGATCTGTAGAGTTGAAAGATCTTAGAATAATCTTTAAGCCCACGCACATTATTGATAACGAAAACGGCAAACGCCGCATTGCAATATCAGAAAATGTTTTGGTTTATCACAACGGAAACACTTATGATTATCTTCCCATTGATGAAGCAACATTCACTTGCGGCAGTGAAAGTGTTTCCAACTATGGCAAGGTGAATTTTGAAGATATTTTAAGATATAAGATAAACAAAAAGAAAAATGTTCACACTAACGAGGTTTATTACAATAAGTGCAAAAACATAATGTACACAAATTCGTCTGATGAGCTGAAAGTAATGTATAACGGTGTCGCTTGCGGTATTAGTAGCTTTTACCTTGGTAGTCGCAGATACACCACAAAGGGCCTTATAACAACCGTATTAAAAGACGATACTGCTAATTTCCTTGTTTGTGAAGTAAAAGATGCAAACGGCACCACTGTTTCTTCTCAAATAATAGACAACAAACTTGATGTTACCAGCACAACCGTTGATGGAATTACTACTTCTTATACAAGGCAGAATGACCTTATTACATCTGAAAGCTGTGGTAACCTTTATACCAGAACAACCACATATTCGGAAGATACCGAGGGCAATCCTACAATAACATCAACAGATGAATTCGACAAAACAACTGTATATACACTTGATCCTTCATGGGGTGTTGTTAAATCCATACTTATGCCTGACGGAACTGTTATCACAAACGAATATGATAGCGGTATGTGTTCATTAACATCGCGAATATTTGCTGACTCAGATAGCAATAGCAAGACTCATAGCTTTGAATATGCTGGCGGTAATCTTAAAGAGTTAACGGATGGTACAATTAATTATAACTTTACCTACTCTGCTGGTGCTCTCTCAGAAGTATTTAAATTCGATACCACACCTATCGAAAAGCATGTTCTTTCAAACGGCGACAAAACCCTTACAAGCTTTTATCCAAAAGAAAGCGGTGCTTTATATAGTATTGTTCAAAATACGGATAAATACGGCAGAATTACTTCAATAAATGGCTTAGTAGAAAACACCTACAGAATTGTCGCTGACAATGGCGATATTAGCAGTACTAATAACGGCAGCTCCAGGTTAACAGTTAGTAAGGATCTTATCACCGAAAATGTAACAAAATACGAATACGATAGCGGCAAACTGGAAAATGTAACCGTTTACGATTCAGACGATGAAAAGGTTTCAACACAAACTTTTTCCTATGATAATGCCAACCGAATTACGAGGAACGTTTATACCTACGAACCCGGAATTTTTGGAAAAAAAACAAATACGATATTCACATACGTTAAAGATGATACCGATGCCTATATTGATAACCGGGTAGAAACTTGCAAATACAATATAAATTACAATATAAATTCAGTAACAAGATCAAAAACCCAAAATCAATACGACAGTTTGAAGCGACTTTCCAAAAAATCGGTTGACTTAAATGAAGGTCTGCTTAACATTGAAAATACACCATTTGAAAAGACATTTATTTATGATAAAACAAGACTAAAAACCATTAGAGAGTTTTATTCCCTGTCCTGTGTAGGAACCGATGATTATGCGTATGATAACCATGGAAGAATAATAATTCACACATATACCTCGGATTATACAACTTACTTCAACAAATATGCCTACGACTCCTTTGGTCAATTAACACGAGAAGATAATTACATACTTGACAAAACCTTTATTTACTGCTATGATAATATTGGAAATATAACCAATGTAAAAGCTTATCCATACACCACCGCAGAAACACCAAGCGGAAGTTATACTCAGAAAACATTCAGCTATAGTGATAACACCAACCGGGATAGATTAACCAAATACGACTATAATAACATTTCTTATAATTCTTTGGGTTGTCCCATTTCCTACGGCAATAAGAATTATGTTTGGACTAAGGATAAACTTACACGACTGCACGATACCCTTGACGAAAATTCATCCAATTCAGCAGATAATGTTGTTTTCAGATATGATGCATACGGAAACCGTATCTCTAAGGTGTTTGAGTACTTCCCCGGAGCAGATTATTCGGATGATTATCTT
>JAZSRX010000009.1:0-31619 GCA_045538685.1 Eubacteriales bacterium | reverse complement strand
CTGCACAGGTTCCACCACCATCCTTGTAGCAGTTGTTAAGGGTCAGAACATCACCAAGGATTCTATCAACGCTGCAATGAAGGCTGCTGCTACCGAGTCCTACGGTTACAACGAGGATCAGATCGTTTCTTCCGATATCATCGGTATCAGCTACGGTTCTCTCTTCGATTCCACCCAGACCATGGTTGCAAAGATCGACGACGACACCTATCAGGTACAGGTAGTTTCTTGGTACGATAACGAGAACTCCTACACAAGCCAGATGGTACGTACAATCAAGTATTTCGCCGAATTGGCATAAAATACCTCGCTGAATATCAGCACAGAACAAAAAGCTCGCAGAAATGCGAGCTTTTTTAGTGCCAAGAAAAAATATCGACGTAGATAACTACGCCTTCAATTTTCTCTTGCACTTCTGTACTAATCTTCAGCGGTTCTTTTATGCCAATTATTCTCTTGCTTACGCAAGGTATAGTTATATCTAAATGAAGCACAGACCAAAAAGGACCCACATTTTTTGTGGGTCTTTTTTAGCGCAAAAAGCGAACTCGACGTAGGGTACTACGCCTTCGTTCGCTTTCCGCGCTTCTGCACCTATCTGAAAGCGTTGGAATCACGCAATCTAAACTTGCAAAAAATAACTCGCTGAACATTAGCGGTTCTTTTGTGCCAATTATTCTCTTGCTTACGCAAGGTATAGTTATATCTAAATGAAGTACAGACCAAAAAGGCTCGCAGAAATGCGAGCCTTTTTGACACCTAATAAACGCGGTGCTTTTTAAAATATGTCAATCAATGCTATTTATCACTCCAGAGAACAGCACGTGGCCGTAATAGTCGGTGATAATATAACCGAAGGCACGGTCAACCACGTAGTCGTGGTAAACGTCGGTATATTCGTCGGGGCCTGCCGCACCTGCACCCGGGATATAGGTGACTGCAGCACCCTCAATTCCCTTTTTGTTAACGGTAAGGCTGCACTTGTGGAAAACTCCGTCACAGAAGATAGGTTCCTCTGTGATATTACTGAAATCACAAAGGTCAATATCAAACATCCTCGTGATGCCGAATTCTTCTCTTAATATCTCGCCGATATCGTCGTCATAGTCTGCCTTGTATTCGGGAAACAGAACTCTTGTGTGGTGGCGGAGCTTGTTCTCAACGTCTACGTAATTGTAATCGGAAAGGACTGTTGCGGCGTAGATATTCTCTGCGGTGAACACGTCGGAAATGCTATAGCCGTCTTTGGGAAGGATAAACTTTATCATAAAGCCATGCTCGGTGGTGGTAAAGAAGGAGGTGAAGCCCTCTCCCTCATAGACCTTGCCGTTGCTGTAATAGCCGCGAAGAAGTCTGGTTTCGGTGATTTTTCCGTTACCTCCGAGGAAATCGTAGGTTTCGTCCGCAAAGGGAAGATTATTTCCGAAGGGATTCCATATTTCCTTAAGGTAGAAGGTGTTGATAAGCGTGATAAGCGTTTCGGGGGGAAGATCAATATTACCGTCAATAAGGCCGTGGGTTTTGTCCTTTATGTAGGCCCCAATGGCACGCTCGCCCTCGTCGGTCTTGAAATCCACCTTGTAGAGGTCGGCGTGGAGGTTCTGTGTCAGCTTGCTTACACCGCTTTCCTTAAGGCTTGCCTCCTTGTGTACCCAGATGGAGTTTGCAAGCCCCTCAAAGGCAGAGAGCTGAGCCGACTCACCGTAGCTTCTCGTATAATGCTCCTTGTTCGCATACGCGTAGAGGTACTTTGTGAACTTGATTACCTCGTCGTAGCTGACGCCAACCGCATCAAGGATCTGCTGTCTGGTCTCTCCCTCGGCACACTCGGTGGCAAGGGCAAGTGCCATATAGACCGATATGGGAGATATAGCAATATTCTCACCGTTATCATTGTCGGCACAAATCTCATAGGTCAGCCTTGACGCAAATCTGTCAAGCTTGTCAATAAACTCGGGGTAGCCCGTCTGCTTGTAATCGTTGTAATTCAGCTCCATTTTTTTGGCAGCCGTAGCTATTGAATGTTCTCGGTAATTATAATCGCCGAAGATAAAATCAAGCTTTCCGTCACAGGATACAAGGGTCAGGCAAATCGCCAAGAGAAGAATAAAGGCAAGAACTTTTTTCATAGGAAAAACCCCTTTTTCTTTTATTATAATTCAGTTTGCTATTTATGTCAATAGCCCTTTCACTATATAAGACACCAAAAGCGTGGAAAAGGTTACACCAAATACAAAAAATCATCCGAGGAGTGATTTTATGCCTTTCAAGAGCTTGTATGTTACAGTTATTTCTTGACAAAGCTATGCGTTTGTGGTAAAATAAAGCAGACATTTTTTTAAAAAAGGTTTGCCTATTATGACAGAACAAAAGAAAAGCATTGATTTTAAAAAGCTGATAAAGGACGCAATTCCGATTATAATATTTGTTTGCATAATGGGGCTTTTGACATTGGCATTTTGGCCCTATATAGAGAAGCTTTCTACAAAAGAGGGCAGGGCGGCATTTAAAGGTTGGGTTGACGGGCTTGGTTTTGGCGGTTGGCTTGTAACTCTCGGTATTCAGTTGCTTCAGATATTCGTTGCATTTATACCCGGTGAGCCGGTTGAGCTTATGCTTGGCTATGTTTGGGGCCCTTGGCTTGGAACACTTACCTGTCTTTTGGGTATATTTATCGGAACTCTTATTATTTTCCTTCTTGTCAGAAAGCTTGGAAAAAAGTTTGTAAGAAAGGTTGTAGGCACAGACGATCTTACAAAATACAAGTTTTTAAGAGACAAAAACAAGCTGGATATTACAATATTTATTTTATTTTTCATTCCCGGAACACCGAAGGATGCCCTTACATATGTAGTTCCTTTCGCACCCATAAGCCCGATTAAATATATGCTTATTGCCACTCTTGCAAGAATTCCCTCCATTATCACCTCAACGATAGTTGGAGACAGTGTTGCCGACGGCGATTATTTTGTGGCGATTATTGTCTTTGCCTTGACGGCGGTTATCTCTGTTCTCGGAATTGTAATCGGTAACAGATTCGTAGAGAAGAAGCAAAAGGCATCGGCAGAAAATATTCCTGATTTCGAAGGCGACGACGAAGAAATATAAAATTGTGCAATATATACTATTTTGAAATGTAGAATTGTGCAAGTATACAATTCGTAAAAATATTGTGTTAAATTATTGACAAAGTTCAAAAAATCTGATATAATTAAAATACCGAAAGGGAGTAGAACGTTGCCACACGGCAACGGTGTGTATCGACAACACGGCAGCTCGAGATGCTCCGGTATGCACAATCAATACGATTTTTAAGACTTTCAGTGTATTTTATTCACTGGAAGTCTTTTTGTATATTTTCACTTTTTCTTTCGTAAAATAAATAATAAATTATATTTAAGGAGGACAAATTATGAATCCCGTTTTATCAGCAATTATCGCCGTTTTAGCAATTGCAGTCTTTTTATTGGCTGCCGGCTATCTGAAAGCACCCCCGGACACAGCTTACATCATTTCCGGCTTGGGCAAAAAGCGTATACTTATCGGTAAGGCAGGTTGGAGAATGCCTTTCTTCACCCGTCTTGACAAGCTTTCGCTTGGAGTTATGCAGGTTGACGTAAAGACCAGCGAGGCAGTTCCCACCAACGAGTTCATTAACGTAACGGTTGACGGTGTTGCCAACATCAAAATTTCTTCTGATCCCGAGCTTTTAAAAAGGGCTGCCGAGTCACTTCTCGGAAAGACACGTCAGGAGATGGTTACCCTTGTAACCCAGGTTCTTGAGGGTAATATGCGTGAAATCGTAGGTTCTGTCGGACTTAAAGAGATGGTTCAGGACCGTCAGGGTGTTGCCAAGAAAATCACCGAAAACGTTGTTCCCGATATGGAAAAGCTTGGTATTGAGGTTGTAAACTTTAATATCCAGAATTTCAAGGACGGTGCAGGCACTATCGAGAATATGGGTATTGACAACGTTGAGCAGATCAGAAAGAATGCACAGATTGCAAAGGCAAATGCACAGCGAGACATTGCTATTGCTACATCACAGGCACAGCAGGAGGCAAATGCCGTTAAGGTTGAGGCCGAAAAGATGATCGCCGAGCAGGACGCGGCTCTTGCAATCCAGCAGGCAGAGATGAAGGTTCGTGCCGACACAAAGAAGGCAGAAGCCGACGCAGCATATTCCATTCAGCAGGAAAATCAGCGTAAGACCATAGAAATTGCAAAGACGAATGCCGACATTGCCCGTCGTGAAAAAGAGGCAGAGCTTAAAGAAAAAGAGATCGCAATCAAAGAGCGTGAGCTTGATGCAGAGATCAAAAAGCAGGCAGACGCACTTAAATATCAGTCTGAAAGACGTGCAGAGGCAGAGCTTATCAAGCGTCAGCGTGAGGCAGATGCACTTGCATACGAGGCAAAGAAAGAGGCAGAGGCAAAGAAGGCCGAAGCAGATGCTCTCCGTTATGCTATGGAGCAGGAGGCCGAGGGTATTCGTGCAAAGGGTATCGCCGAAGCTGAGGCAATTGAAAAGAAGGCCGAAGCTCAGAAGAAGATGGGTGAGGCATCTGTTCTTGAAATGTATCTTACAGCTCTTCCCGAGGTTGTTAAGAATGCCGCTACTCCTCTCGCCCAGACCGACAAGATTGTTATGTACGGTGAGGGTAACTCCACAAAACTTGTCAGCGACGTTATGAACAGCACAAGTCAGATTATGGAGGGTATGAAGGAATCCACAGGTATTGACCTTGGCTCGCTTATCGCAGGTTTTGTAGGCGGCAAGGCAGCTTCCGCTGATGACAATTCTAAGTAAAACCCGAAAAAACAAAGAAAATCCGCCCCAAAAGGCGGGTTTTCTTGTATAATAAAAAAACTTGACAAGAAAAAAGCTGTATGATAAAAAATGAGTCGCAAATTTCTCACGAATTGTTGAGAAAAGAGAATCGACAAAAAGATTGAATGATAGACAATGTTGTAATACAATAAAGCTATCTTTATTAGGAGCAATTAGTGAAATGAACAAAATAAAAGAAAGCCGTCTGCTAAGCTTTTTGGCGGTTTTATTGGTTTACATAATTTCGGGGGCAGTTGGAATTTTCACCTATCTTGCTTTGCCTTACAGCTTTTGGTTAAACCTTCTTGTTGCCGATGTTGTTGCAACGGCGGTTACCTTCATTTTCAGCGTGATTTTCGGAAATGCATCGGTTTACGATCCCTATTGGAGTGTTCAGCCGCCTGTTATACTTTTAGCATTTGCCCTTGGCAAATCTCTGAACATTTTTTCTGTGCTTCTGCTTGTCGCCGTATTCCTTTGGGGTATAAGACTTACAGTTAACTGGGCATATACCTTCGGCGGACTTATGCACCAGGATTGGCGATATACAATGCTGAAGAAAAAAACGGGTGTATTTTATCCCTTGATTAACCTTTTGGGAATACATCTTGTTCCCACTCTTGTGGTTTATTTCTGTACTATTCCCGCAGTGTTTGCTTTGGTATACGGTGCAGAGCTTACACTTTTGGGTGTAATATTTATCCTTGTTTCTGTTCTTGCAACGGTTATGCAGGGAGTTTCTGATTACCAGATGCACAAATTCAGAAAAAACAGAAATGGAAGCTTTATTCGTGTCGGATTATGGAAGCACTCCCGTCATCCCAACTATCTTGGCGAGATTCTTATGTGGTGTGGAATGGGCCTTGCCTGCTTCTCCTCTATGACTGACAGATGGTATCTTTGCTTGGGTGCTGCATTAAACACTCTGCTGTTCTTGTGTGTCAGCATACCTATGGCGGATAAAAGGCAGTCGAGAAAAGAGGGCTTTGACCTTTATAAAAAAGAAACACGTATGCTTTTGCCTGTCAGAAAGCTTAATTAAATATGAAATAAAGCCGTTTTTTAGGTGCGATCAAGCGATTCTTTGGTTTTATACCTTGGAGAATCGCTTTTTTTACATATACTGTCAAAAATTCAATAAAAATGTCTTGCAATTAAAAAATATTTATGATATTATATGTAGTATGTTATTTTAAAGGAGGTGGCCGGTTTGATTTTTGGCAAACACATTAACAAATATTATTTCAAATACGCACATATGCTTCTTCTCGGCATACTGGCACTTCTTTTGGTAGACCTTCTTCAGCTTGAAATTCCGGAGCTTTACCGTATGGTAATTAACGGTATTGAGACGGGAAGTGTAGAGGTGAACGGTGAAACCTTGCCCTTTAATTCAAAGTTCCTTGTAGAGCAGATATGTGGGCCTATGCTTTATATCGTTCTGGCAATGGTATTTTGCAGATTCCTTTGGCGTGTATGCCTGTTCGGTGCGGGAATAAAGGTTGAAACCGACCTTCGCTCCAGAATGTTTAATCATTCTAAGAATCTCTCTCAGCAGTTCTATCATAAGAACAAGGTTGGAAATATGATGTCCTTCTATATTAACGACCTCGAAACAATCCAGGAGTGTTTCGGCGACGGAGTTCTGATGCTCTTTGATGCACTTCTTCTCGGCGGTCTTGCAATCGTCAAAATGGCGAGAATGAACGGACTGCTTACACTGCTTACACTTATTCCTATGGCATTTTTGCTTATTGTCGGCACTCTTGTGGGACAGTATATGACAAAAAAGTGGGATGCAAGACAGGCGGCATTCTCCGCACTCTCGGATTTTGCACAGGAAAACTTCTCGGGAATTGCGGTTATCAAGGCATTCGTAAAAGAATTCAGCGAGCTTTGGGCATTTAAAAAGCTTAATAAGGATAACGAAAAGGCGAATATAGAGTTTACAAGAGCTTCGGTTCTTCTCCATATCTGCGTTACCCTGTTTGTAGAGTCGGTTATCTGCGTAATTCTCGGTTACGGCGGATATCTCGTTTACATTAAAGAATTCAATGCCGGAGAGCTTATCGAGTTTATCAGCTATTTCAATGCTATCGTTTGGCCTGTAATGGCTGTCTCTCAGCTTATAGATATGGGCTCTCGCGGAAAGGCATCCTTAAACCGTATCAGCGAGCTTCTCGATACTTCTATAGACGTTTGTGACAAAGAGGGAGCTTTGCCTATTGATAAGGTAGAGGGTAAAATCGAATTTAAAAACCTTACCTTCCGCTATCCCGGAGCAGATTATGATGCTCTTTCTGACGTATCTTTCAGTATTATGCCGGGCGAAAATGTGGGCATTATCGGTAAAACGGGTGCAGGAAAGACAACTATAGTTGACATTTTGCTTAGAATTTACAACATTCCCGACGGAACTGTCTTTGTTGACGGCAAGGATGTTAATGACATAACTATCCATTCGCTTCGCTCTGCCTGTGCGTACGTGCCCCAGGATAATTTCCTTTTCAGCAATACTATTGAAAAGAATATTGCCTTTGCGGTTGATGAATACAACAGAGAGGATGTTTCGTATTATGCATCTCTCAGCGATGTTCACGACAATATTTCCGAGTTTGCAGACGGATATGACACCTTCCTCGGTGAACGTGGAGTTACCGTTTCGGGCGGACAAAAGCAGCGTATTTCCATTGCCCGTGCATTGATGAAAAATGCATCAATTCTTATTCTTGATGACTCGGTAAGTGCGGTTGACACCGAGACCGAGCGTACCATTATTTCTAATTTGAGAGAAACCCGAAAGGGTAAAACCACAATACTTATCGCTCACCGTGTTTCCACCGTTGAGAAGATGGACAAGATCATCTTTGTTGACGACGGTAAAATCCTTGCGGTTGGCTCTCACGACCAGCTTCTTTCCTCCTCGGATGAATACAGAAAGACCGTAGAGCTTCAGAAGCTTGACGAGGAAAAGGAGGTGGAATGATGACTCTTTATGATTTCTACCCGATTATAATCCTCGGAGCGATAATAGGCCTGTTTTCCATAATTTTTATAGTTGCTTATGCTACTATGAAGAACAAAAAAGAGGCCATCGGTTTTGACCGAAATATGAAGGATGGGGAAATTGTTATACGCCTTCTCAGATATGCCAAGCCATATATTCCCCAGTTTATTCTCGTCGGCTTTATTATGCTTGTCTCTATTGCCTACGATATAATCTCTCCCTTACTTATCGGTTTAATTGAGGAAGTTTTAAGCTCAAGCTTCAGTATGAGCGACCTTTGGGCATATATAATCGTATATGCCGGTGTACTTATTGTGTCGCTTCTTGCCACATATCTTCAGTCGCTTATTCTTCAGAGAATAGGTCAGAAGATTCTTTCCTCTCTTCGCGAGGACACCTTCACTCATATAGAAAGTCTTTCACACGGACAGCTTAATTCTATGCCTGTCGGTAAGCTTGTAACCAGAGTTGCAAACGATACAGGTGCAATTTCTATGATGTTTACAAATCTGTTTGTAAACCTTATTAAGAATTGCTTTATCATCGTAGGTGTGTTTGTGGCAATGCTTTGCCTGAACTATCTGCTTACTTTAATGGTCCTTTGTTTTGTGCCCTTCATTATTCTGTTTTCTGTTATTTTCAGAAAGTTTTCAAGAAGAGCATACCGTCGTGTAAAGGATGCTACAACAGATATAAACACCTTCCTTTCCGAAAACCTTTCGGGAATGAAGATCACCCAGGTATTTAACAGAGAAGAAAGAAAGTCCAAGGAGTTTGAAGAGAAAAACCAGACTCTCGGAAAAGCTAAACACCGTCAGATATTTGTGTTCGGTATCTTCCGTCCTATGGTTTATATGCTTTATATCTCCTCGATAATGGCTTTGTTCTATCTGTCGGGTATGGGATATATTACAAAATTCGAGTTTCTCGGTCAGACAGTCAGTGCAAGTGTTCTTGTATCCTTCTACCTCTATATTTCAAGATTCTTCACTCCCATACAGAATCTTGCCGAGCAGTTTAACCGTATGCAGTCTGCATTCGCATCTGCCGAGAAGATCTTCACCGTTCTTGACACAGAACCCGAAATTGTTGACGATCCCGATGCTATCGAGATTGATCACATCGAGGGTAATATCGAGTTTAAGAACGTGTGGTTTGCTTATAAAGAGGGCGAGTGGGTGCTTCGCGACGTATCCTTTAAGGTAAATGCCAAGGAAACGGTTGCCTTTGTCGGCTCAACCGGCTCGGGAAAGACCACCATTCTTTCGCTTATCTGCCGTAACTATGATATTCAGAAGGGTGAAATCCTCATAGACGGAATAAATATAAGAAAGATTAAAATTTCTTCTCTCCGCCGTCACTTCGGACAGATGCTTCAGGATGTATTTCTCTTCTCGGGAACAATCCGTTCCAATATCGTTCTTCGTGATGAAAGCATTACCGATGAAGAGGTTATGAAAACCTGCGACTATGTAAATGCAAGTCACTTTATCAAAAAGCTTTCCCGCGGACTTGACGAGGAGGTTCGTGAGAGGGGTAACAACTTCTCTGCAGGACAGCGTCAGCTTCTCTCCTTTGCCAGAACAATAATTCATAAGCCGGCTGTAATGATTCTTGACGAGGCAACGGCAAATATCGACACCGAAACCGAGCTTCTTATTCAGGATTCGCTGGAAAAGATGATGAACATCGGAACTATGCTTATAGTTGCCCACCGTCTTTCCACAATTCAGCACGCAGACAGAATAATTGTTCTTTCCCACGGACAGATTGTGGAGCAGGGTAATCACGACCAGCTTCTTAAACTTCGTGGACGTTATTATGACCTGTATATGCTTCAGTTTAAAAAGAAGCAGATCGAAAATGCATAATATGCTAATTTACCGCACCGAAATCGGTGCGGTTTTTCTTTTTACAACGAAAACTATTCGACAGCCGCGTGGTTTTGAAAAGGTTAGCCAATAGCAACCTAAATTGAACACGTCTTAAAAGACATATTTTGTGTATGATTTTGCCGAAAATTCTTGCAATATGTTAACCTATGGAAAAATGCAGCATATTGAGAAGAAAATGTCAGCACCAAACTGTCATCCCGAGTGTCAGAAACTGAATACGGAGACGAAAACTAAAGACGAGGGATCTCCTTTTTCGAACCGCCTGCAAATTTTGGCTTTCACAAGGATAGTTTCCTTTCTAAAATCACCCTTGCCAAAGCCGAAGCCGAAAAGGCATCAGTACGGAGATTCTTCGCTCCCAATTTGCAACTTTGAATAAACTAAGTACCGCTCGGAATGACAGAGTAAACGAGGAAAAATGTTATGCGAAATGACTCTCCCCGGAGGGAGCTGTCATACGAAAAACGTTTGAGTACGACTGAAGGAGAATGTGGTTGTTCGCTCTGACAGGGGGTGTGCAAACATACGCTTACTCCTTCCGCGTTTCTCCTGCGTCGAAACCCACCTCCCTCGCTGAGAGAGGCAAAGCAAGAACCTGTTTATGGAAAGATATTTATTTTAATTTTATTGACAACTGTATATTATCTTTTCTGATTTTTTCGGTAATGCCGTTTTTTCACCGTTTCTTTGTTCAATTTGTATATCCCGACGGCAAAAAGGGGGAGTTTCAAAATGAAATTTTGGAAGGGTAGTATACTTACAAATCCAAAATGAAATGCTAAAATGGTTTTGGTTGATGAATCCGGAGCATCTGCCAAAATTCATTAAAGGAAAAAAACGAGGCCTCGCACAAAATGCGAAAAAATGGAAAATTCATACTATACAGTTTATAATTTTATGGTAGATGAGCTAAAGCTTGGCGGAACAACACTGTTGGTTTATGCTTTGATTTACTCTTTTACAAATGCAGGTGGTGATTGTTACGGCTCGCTGGATTATATTGCAGAGAGGGTTGGGGCATCAAGAACTACGGTATACCGAGCATTGAATGAGCTTACAGAGAAGAACTACATAATCAAGCAAAAGGCAGAAAAGGCAGGCAGGGTAAAATATACTGCAAATCACAAAACACTGTTTCAAAATGAAAACACAGCCGTTTCAGAATGTAATACCGAAGGTTTCAAAACTGCACCCAATAATAAAGAAATAGAAAAGGGAATAATAACTAACTATCATTCTTTCACTCAAGAAGGGGCGAAGAAGCCCATCTTTTATTTCGGGCCTAACAAGGCGGTTGAAATGACTTTACACCAATACATAAATTTTGTTCAGGCATTTGGGTTGAGTGATACTCTGAGGTATATCAGAATACTTGATGGAAAATTCTTTCTGCCAAGCCGGGTGCCTACAAGAACCACTACAAAACAATAATCACCTGGGCGAGAGAGGACGGCTTGGTAGACGAGAGGGCCGAAATAATTTTAGCAAATTGAGTTAAAAAAACGCATTTTTCTCTTTACAAATTGCTTGTTTTATGATACAATACAAAATGGTGTAATTTGTGCCTAATTTTGCAAGGAAAGGACAGGGTTTTAATATGAGAATAGATAAGCTTTTGTCCGAGCTTGGCATTTGCACAAGACGTGAGGCGGCTAAAATTGCCAAATCAGGCGGCATAACCGTTGACGGTGTTGCCGTAAAGGATGTTTCAAAGCATATTGATCCCGAAAAAAGCAGCATTGTCTTTCTCGACAGGGATGTGGTTTACAAAAAGTATACATATGTTATGATGAACAAGCCCACCGGATACGTGAGTGCAACCGACGATAAGAGTTTGCCCTATGTCACCGAGCTTTTGCCCGAGGAATTAAGACGTCGTGAGCTGTTCCCTGTGGGCAGACTTGACAGGGATACGGTAGGACTTATGATACTTACCAACAACGGCCCTCTTGCTCACTCGCTTCTATCTCCAAAGCACCACGTGAAGAAGGAATATTTCTTTACCGCGGCAGAACCGCTGAGAGAGGGAGCAGAATCGGTTTTTTTGAAAGGTGTAACACTTGCTGACGGTTATGAGTGTAAGCCGGCAGAGCTTTACCTTTCCGACGGCAGACGAGAGGGAAGAATAGTGCTTACCGAGGGCAAATATCACCAGATCAAACGTATGATCGCATCTCAGGACAACCGCGTTACCGCCCTTGAACGTATTTCCTTTGGCGGAATAAAGCTTGATCCCACGCTTTCTCGGGGCGAGTGGCGATATCTTACGGATGAAGAGATCGGAATATTAGAAAAACAAGGATAATTTTACAGTAAATTTCAGCCGAATGGCTTTCTATAAGGAGAAACTAATGGATATTTTAAAGACTCTTGCAGAGGAATTTAAAATCAAAGAAGAGCAGGTAAAGGAAACTGTTGCTCTTATTGACGAGGGAAATACAATTCCCTTTATTTCCCGTTACCGTAAGGAGGTAACAGGCGGTCTTGATGACGCAACACTTCGTGACCTTAACGACAGACTTAATTATCTTCGCAAAATGGAAGAAAGACGCGAGGAAATTTCAAACCTTATTGATGCACAGGGAAAGCTTACTCCCGAGATTACCTTTGCTCTTAACAATGCAAAAACACTTGTAGAGCTTGAGGACATTTATCTTCCCTACCGTCCCAAGAGAAAGACCAGAGCATCTGTTGCTCGTGACAAGGGACTTGAACCTCTTGCTAACTACATTATGGAGCAGAGAGACCTTTACGATCCCGAAATTCCCGTATATGCCGAGCAGTTTATTGTGATCTCGGATGAAAAGGACAAGGCAGTTCCTACCGTAGAGGCAGCTTTGCAGGGTGCAAGCGACATTATCGCAGAGGATATTTCCAACAATGCGGAAATCAGAAAGATGCTTCGTGAGTTTACTATGAACCACGGCAGTCTTGCATCTAAGGGTACAACCGAGGAAACCAGTGTTTATGAAAACTACTATGATTTCTCCGAGCCCATCAAAAAGCTTAAAGGACATAGAGTTCTCGCTATCAACCGTGGCGAGAAGGAGGAATTCCTTAAGGTTGCCGTTACTCTTCCCGAGGAGGACGGAATTGCACAGATCGTTTCTAAGGTTATAACCAATAAACAGTCGCCCGCACTTCCTTATCTTATGGCGACTATTCGTGATGCATACGACCGCCTTCTGTTCCCTGCGATTGAGAGAGAGGTTCGCACAACCCTCTTTGACGATGCCTGCGAGGGTGCACTTAAGGTGTTCTCCGAGAACCTTCGTAACCTTCTTCTTGCCGCACCTCTTAAAGGCAAGACAGTTCTCGGCTACGACCCCGGTTATGCTCACGGCTGTAAGCTTGCGGTTGTTGACAAGACAGGTAAGGTGCTTGACACCGCGGTAATCTATCCCGTAAAGCCCAGAGAGGATATTGAAAGATCAAAGGCAACAGTTCTTCGCCTTGTAAACAGACATAAGGTTGACGTTATTTCTATCGGTAACGGCACCGCCTCCCGTGAGTCTGAGGCATTTATTGCAGAGCACGTTATTCGCGACGCAATGTGTCCCAAGGGAGTTAAATACACAATCGTTTCCGAGGCAGGAGCTTCGGTTTACTCGGCATCCAAGGTTGCTACCGAGGAGTTCCCCGATTATGACGTAATGCAGAGATCTGCTATCTCTATTGCAAGACGACTTCAGGATCCTCTTGCAGAGCTTGTTAAGATCGAGCCCAAGGCAATCGGTGTCGGTCAGTATCAGCACGATATGAAGCAGGCACGTCTTACCGAGGCACTTGGCGGTGTTGTTGAGGGCTGTGTAAACGGTGTCGGTGTTGATATAAATACCGCATCCTACTCTCTTCTCTCCTACGTTTCGGGTATTAATACCACCGTTGCAAAGAATATTGTTAAGTATAGAGAAGAAAACGGCGAGTTCAAGACCCGCTCTCAGATTCTTAAAGTTCCCAAGCTTGGCGAAAAGGCATTTACCCAGTGTGCCGGCTTCCTTCGTATCCACGACGGTAAGCAGGTGTTTGATGCCACAGGTGTTCACCCCGAGTCCTATGCTATCGCCGAGGATCTTCTTAAAAGATTCGGTTTCAGTGTAGATGACGTCAGAGCAGGCAATCTTACACTCCTCAGATTTAAGGCAACTCAGTACGGAATTGCAAAGCTTGCAAGAGAGCTTGGCTGTGGCGAGCCCACCCTTGAGGATATTATCTCCGAGCTTGAAAAGCCCGGCCGCGATATTCGTGACGATGCTCCCGCACCTATCCTTTCCACCGACGTTCTTGACATTAACGACCTGAAGCCCGAAATGCAGCTTAAAGGTACTGTCAGAAATGTTGTTGACTTCGGTTGCTTCGTAGATATCGGTGTACATCACGACGGTCTGCTTCATATCTCCGAGATGTCTGACCGCTTTATCAAGCATCCCTCCGAGCTTTTCAAGACAGGCGACGTTATCGAGGTTCGCATCAAGGATGTTGACGTTAAAAAGCACAGAATTTCGCTTACAAGAAAGGGTATGAATACACCCAAAAACTAAACAGCTCAATAATAAAAAAGGACACCTTTTGGTGTCCTTTTTTTGCGTTTTTGCAAACAATAATTTGCATTTATATAACAATAAAGGTGCAAGAGCCGGCAGGGAGATAGTGATTTCCTTCGGAAACCTTTCTGCCGTCGAGGCAGGGAAGAGAGTTGTCCGCATTAAGAACCAAAGGCCTTGTATCAAGGGACATAACCTTGCTTCTCATACCGTTTTCACCTGTAAGGGTATAAAGAACCGCACCTCTCGGAAGATTAACGGTAATCTCGTCGGTGAGAGAATTGTTAACGATAAGATAGCAGTAGCCGTCTCCGCCATCCTTGCGGGAGTGGCAGTAAACGTGAGCACCGTCGGAAATCTCACCGTCCACCTTGTAGCAGGTATTGCCCATAAGACGATTCCAAAGCAAAGCCGCAAAGTAGTTAGGTCTGGGATCAAAGCTGCCGTGCTGAAGGAAGCCGTAATCGCTGGAAGCGAGAGTGTTGTGGAAAATAACACCGTTTGTAAGTGTACAGAAGCTGCCAAGCTCGTTAAGTGTACGAAGCACATCAAGATAGGTGGAAGCCCAGGTGTTTCCTCCTCCGCCTGCGTCACCCGACTCGGTAACCCACATCTCACCGCCCGGAACATATCTGTCACGTGCAGGAATATTCATATAACAAATGCCGGGGGCAACCTGAAGATATTCGTCAGAGTGAGCCATATCAGCAGGCCAGTGACCTTGGGGCATCATTCCTGCAAGACGCTCGGAAATGCCGTTGTAGTAGTGGTAGGAGTACACGTCCATAGGAACCTTTGCACCACGCATAAGATCGTGAACGGTTCCCATAGTCATCATATTACCGATTCCCGAGCCCATTTTCGCCATAGGAGAATCCTCAATCGAGGTATCGGTCATACCTGTGTTACAAGGGCCTACAATAAGACATTCGGGATAATTTTCACGAACCCAGCCGTTAGCAATATCCTGGTCACGAACATAATCCTCAAAGGTGTAGCCAAGGGGAGCACCCGAAACCTGAAGCATATTTGGCTCGTTCATAAACTCGAAAGCATCAATCCTTCCGCCAAGCTCGTCGGTAAGAGCAAAGAGCTTTTTGATCTGTGTAAGATCAAGAGGGCCGCCGTTCTTGTGATCGCCTGCACAGTTAGATGCCGAAACAAGAAGCTTTCCGTCAATTTCCTTTACAAATCCGATAATATTCGCCCACTGCTCACGGGTGAGAACACTCTGATAACCTTCGGGTGCCTTACCGCCTGTTGTTCCGTCAAAATCATAATAGGTCTTGGTAGCCCAGGTTCCGCTTACACGCACCCAAACCGAGCCAAGCTCCTTGGCAAGAGAGATAAGCTTTTCATTTGTGGTATCAATGGGAGGATAATACTGCATAAGGCCTGCCATAGCGGTGTGGTTTTGGAAACCGCCTTCAAGCTTAGGAAATTCCTCTGTTCCTGCAATCTGCCCTTCGGTATATGCCTTCCAGAATGTACCGCCCGTAACCTCTGTCATCTCTACGTTATAGGATACAAGTCGGGGATTGATTTCACGTATTTTTTCAAGACCCTCGGCCTTTAAATTAACTAAGTGTGCCATTGGTTTATATCTCCTTTTGCTTTTTTCTTTTAGTATATCACGAAACCAATAATAAAATCAATAGCAACAATGTAACAAATTTTTGTTTTCGTCAAAAAGAATCCACCCCGAGTGGAGTGGATTCTGAAAAATATTACTGTGCGAAGTTAAGCTCGTTAAAGATCTGTGTTCCGTCTTCAAGAGTGATAGAGAGAACGCAGCCTTTAAGTCCCTTTGCATTCCAGTCACAAACTGCAACCTCTACGGTTACAGTCTGACCGTTGTAAGCGTCAAGCCAAGCATAGTTGCCGGGGCCGCCTGCATAAAGCATAAACTGACCGTCGCCGTCAACAAGATAGGTGTTTGTGGAATAACCGCCAACAACTCTGCTGATAGTAGCGGTAACAACATAAACAGATGTGGTCTGCTCAGCGGAATCGGAAAGTGCAAGAATATCCGCAACGGTCTTGCCTGTAATAAAGCTTTCGGTAGAATAGCTGTTGTCACCGTACTTGTTGCTCAGGATAGTGGCACTGTCAATACAGATCTGACCGCCGCCGTCCTTGGTGATAGTTCTTGTGCCGCGAATAATTACCTCGTGACCGATCTTAAGTCCTTCAAACTCGCTCTTTGCTACGCGAACCGCAATAACACCCGACTCGTCAATAAGGTAGAAGCCGGTCTGGTTTGCAAGAGAAGGACCGACAATACCGTGAACGGTAACCTCTTTATTATTCTCGGCTGCAATTGCCTCTGAAACGGTAATAGACTCGATATCTTCATTTTCACTAACGGTGATATCAACATAACCCGAGTAGCTGTTCTCGCCGTAGGTTGCGGTAACGGTAATAGTTGCTGTTCCTGCCTCTTTGCAGTGGAAGGTTACAATGCCGTCTGCCTCGGTGAAGTAAACAACACTCTCGTTACTTGTGGAGTAGGAAAGTGTAACACCCTCAAAGCCGAGAAGCTCGGAGGAAACACTTGTAATAAGCTCAATAGCAGGGTCGCCTGTGTATTCGGGCTGGAACTGACCTAAGCCGTGGTAAACAACTGCATACTTGGGAGCATTGCTTACATCAAAGGTGTAACCCTCGTCAATAACTTCGATGGGAAGGAATCTCCATACACAGCCGGATGCAGAGGATTTTGCATTAATGGCAACCACATAAACGGTGCAGAACTTGCCGTCAAACTGATCAAGCCAGTCGAAGTCACCGCCGTTGCACTGGGTATAAACATAAGATCCGGTTTCACCGTCAATGTCATCAATATAGTAGTTTACAAATCCCTGACCGGGAGCTTTTTTAACAAGAGCAGTAACCTTGAATATCTGGTTTGTGATATTCTCGGTAACAGGAGTATCCATAATTTCCTTTACGGTAGTTTCGCTTATCCATTCCTTGTTAAAGTCGGTTTTTGCCTTGTCGTTGGAAAGGAGAGTCGCGTTTTCAAGCTGGTTTGCACCCTTGTAGCCGAATTTAGATGCATTGTTAATCTCGGTGTCAAGAATCCAATAGGTCTTTTCTGCCGCGACCTTAATTGTATTGCCGATCTCAACCTGTCCTGCAATATCTCTGTCGTAAACGTAAATAGAAGATGTTCCGTCAACAAGAACAACACCCGAGGGCTTGTAGCCGTTTGCGTATGTAATCTGTGCAACAACACCGCTAACCTTAATGAGAGCACCTGTGTCGGCCTCTCTTGCCTCGAGAATTGTCATATCGGTGTATTGAGATTCGTCGATGGGTGCATCTACGTGAGTAAACTCAATAAGCCAGGCACTCTTGATTTCCTTAGTTCCGTTGAAGTTCTGAAGGGTACAGTAAAGAAGAACCTCATCACCCTTAACAGGAACCTCGTCCATTTCTGCATAGCCGATAGAGCCGTCCTTGCTGTATGTACCGTAAACGGGAATCTCGCCTGTTTCGTCATAGATAACCATTGCACCGTATGCGGGGTTGGTTACAGTCTTAACTGTGCCGCGAACATAGTAACGCTCGGTTGTAAGGTTGCCGCTTTCGCCGCAAAGCTCAAGTGCCTCTGCAACGGTGAGAACATTAATTGGTTCATCAACCGACTCAAAGTCAATCACTGTGGCACGCTGAACTCTCCAGTTGCCGCCAACCTTTTCAAGAGTACATTCAAGAAATACCTTGTCGCACAGATCGGGCTTTTCTTCCATATCTTTATAGGACACACCATCTTTACCGTAAAGCGACTTTACAGTAATTCTGCCTGTCTCGTCCTCGATAACCATTTCGCCTGTAAGGTCGTTGATAAGACGGTTTACGGTTGCCTCTACATAGTAAACCTCTGCAACAACACCACCCTCGGGAGTAACACTTCCAAGAGTTTCGTCAAGAGAAAGCAAATCTTTGATTGTGCTCAAAAAGAGTTTGCCGCACTCTGTGCATTTGCCTTCTGCAATATTGCTGTGAAGACACTCTTCTGGAGCTTCGTTTTCGTCATTTTCGCCCTCACCCTGATTGTCATCGGTTTCGCCATTGTTTTCGTTTCCACCGTTGTTTTCATTTTCGGTGTTATCGCTGTTTTCTTCGTTCTGATTACCCTTGTTCAAGAAGGGAAGCTTGTCACAAGCAACCATAGAAAATGCCATAGTAACCAAAATGAGAAGTGCCAAAAGGCGGATTAAGGTAGATGCTCTTTTGTTCATTGGTCTGTCCTCTTTCTTATTAAATTTTAGGTCAATTTAATTTTACCATTTATTCAGACCGTTGTCAACAAAAAATGAGTTTTAATGTTTACAAAATATTTGCGTATTATCTTGATAATTCTTGTTAAATATGCTATAATTTAGTAAAATGAGGAGTTTTTTTGAAAGGAGGAAGTTTCGTTAATGGAAAAAAACAACCCTAAAGCTTGGTTATACCTTTTGCCTGCCATAGCTTTTCTCGGTGCTTTTATGGTCTATCCGCTTATAGACGTTTTTGTTTATTCCTTTGAAGAAGGATATAATTCGGCATCTCAGACCTATTTCGGTGTGGGATTTTATAACTACGGCTATGTGCTAAGCGACCCTTACTTCCTTCAGGCAGTGAAAAACACCTTTATTCTGGTGTTTATAACCGTTCCCCTGTCAACAGGGCTTTCTCTTCTCGTTTCTGTTGCACTCAGCTCTATCGAGAAGCTTCGCCAGGCATTCCAGACAATCTTCTTCCTGCCTTACGTTACCAATACCCTGGCCGTTGGACTTGTGTTTATGATACTTTTCAAGCCCACTGTATATAACGACGGTCTTGTTAACTCGTTTTTAAGCATTTTCGGAATTGATGCAATAGACTTTATTGACGGTCCGTATTGGGCAAAAATGCTTGTGCTTTCGCTATACACAATATGGATTGTTATGCCCTTTAAGGTGCTGATATTCACTTCGTCAATCTGCTCTGTGCCGCAAATTTATTATGATGCCGCAAAAATCGACGGAACGGGCGAGGACCGTATGTTCTGGAAGATAACCCTTCCTTCCATCTCACCCACAATTTTCTATCTTCTTATCACAGGATGTATCGGAGCATTCAAGGCATACAGCGATGCAGTTGCTCTGTTCGGCACAAATCTTAATGTTGCAGGAATGAACACAATTGTCGGCTATATCTACGATATGCTTTACAGCGACGGCGGCGGATATCCTTCATTTGCCTCTGCGGCGGCAATTATTCTGTTTATTATCGTGCTTACCATTACCTGTATCAACCTTCTTGTAAGCAAACGCAAGGTTCATTATTGATATTTTCCTGAAAAAATCTATGAAAGGAGCAAGCCATGGATGCTAAAAAAGATTTTTCTGAAATTCAGAAAGAACAGAAAAAGAGAAAATTAGTCAGAAAATGCATAACCTACGCATTTTTAATAATCTGGGCAGTAGTAGTGCTTTTCCCGTTCTATTGGATGCTCCTGTCATCTGTCAAGAGCTATGGAGAGTACAATGCCGAGAGTGTACCGCAGTTCCTTCCTTCATCGCCCACTCTTGACAATTACGTAATCGCCTTTACAAAGGTTCCGCTTCTGAATTACTTTATTAACACCATTATCTTTACGGTGGCAACCACCGGCTTAATGATGGTTGTAATAATTCCTGCGGCTTTTGCCTTTGCAAGACTTAATTTTAAGGGCAGAAATCTTTTGTTTATCCTGTTCCTTTCTCTTATGATGATACCTAACGAGCTTGTTATCATAACGAATTTTGTAACCATTACCAAAATGGAGCTCAGGAACAGCTTTACGGGACTTATTTTGCCTTCTGTTACGTCGGTATTCTATGTTTACCTTCTTAAAGAGACCTTTGCACAGATTCCCGACGAGCTTTATTATGCGGCGAAAATTGACGGAACAGGCGACTTCAAATATATGATGCGTGTTATGGTTCCTATGTGCAGACCTACTATCATCACCATAATTATTTTAAAGGTTATTGAGTGCTGGAACTCTTACGTTTGGCCGAGACTGATTACCGACAATGAAAAATACTTCCTTGTTTCAAACGGAATTCAGTATATCCGCGAAAGCGGTTTCGGAAGAGATCACATTCCTGCTATGATGGCGACGGTTGTTGTTATCTCGCTTCCGCTTGTAGTTTTGTTCCTTGTATTCCGTAAAAAGATTATGGAGGGTGTTGCTACGGGAGGTACAAAGGGATGATGAAAAAGCTGCTTTTATTTTTGATCTCTCTCCTCTTTGCCACCGCTCTTGTGAGCTGTCACGGCTCGGAGAAGAAAGAGGCATTTAAGATTCCCGACGGGTTTAATCTTGACAAGGAGTATAAAATTGTTTTCTGGGCAAAAAATGAAAACAATGCCACCCAAAGAGATGTTTACAATCAGGCGATAGAGAAGTTTGAAAGTATTTATCCCAACATTGACGTCACCATAAAGCATTACACAAGCTATGATGACATTTACAACGACGTTATTACCAACATTCAGACCAACACCACACCCAACGTATGTATAACCTATCCCGACCATATTGCCACCTATATTTCGGGTGACAATGTTGTTGTTCCGCTTAACGACCTTATAGGCAACCGGGACTATGGACTTGGCGGAAGAGAAATTCTCTTTGATGCACCAAGCGAGGATGATATGGTTGAAAAGTTTATGGACGAGTGTTATATCGGAGACCGTCTTTATGCTGTTCCGTTTATGCGTTCCACCGAGGCCTGTTATATAAACAAAACATATGTTGAGGCACTTGGATATGATGTTCCTGATATTCTCACCTGGGACTTTATATTCGAGGTTTCAAATGCCGCCCTTGAAAAAGACGCAAGCGGCAACTATAAGGTTAACGGACAGAAGGAGCTTATTCCTTTTATCTATAAATCAACCGACAATATGATGATTCAGATGTTGGCACAGCAGAATGCGGGCTATTCCACAGTTAAGGGAGAAATCAAGATTTTTGACGATCCTGCAACAAAGGAAATTTTGCTTACCATTGCCGACAATGCTAAAAAAGGAGCATTCTCAACCTTCAGCATTTCCAGCTATCCTGCAAACTTCCTTAACAAAGGGCAGTGTATATTTGCAATAGATTCTACCGCCGGCTCTACCTGGATGGGTTCGGATGCTCCGCTCAGCGATGTTCATCACGGCAGTGTTGTAGAGTTTGAAACGGTTGTCAGACCTATTCCTCAGTACAATCCCGAAGAGCCGAAGATGATTTCCCAGGGTCCTTCGCTTTGCATCTTCAATAAGGAGGATGAGGGAGAGGTTATGGCTTCCTGGATTTTCGTTCAGTATCTTCTTTCTAACGAAACACAGATAGCTTACTCTCAGACCGAGGGTTACCTTCCTGTTACAAAAAAGGCACAGAATTCACCCGAATATCAGGATTATCTTTCCAGATCGGGCGAGGATAACAATCTTCATTACAGCATAAAGCTTGATTCTGTAAAGCTTCTTATGGACAACACCGAAAACACCTTTACCACACCTGTTTTCAACGGTTCAACCTCTCTGCGTAATGCTTCGGGAGAGATGATTGAGGACGTGTGCAAGGCGGTTAACCGTCGAAAAAAGGTAAACAGCAAGTATGTTGACCGTCTTTATCAGGATATGATAAAGCTCTACCGCCTTGATCAGATTGGCGAGTTTGAGGGAAAAATCAGGATTAAAGAAATTCCCGTCGGCTCGATTGTACTGTTATCGGGAATTGGAGTTACCTGGGTTGCCATAGGCGGATGCGTTTTGGCGGGTTATCTGAAAAAACGCAAAAAATTAAAAGTTATTAAAGATATTGACAACAAATAAAAAAAGTGTATAATATAGTTGTATATTATTTTTTATTCAAAGGAGAAAAAAATGAAAAAGCTTTTGATCTGTTTGCTTTGTTTGATTATGGTTCTTGCTGTTGCATCCTGTAAGAAGCCGGATAACAATAATAACAACAATAACAACAATAACAATAATAACAATAACAACATTCCCGGTGGCGAAGAGGGAGACGAAGATCCCTTCAAGGATCTTGCCCTTATGTCCTACGACGATTATGTAGAGGCAAAGGTTAACGATCCCGTTTATATTGAAGCATATGTACAGGCACATCAGTCCTGGTGGGAAAACGAGATTACCGTTTACGCAGCAGACGAGGACGGTGCATACTACCTTTATAAAATGGCTTGTTCCGAAGAGGATGCGGCAAAGCTTGTTCCCGGCACTAAGATTGCCGTTAAGGGTTACAAGGCAGAGTGGGCAGGCGAGATTGAAATTGTAGATGCAACCTTCGAGTTTGTTGATGGCGACTCTTATATTGCAGAGGCATTTGATGCAACCGATCTTCTCGGTACAGACGAGCTTATAGATTATCAGAACCAGCTTGCTTTCTTTACAGATCTTACAGTTGAAGAGATCACCTTCAAGAATGACGGCGGCGACGACATTTATGTTAAGGTTTCTAAGGACGGCAAGGAATACAGCTTCTGCGTAGAGGTTTATCTTACAGGCACCGAAAGTGAGGTTTATAAGACCGTTTCTGCTCTCAAAAAGGGCGATCTTATTACCGTAGAGGGCTTCCTTTATTGGTATGAGGGTGAAAACACTCATATTACATCTGTTAAGAACAGCACTCTCTCTTATGACGAGTATATGTCTACCGAGCTTAACCAGCCCGTAAAGGTTGACGTTTATGTACAGGGACATCAGTCCTGGTGGGATAACAAGATTACCGTTTACGCAGCAGACGAGGACGGTGCATACTACCTTTATGAAATGGCTTGTTCCGAAGAGGATGCGGCAAAGCTTGTTCCCGGTACCAGAATTATTGTAGACGGCTACAAGGCAGCGTGGTCAGGCGAGATTGAGATTATAGATGCTACCTTCAAATTTGTTGAGGGTGGTGATACATATATTGCTGAGCCCAAGGATCTTACCGATAAGCTTGGCACAGACGAGCTTATTGATTACCAGAACCAGCTTGCAAGCTTTAGCGGTCTTACCGTTGTAGGTATAAGCTTCAAGAATGACGGCGGCGATGATATTTATGTTACACTTTCTAAGGACGGCAAGGAATACAGCTTCTGCGTAGAGGTTTATCTTACCGGCACAGATACAGAGGTTTATCAGACCGTAGCAGACCTTAAGCCGGGCGACGTTATCGACGTTATCGGTTTCCTTTATTGGTATGAGGGTGTAAACACTCACATCACCTCTGTTACAGTTAAGTAAATTTTATTACATAAAGCAAATAATGCAAAAAAAGAACCCGATTTTTTCGGGTTCTTTTTTATGTTCAAAAAAACTTTTATTTGCTGATTTCTTCGTTCTTTTCGGCTTTTTCAAGCTTTTTGCTTTCCGACTTTACACCCTTTTTGGTTTTAAAGGTCTTTTCTGCAATATCAAGCACTCTTGCAATAGCAGGGCTGAGCACTACGTTTACAATAAGCTCAAATACAAAGTTAAGTCCTACGAAGAATACGATAAGATATCCGCCTACAGACATTCCTGCACCTGCGGCACCGGGCCCAACCGCATCCATAAAGAAAATAAGGGAACCGATAAGGAATATTCCCGTATTTACAACAGGAGCAACAACCGCACTGACAATAATTGCAAGATAACGGTTATACTTTTCCAGCAGTTTAAATACAAGTCCTGCACAAAAACCTGCCATAATTCCCTTAATCATAACCGTGATTACAGTTCCGATGGGGCTAAGTCCCATCCAGAATGCTGCATCCGCAGTCATAAAGAAGATTACACCGGATACACCACCGAGCCAGCCGCCTGCATATGGACCGCAAAGTGCCGCACCAAGTACAACGGGTACAAGTGTCAGCGAAACAGAAGCAAGACCGCCGATTTTGATAAATCCGCCAAAATAGGCAAGTATTGCCACCAGTGCGGTGAGCAATGCCAAAAGCACAAGCTTTTCGGTTGACATTCCTTTCATTTTTAATTTACCTTTTGTGTTCATAAATCCCCCTTGCTGTCGTCTATCCAAAGTGATAGTACAACGCATAAAATTTATTTATATTCCCCGAAGGGTAATATACAAAGTAAAAAAATATTAAGTTTTATTTATTGATTTCTCTGATAGATTAAATTCAGTCCTTTAAGTACCAAAAACTCGTCATATGTAATGTTATGTTTACAATACGGTGTAATTACCGATGCCAAACCGCCTGTTGCATATACGGGAATAGTGTTACCAACCTCCTCGAAAATGCGTTCAATCATACCGTCAACCAAACTTGCACTGCCAAAAACAATTCCGCTTCTCATACAGTCTGCGGTGTTTTTGCCGATAACATTTTTAGGTGCTTCAAGCGAGACCATAGGAAGCTGTGCCGTGCGGTTTGCAAGTGCATCAAGACTTACCATAACACCGGGAATAATCGAAACACCGATAAACGCACCCTTGTCATTCATAACCATCATCTTGGTTGCAGTACCCATATCCACGATAAGAGAAGGACTTCCGTAAAGGAAATGTGCCGCAACGCAGGCACAGATTATATCCGCACCCACAGATGCGGGATTGTCACAGTGAATGTTAATACCCGTCTTTACACCCGGGCCTACCAAAATCGGCTTTACATTATAAAGCATACTTATGGCAGATTTCATAACATTGTTAAGGGGCGGAACTACCGAGGAGATAATTGTACCGTCAATCTGACTTTTATCAATCTTGGAAATGGAGAGTGCATTGGAAATTGACGCAGCATATTCAAATTCTGTTTTGGCTCTGTCGGTGGCAATTCTGGCTACAAATTTAATATCATCACCCGAAAAAACACCGAAATTAATATTGCTGTTACCAATATCAACCGTTAAAACCATCGCTTTGCTCTCCTTTAAAATATTTACTTCGCATATTATAGCACAGAAAAACATAAAAGTCAAATGCTTTTTTTGCACCTGACTTTTACTGTTTTTTAATTGAATTTTATGGATTTTGCATAGCTTTCAATTGTTTTTTCGTGTTTTTCCGCCTTGCCTTCTTCCACCGAGAACTGTATAAGCCAGAATGCTTCTTCGGTTTTAAAAACGTATGCATAATATTTATACATCTTGCCTTCATCTCCTTCGGCAGAAAAAATAAAATAAGTAAGCCCGTCTTTTTCCTCTGCTTTGCTGTCTATACCGGTACTCAAAATAACATATTCTGCATATTGATCGGGGTTAAAGCCCGAAATAAACGCAGGACTGTAATCAAGGCCGTCTCGATTTACAAAAACAGCCATATTTCTTGAGCTGAAAATTCCCTGAAAGCTTGGAGAAGTCGACTGTTCAAAGCCCTCTGTCAAGCAAATGCTCATCTCGCCTATCTGAAACTCTTTTTCCTTGGAATCTCTGACTGCGAGAAATGCTGTTACACCCAAATAACCCAAAACAAATCCAACAAGAACTGCGGCGAGCATAATCAAAGCAGCTTTTGTAAAGTTCTTCTTTTTGTTCTCGTTATTCTCGACGGTGGTGGGTTGTCCATTTTCTTCGGTGTCAAAGCCACCGTCCAAAGTCGGCTCTGCTTGATTTACAGCAGACAGAGTGCCCTCATCTGTATGCCGGGAAATTTCACAACCATCTTCTTGTATATTAAGTTTTCTCATTGCTAACCCTCTGATATATTAAAAGGAAATCTTTATCAGCGATTTATCGTCGGCATATTCGGCATAGGGCGGAGTGTCATATTTTTCGGAAAGTGAAATAATTTCCTCTGCACTTTGGAAAAAAATATCGGCTGCCTTTTCGTATTTCAGATAATTTCCGATTCCGTCGCTTGCCAAAATAACGCAATCGTCGGGGTGAATGTCTATGAATGAGTATTCAAGCCCTTCAATAACCGCATCATCGCCGTTAAAAACGGTATAGGAAAGCTCGTTTCCCGGCTGGTTGCAGTAATACATATATCTTGCGGTTTTGTTCACCTTGTTAAGATCAACCGCCTCAAGCGAAAGCTCTCTGCCAAACAAAATCTTTGAGTTGTGGCGAAGCAAAACACCAAGGCAATCGCCAACAGAAATGTAGTGCAGGGTATTGTCACGCAAAATAGAAATAATGCCCAGTGTTGCAGGATAAAATTCCCATTCCTCCTGGCTTTTAATCTTGCGATATTTCTTAATTTTTGTGTTGGCTGTATCTGCCGCACCGTATAAAACTGCCTTTGGGTCAGAATCCTTTATATGTGCTTTAATATATTCGTGAGCTTCCTTCAGGAATATGTCGCCAACGTCACCTGCGGCACTTGCAAAGGGAAAAGAATCATACTCCTTATGAACACGTGTTACACCGTCAAGAATAATGAATATTCCGTTTTCCTCGTCAATAAGCAGACGGTCCTCGTTGGGCTTATTAAGCTCTCTTTTGTGTGGAACAGATGCAAAATCTGTACTGAATTTTAATTTTTCTAATATCATCGGTTAATCTCCAATAATTATTTGTGGGAAGCTGGTAATAAGAGCATCAATATATGCATCAAAATGAGCCGTACCTTCATCGCCGTTCTTCTTGAATTTATGGGTAAATACCTCGTTGTCGCGGAAGAAATCCAAGAACAGAAGCATCTGCTCGCTTGGAAGGTAATAATTTACGGGATCGTTTTTATATCTGTCAATTATCAAATCGGTCAGCATTCGAGAGGGAAGGGTGCTTCCTTCAAGATTAACGCAGAAGTGCCTTTTTTTATGGTATTTCGTTATGTCAATTTCTTCGCCCACCGATTTTGTGGCAAAAATGTTTTTGCTTAAATAGAACACAACACCCTCGCAGTCTTCGTGGCTTATACCCTGATCAATCTGGTCCTGCCAGCCCACACCGTGAGTAAGTCTTTCGTCATATCTGAAGGGAACCTTGTGTTTGTAAAGCTCAATCAGATCGCAGTAAACCGACTTAAAATCTCTTGACGAATAGCAAATGAAGAAGTATTTGTCTCCGCTATGTAATGTGGGAATGGGCGGCAAAATAAAGGAAGAAACGCACTCATCCTGATTATCTGCCATAAGAATTTTCTCTTTAAGTGCGTTAAGCTCTGCATCGGTCCTTGGGAATCTGGGAGATTTTTTTCTGTCGATAATATCCTCAATAAATTCCTTGAATTCCTCGTATTTTTCTCTCTCCTTGGAAACAAAAACATTTCTGTCGTGATAGAACTCGTAAAGGAATACGTCGGCATACTCGTCAATAAGCTCGATTGCCTGTCTGCCTGCCTCTTCAAGACGGCTAAGGTCGCTTGACTCGCGAATGGCGGAAAGGAAGGTAAGCTGTGCTTTAAGGAAATAATACTTTGGGTAAACAGGGTTAAACTCGATAGCATCCTCAATATACCTTTTCGCAAGTTTGATGTCATCGTCGTGCAGGGTGCTGTCCTTCTTTTTCAGCATTGTACATACGGTTGAAGCATATGAAATGCAAAGGGCAACATTTGAAATATTCTTTCTTTTCAAAACATTTATTGCACGCTTGTCACAGCTTAATGCCTCTCTGAACTTGTCCACCCTTTTGTAATATCTGGAGTGAACCTCAAAGTGCAGGGCAAAGTCACGCAAACCGTCGTATTTTTCATCAATCAGATTAAGCAAACCCTCCGCATCATCCTGCTTCTTTCTTATAAGCGAAAGGGCATAGTATGATGCAAAAATTATGTTTCTTTCTCTTTGATTGTCGATGTCAAAATCCGCTTCGTTCAGTATTTTTTCAAGACAGCCCGAAAGATTTTTATAAGCCGCCTCAACAAAAACATCCATAGCAAGGTTAAAGCTGTATTCTTCAACACCGAATTTATCGGTTATCAGCCCAAGTCCAACCTTAATGGAGTTTATTCTTGCGTCCTCGTCGTCGCGGTTCACATTAACGTCAGACAGCATCTTTACCACAAAGGCCTTTACGCTGTCCTGCAAGCTAATACTACTCATATCCTGCTCCTTAAATAATATTTCGACATTATTATATCATTTATATTATTTATTGTCAATCTTTTTGTCAATGTCCCTTTAGTAATATCGCACTGACAAAGCAGGGTAGAGTATATTTCGGCTTGAAAAAGGGCCGAAAGTATGCTATAATAATTAAAAAACCTTTTATAGAGAGAAGAGAAAAATGAAAAAAATTTTAGCCGTTTTCATTATTTTAGCCATAATAGTTCTGTCTTGCTTTTTGATAATGAAAAAATCCTGTAAGGAGGACTCTGCCTGGTCGCCGTCAGATCGGTTTAATAAATGCTCTTACGTTGAGATTAAAAAAACTCCCGGAAAGGATTTTGTTATTCTTAATCTTGCCGATATTCAGCTTTCGGACGGTCAGCTTGACACAGATGCAGCCACTAAAACCTTCGCCCTTATTGATCAGGCGATAAAGGATCAAAACCCCGATCTTATCACTCTTTCGGGCGATAATGCCATCGGCACATCTGCCTATCTGAAAACTATTGAGTTTATTGATTCTTACGGCATTCCCTGGGCAGCAGTTATGGGAAATCACGACGGCGAAGGATGCACAAGCGAGGATTGGGCGGCAGAACAGCTTGCAGGGGCGAAAAACTCTCTTTTCAAGCTTGGCCCGAAGGAAATGGGACACGGAAATTATGTTATTAACATCACCGAAAACGGTAAAATCATACATTCTATCTATATGATGGATACTCATTCGAACAGGGAATACGAAAACCTGGGCTCAGGGTACGATCATCTTTGGGATAATCAGATAGAGTGGTATGAGTGGGCTGTAAAAGGCAATAACAAGCTTGCGGGTAAAACCGTTCAAAGCACGGTAATTGCTCACATTCCCGTCTACGAGTATTACGAGGCGTGGCACTCGGTTGCAACAAATATCGACGAGGAAAACGGCATTTTAGGTGAAATTGATCCTGCATATTCGGAAATTGCATCGGGCGTGAGAGGCGAATATGAATGTCCTCCTCCCATATCCAACGGCTTTTTTGACAAAGTAAAAGAGCTGGGCAGTACAAAGGATATTCTGGTAGGCCACGATCATCTCAACAATTATTCGATTGTTTATGAGGGTATTCGCCTTAGCTATTCGCTGAAAACCGGCTTCGGCAGCTATTACTCCGAGAGTTTGCAGGGTGCAACCACAATCACAATAAGCTCTACGGGTGAAACAACGGTATCAAACCATTATTATGCCCTTATTGACAATAAATGGATTGTACAGTAGTCTGAAGCAGGGAAAAACCTCAAGCCATAAAATACTTAAATCACCGGGCAAACCGAAAAAGGAAAAACCTGTAACAGAAAAATGTGTTACAGGTTTTTTATTGAAAAAATTATTTAAACTCTACCGACTTTGCCCAATCGCGATAGCAGGGCTCCCAATAATCAGCTTTTTCAACGGGAGAGCCGAATTGCACAACCCAGAATGAATCTTCGGTTTTGTAAGCATAAAGGTGGAATCTGTGTGTATCACCTAAATAGTCCTTCGATTCATAAATAAAATATGTAAGTCCGTCTTCAACCCTTACTACCGAGGTTGTATTCCAATTTCTCGATTTAATTCCTTCACAGTAGTCAACGGTAGACATATGCTCAAGCTCGGGATAATCCTCAAAGCGTTCTACCGAAATCAGCACGCAACTGTCGGGTGAATAAAGTGCGGTATGAAGCTCTCTTTCGTGCACATCAACAATAAATGACTTGGCAACCGTTATGCTTATTCCGTCAAAATCAAATCGCCTTGGCTCTCTTGATCTTATCTTGTAATAATCGCTTATCATTACACCGCCGATAAGCATACCAATCACTAAAATAGCAGCAAAAATAGCAATCAATGCCTTGCCGCTGCCACTAAGTTTGCTAAACAGTCCCTTCTTCTTTTTATGCTCAGAAAACTCGTATTTTGGTAAATCTGACAACTTATCTTTACTTTTTTGCTCTAAAATAAGCTTTTCGGCTAAATTTTCTGCACTGCATTTTCCGAGAATCTGTTTATCTCCATTGGTTTCTAAAACCGCGAAAAGCTCTGCATCATTAAACTCTATGTTAAAGGTTCGTTCTTCGCCTGCCTTGATTTCGCAACACTTTTTGCAAAGAACACTATCGCCCTCTTTGAGAATAAGCTTCGCATCACCCTTTGCATCAGAACAGTATATGGAAATCGGGCTTCCTATGGGCAATGAGCCAATCGCTCGCTTAACTGTTATTATTTTCATAGCTTTCTCCTCGTTTTTTGTCTTTTATTTCTTTTACAAATTGCTCGGTACCTCTTCTGTCGGCAGCGGTTTTTCCCCACCACACATAGCCCTCAAATTTTGTGAGATAGTCGATAAGGTCTAAAACCTTTGGCTTATATATTCTTTGTGTCCTGATGTTTTCAATTAAATCAACAGAAATATTTTCGTGAACGGTCTTTCCAAATCTGTTCCGCCCGATAACTTTTATTATTTTCTGCTCGTTATCTTGGTAAGTACGGTATAGATAAACCTTTGTTCCCGGTGTAAATGCCTTTGTTCCGTAATATATATTACCGTTTTCATCGCCGTGCGTTGAAACTATATTCCCAACAACACCGAATATCCAGCTCGATTTTTCCATATCCGCCACCCCTTTGTCTTTTTTAACGCAACTCCCAAAAGCCAATCTTAAATAAAGTATATCATAAAAAGCCGATAAGTTCAATATGTAGTTGATAAAAAGCAAAAAAGCAGTCCACAAAGGACTGTTTTTTCATCCGGCCTCGCAGTCGAATTTATTTGCCCGGTCTGCTTTTGCGTAAAATTAATGAAGTGGGTTATCTGCTATTTTGCGGTCGGACACGCAAAATGACGCAGTATGTTGCCGTCTGCGGACGGCAAGCATAGACCCCGACGCATTCGGCACTTCGTTTGAATGCTCGGTCATAGAGCGTAGCTCGTGAGGTTCAAAATCCCATAAACTCCGACAACCAAGGAAAAGAAAAAACTCGGTACACCAAAGGGGTTCCGAGTTTCTTTGTATAGCGAAAACCACGCGATAGTCGCGTGGTTCAATATAGGTTAACCGATGAAAAGAATCCTCCGTTTGTGATATAATTAGAAAAGACCTGCCAGTCGAACTAAAAAACACAAACGGAGGATTATCTATGAAAAAAGCAAACATAGACACAAACATTTTAGCACATACGAAATGGAATTGCAAGTACCATATAGTTTTTGCACCAAAATACAGGAGAAAGGCGTTTTTTGAAGAAAAACGGTTGGAGATAAGGGAAATACTTCGAAAATTATGCCAATGGAAAGGTGTAGAAATAATAGAGGGAGAAGTATGTCCCGACCATATACATATGTTGGTAAGCATCCCGCCCAAGATGAGCGTTTC
>JAZSRX010000045.1:0-22348 GCA_045538685.1 Eubacteriales bacterium | reverse complement strand
TCCGAAACCAATACTCTCTCTATAGCGTCGTTCATAGCGGTCGTCCCCCAAAAAAATAGCTTTCCTATGATATTTTAGCAGAAACGCCCGCGAAAGTCAAGGCAATTCGCCCACTTTGATAGAGATTTATCAAAATAATTCCCGAAAATATTTTTTAAAAAGCTCTTGACTTTTTTCCGCGAGTAATATATAATATATGGTGTTTTCGTATGAATACGCGAAAATATCGGTGCTTACCGCGCCGAGGACGTTAATTTTTTATCATAAGGAGGTGCTATCTGTGAAAAGAACCTATCAGCCTAAGAAGAGACAGAGAAACAAGGAACACGGTTTCAGAAAAAGAATGGCGACCGCTAACGGTAGAAAAGTTCTTAAGAGAAGACGCGCCAAGGGTAGAGCTAAGCTCACCTATTAATTGAAGGTCAGGTTTTGCTGACCTGGTCGTCACGGACGACCGACAAATCCTCCGATAAAGTGCTTTATAGACATTTATCGGAGGATTTTGCGTAATAAAGCTTTAAAGGGGGATACGGTTTTGAAGTTCGTTGCAATCAAAGAAAATCATCTGTATTCCAAAGCGTATTCAAAGGGAAAGAGAGCAGTGACGTCGGCTCTCGCTGTGTACGTATTACCCGATTATGCCGCAAAGCGGCTTGCGAAGGCACATCCACAAAAGAAGGTGGTAAACCGAATTGGATTCACCACGTCCACAAAGCTTGGAGGTGCGGTTATCAGAAACCGTACTCGCCGTATTATGCGTGAGGGACTCAGAGCACTTGAAGGTGAAAAACGTCTCAAGGTTGGCTTTTTAATTGTTATCGCGGCACGCACAGCGGCAGTTGACCTCAAAAGTAACGAGATCAAGGAGCATCTTGATTTCGCATTTAAAAAGCTCGGTATGTATGCCGAGGACAAGGGCTAAGCTATGAAGCACGTAATGATATGGCTTATTCGCCTTTATAAAAAATATATCTCACCCCTAAAACCGCCCTGCTGCAGGTTTACACCAACCTGTTCGGCCTATGCCATTGAGGCATTTCAGAAACGTGGCTTTTTTGCGGGCTTTATCCTTATGACCTGGCGACTTTTGCGTTGCAACCCCTTTGGACGGGGCGGCTACGATCCTGTGCCGGAAAAAGGATTTCGTGCCTACTCAGGATGCAGGGAAAACAACAGTGAGATAGAAACTTCGGAAAAAGAAAAGGAAAACTAAAGAATGAGATGGCTTTATGAATTACTTGGAACTATGTTATATGGTTTCAGTTGGCTGTTTGACGGTAGATATGTCTTCGGACTTTTAATCTACGCACTTCTTTTCAAGATTCTTTTTCTGCCTTTCTCTATTAAGCAGCAGAAGAATCAAATCAAAATGGCTACTTTAGCACCCAAAATTGAACTTATTAAAGCAAAATATAAGGGAAGAACCGATCAGCCCACTCTGCAAAAGCAGCAGCAGGAGATTATGGAGCTTCAGCAGAAGGAAGGTTACAGCCCCTTTGCAGGTTGTCTGCCCCTTCTTCTTCAGCTTCCCATTATTACCTTCCTTTACAGTGTAATCAGAAATCCGCTTTCTTACATCTGCCGTATAGACGACTCGGGTGTAAGAGCAATTGCAAGAGCTGCTCTTAACGCAGGTGAAAAGCTTGCAGGTATTACTCTTGAAAACGTTGATACTGTTAAGTTTAAGAGCATTAACCAGATCACACTTGTTTCTGCAATTGATAAGCACGGTATCAGCATCGAGGGTGTGGATCTTTCCAGACTCCCCAACCTTGAACTCTTTAACACAAACCTTGGCGAGACCCCCTCGCTTAACCCCATTAACTGGTTGGTAATTATTCCTGTTCTTGCGGCGGCATTTACTTGGCTTTCCATGTTCCTGTCCCGTAAGTGGAATTCAAATCCCGCAACTCAGCCCCAGGGTGATCAGGCAAACGCATCTATGAAAATGATGGACATTATGATGCCTGCCATGACACTTCTTATGGCATTCCCGCTTTCCGCCCTTATGGGTGTGTACTGGATTTACCAGTCTGTTTTCGGTATTATTCAAAGCTTTATTCTCTCAAAGGTAATGCCTCTGCCCAAGTACACCGAGGCCGAGCTTAAAGAGATGAAAAAGGCACAGAAGGAAGCAGAGAAAAACGCAAGATCTGCGGCTAAAAATGCTCCCAAGTACCGTTCGCTTCACTACATTGATGATGACGATTATGAGATTCTGCCCGAGCTTGAAAACAACGACAAGAATGACAAAAAGAACTCAGGCGAGATGAACATCCCAGAAATTTAAGATTTACGAAAGAAGTTTAGACAAATATGATTAAAGAAATAACAGCTGTCGGCAAGGACATCCTTGAAGCCAAGGAAATGGCGAGACTTGCTCTTGGTGCAGGTGAGCTTGACGACGTTAATTTTGAAATTATAGATTCCGGAAGCAAGGGAATCTTCGGTATTATAGGTGTTAGACCTGCTAAGGTAAGAGCATACATCGAGCTTCCCGACGTTCACGAGAAGAGACAGAGAGCCGACAGACCTAAGAGAGACAAGAAGCCCAACGACGGAAAGAAGACCGAAAAGCGTGAGGACAGAAAGCCCAGGCCCAAGAAGGCAGAAAAGAAGCCGGAAGAGTCCAAAGCAGCAGCTCCCAAGAGCGAGGTTATTCCCGAGGCAGAGCTTAAAATGGAACGCCGCATCGTTGAAGAAGGTGAGGATATGTCCTTTGACTTCGTTAAGACGGTTATTGCCGACATCGGTCTTTCTGCCGAGGCAGAGCTTTACTCCTGCGAGGACGGCACAAGAAGAATCACCATTGTTGGTAATGATGCATCCGCACTTATCGGTCACCACGGTGACACTCTTGACGCACTTCAGTATCTTGCAAACCTTGCATCTGCAAGAAAGAATATCAGAGGTGAACGTGACAAGAGCCGCGTAACACTTGACATCGAGGGTTACAGAAAGAAGAGAGAAGAAACTCTTCGTGCTCTTGCAAGAAGAATGGCTGCTAAGGCACTTCGCAACAGAAGAAGTGTTATGCTTGAGCCCATGAGTGCATACGAAAGAAGAATTATCCACTCCGAAATCCAGAGCATTGAGGGTGTTTCCACCAACTCTATCGGCTCTGACAATAACAGAAAGATAGTTATCTTCCTTACCGACAAGAAGCCCAAGGAGCTTTTTGAGGAAAGCGGCAACAAAACCGCCGAGGAAAATAACAGCACAGAGGTATAATGAATAATCTGACGCAGGTAATTGCGGCAGTTTCCACCCCACCCGGTAAGGGTGGGGTTGCCATTATCCGAATGTCGGGTAAGGGTGCTTTTGAGATTGCCGACAAGGTGTTTTTCCCTATTTCGGGAAGACCATTTTCTGAATGTAAAGAAAGAACACAGATATACGGATACATCATTGAGAACGGAGAGAAGATTGATGATGTTCTTGCCACTCGCTTCCCTGCCCCCGCATCCTATACAGGCGAGGATACAGTAGAGATTGGATGTCACGGAGGTATTCTTGTTACAAGAACGGTGCTTGAAGCACTTCTTCGTGCAGGTGCAGTAGCCGCAACAGCAGGCGAGTTTACAAAACGTGCCTTCATCAACGGCAGACTCAGCTTGACAGAGGCAGAAGCAATTTCGGATCTTTTGGAAGCAAAGTCCAGAGATCAGATCCGCCTATCCGGCGACAGTGCCAGAACAAAGCTGACAGAGAGAATTCAAAAAATACGCAGCTCTCTTGTGGGTGCTATGAGCTCGGTTTATGCAAGAATTGACTATCCCGACGAGGATCTTGGCGATTTTTCCGACGAAGAGCTTACTTCCTTATTATATAATATAAAGAAGGACTGTCTTTCTCTTGCATCTACCTACCGTACAGGCAGAGCCATAAGTCAGGGTGTAAAAACGGTTATCTGCGGAAAGCCCAACGTAGGAAAAAGCACACTTTATAATCTCCTTTTGGGAGAGGATGCGGCAATAGTTACCGACATTCCTGGCACAACCCGTGACGTTCTTGAAAAAAGTATTCCTCTTGGCAAAATTATGCTTAATATTGCCGACACCGCAGGAATACACGAGAATGAAAATATGGACGCGGTAGAACGCATCGGAATCAAAAAAAGTCGTGAAATGATAGAAAAAAGCGAACTTTTATTTACAGTTTTTGATATTTCGAGACCTTTTGACGAGGAAGACCGTATAATTCTTGATGCCGCAAATAAAGCAAACGGAGCAAAAATTGCACTGCTTAATAAGGCGGATTTAGTGTCGAATTTTGACGAAAGTCAACTTTCGGGCTTTGATGCGGTTATCAAAATTTCGGCAGGCAATGATGAAGATGGGGTTATTTCTCTGCTCTCTGAGCTTGTGAATAAAATGTTCACCGACGAAAAAATCGTTATCGGTCAGGATGCCATTATTGCTTCGGCAAGACAGCACTCGGCACTTATGAGATGTATTGATTTTATCGGTACGGCAATAGAAAGCTTGGAGCTTGGCTTCTCACAGGATGCGGCATCCAGCGATATTGAACGTGCGATAGGTGCTATTTCAGAGCTTGACGGGCGTGCTGTCAGCGAGGAGATTGTCTCGGACATTTTCTCTAAATTCTGCGTGGGCAAATAATATAATCATAATTTCAATTTAAAAATTCTGTCAGGAGAGAGCTTTATGGAAGAAAAAAGATTTAAAAAGAATGACGAGGGGTTTGTTTGTAAAAACTGCGGCAGAGATGTTCTCCCTCTCGGATACACCTCGCGAAATCACTGTCCCTTCTGCCTTTGCTCGCTCCACGTTGATATTAACCCGGGCGACAGAGCCAACGACTGTGGCGGTATTCTTCGCCCGGTACAGACTCTTCCCGATCCCAAAAAGGGGTTTATCATTATTCATCGCTGTGACAAGTGCGGAAAGGTGGTTCGAAACAAAGCCGCCCTTGAAGGAAATCAGCCCGACGACAACGATCTTCTTATTAAGCTTACTGCGGGCTTGAACTAAACACCAAACCGATTTTTTGGTATAAATGCAGAGTTAACAAAATCAACAGGCAATTAATCAATAAAAGCAAAAAAACCATCGGCTAAACCGATGGTTTTTCTATTAAAAAGAGTTTTTAAAAAGAAGTTTTTCACATTTTTGTAAGCAAAAGCAAGTTTTTCTACTCTGCTTCTCCGCTGGGCGGAATAAGTCGAACCTTGTTTCCCACAGGTTTGCCCATAATCGGAAATCCTGTAGAATCAAAATCAACCTTTTGAATGTTGAAGCATCTTGTGGCAGGTGCAGCACTGTCATTACTTGCGGTCATTCCGTGGTATGCACACCAAATCTCGCTTCCGTCGGGAGATTCAAAGAAGGATGCGTGACCCGGACCATAAACACCGTTTCCCATAGTCAAAAGCGGCTCGGGGTGTTTTTCCCAGTTTTTTGCGTCCATAATATCGCCATCCAAATGCTCAAGAACTCCAAGCGAATAGCTGTTTGACCAACAGCCGTTTGCCGAATAAATAATAAACAATCTTCCGTCTTTATTAAGGAAAAACGGCCCTTCAACAATCGCGTTTTTGTCTGTATACGGTTCAACAAGCTCCCATTCAAGCTCTGCTTTTGCAATAGTAACCCTGTTATCAGAGCAGGTATATGGATTAATCATCTCGCACAATTCAAGCACCTGTCCATCCTCTTCATCAACTCGGGAATAGCACAGATATTGCTTTTCTAAAACGATAGCATCCAGAGTAAAAACTGTGGGATCTATGCAATAAAGCTCGGGCATCAGCACTCCCTTAAAGCTCCACTCGCCAAAAGGATCGTCGGTTTGTGCCTGCATTACGAACAAATGCTTTACATTGCTGTTGGGATCGGTCTTTCCGCTGGTGTATATGTACCATTTTCCATCTGTACCCTTGTGCATTTCGGGTGCCCAAATGCCGCCGTAAATGCCGTCTGCCTTGTTGGCTTTATAAATAACCTTGGAATCGCGGGCTTTCAAAATGGTTGCCGCGTGTTTGCTTCTGAATATCTCAATTCTGTTACTAAGTGTAAACAAAGCATAGTAATATCCCGTCTCGCTATCGTATGTCATAAAGGGATCTGCGGCATCTCGCCTTGACACAGGGTTGTATACAGGGATTATTTCCTGTTCTTCGATTTTCTCAGGAAGCTCTTCTTCAACCGTCTGACAGGATACTAAAATATTAAATAATAAAACGGTCATAACTAACAGTGACAACAGTTTTAAAAGGATTTTCTTCATATATTTACTCCATAACAGAGCGACTTGTTCTCAAAAAAATATGCTATAAATGACTTTTCACTCGCTTTTTTTGTTTTTAATTTTAGCACACAGAATAAATATTTGTCAATAAAATTACAGTCCCCAAAATCTTAATTATTATTAAACAGTTTTACCGAATGTGCAAAATAAACAAACTCAAACCGTCTTTTTTGTATAAACTGTTCCCTACCTATTAATAATAAATAAAGATTTAATTAAAATATTTTGTTAAATATTTAACTTTCGTCGTTTTCCTTGATTTTTTAGTTAATTAGTGCTATTATAAATACAATGGAATTTTATGGAATATTGACGAAAAAATAATCAGAGGAGATGCTATGTACAAAAAATTTATGAATGCGTTTTCGCTGATGAACATTCTTTTTCAAGCTATATATTCCCTGGTTTTGCCTATCGGCTTCGGAGTGTTGTTTTCATTCCTTGCCACAAAGTATCTTTCCGCACCAAAGTGGATTTGGGCGGTGTTGCTGATACTTGGCACTTTGGTAGGACTTTTTTCCATGATAAAATTTCTTCTGACAGCCCTTTCCGGCTTTGAAAGGTTGGAAAAGGAACAGGAGACTTCCGCAAGAGAAAAACGCGATGCAAAAGAAAAGCGAGAACGGCTTCGTGCCGAGCTTAATAACAAAGAAAGTGAGGAAAATGATAGTTGACAAAGAAAAAATCATCTATAAGTGAGATATCTTTGTTCACCGTTGGAGAGCTTGTAATAGTCGGGCTTACGATAGGCGGATTTTTCCTTCTCTCACTGCTTGACGTTGTGGAGTTTAACATAACCGTTGTTCTCGGTGCTGTGCTTGGTTTTGCGGCGATTGTTATTAACTATGCCGCACTCTGTATTTCGGTAAACCGTGCGGTGAACAACTTTATAGAGCTTCGCGGAAATACAGAGATGAGTGATGAGGAGTCACAACAATTTGCAAAAGAACATGCGGCTCCCATTCAAAATGCTATGAAATCATCTATGATTTTCCGTACATTTTCGCTGATGGCCGCACTTATCGTGGCATTTTTAACCGGTTTGTTCAACCCTCTTGCAACCGCAATTCCTATGCTGGCTTTTCGCCCGCTTATATCGGTTTTAGAGTTTGTCAGAATAAAGTATGACAAGCCACCTAACCCCGACAATTTTATTAAATACGAATACAATGACGAAAATAAAGAAGAAAAGGAGAGTGATTAAATAATGAATTTTACCCCACAGGGACCAAAAGTATGGCTGTATTTTACCTCGGAAAAGCTTCCACACAGCAGCATCTTTACTATGAGAAATCTTGTAACACAGACCACCATTACTCTGCTTGTTTTAACAATTCTTCTTGTTATCGCTGCATATTTCCTTACTAGAAAGATTGAAAAACGCCCCGGCAAAATTCAGGTGCTTCTCGAAAAGGGTGTTTCAATGATTTACAATATGGTAGAGGATACCATGGGTAAGCATAATCTTAAATTTGCACCTTATATCGGTACTTTGTTTGTTTCTTCCATACTGGGCTCGGTTATCGGTATGACACAAATTTTCCGTTCTACAACGGCAGATCTTTCGGTAACAATGGCTTGGGCTCTGGTTACCACCGGAATGGTGTGGACAAACAACATTAAAAATTTCGGTTTTAAAGCTTGGCTTAAAGGATTCACCGAGCCAATCTTTGTTATGACACCTATGAACATTATTTCGGAGATTGCGTCTCCTCTTTCGCTGGCGTTCCGTCACTTCGGTAACGTAGCAGGCGGTGGTGTTCTTACAGGTCTTATTTACAGTGCACTTGCAGGACTTTCCTCTATGCTGTTCGGATTCCTTGGCGATTTTGTGGCAAGCATTCCCTTCTTCCAGGTAGGTATTCCCGCACTTCTCTCTGTATATTTCGATCTGTTCTCCGGCTTTGTTCAGGCACTTGTATTCTCACTGCTTACTATGGTTTATGTAAGTGCCGCCTGCCCTCCTCACGAGGAGCTTCCCGAAAACAGACAGGCCATTCTTGAAAAAAAGGCAGCAAAAAAAGCAAAAAAAGCTAAGAATGCTTAAAAAATTTTAATTTCGTTTTTTCTATCAAAAAAATAAATTTAAATCTTAGGAGGATTTTAAAATGGATGGATTAAAGTATCTCGCAGCAGGACTTTGTATGGGTTTGGGTGCTTTGGGCCCTGCTCTTGGTGAAGGTAATGCAGTTTCTAAGGCACTTGAGTCTATGGCTCGTCAGCCCGAAATGGCAAGCACTCTTCGTACCAATATGATTCTTGGTTGTGCTGTTACCGAGACCACCGGTATCTACTCTCTCGTTATCTCGCTTCTTATTCTCTTTATGTAAGAGGTAGCGAAGACACAAATCACTACAAAGGAGAACCCGGATGGGACTTTTGAAAGCAATGGAATTTTCGCTTGACAGGTTTGAAAGCTTCGTAGGCGTTAATTTCTGGACTATGATTTTCGCCTGGGTAAACCTGCTCATTCTTTATCTCGCCCTTAAAAAGTTTCTCTTCGTTCCGATCAAAAAAATGATCGATTCAAGACAAAAGGAAATCGACGATATGTATTCTGATGCAGAAAGTGCAAAGGAAAGTGCATCCGAGCTTAAAGAGCAGTATGAAGAAAAAATGAGCCGGGCAACCGAGGAAAGCGAACAGATACTCAAGGCAGCGGTTCGCCGTGCACAGCTTAAAGAGGAAGAAATTCTTAAAGAAGCTGACAAAGAGGCAGAACGCACCCTTGAACGTGCTCACGAGCAGATCGCTCTTGAGAAAAAGCAGGCAATCAATGACGTTAAAAATCAGGTTTCTGCTATGGCTATCGGTATCGCTTCCGCTGTTATCGAGCGTGATGTATCCGAAGATGAGCACAAAGAGCTTATTGACGATTTCATCAGCAATATGGGTAACGAATAATGACCGAGGCAAATGAATATGGCAAGGCACTCTTCCTGATTACCGAAGAAGATGGCTTGTCGGATAAAATACTGACAGATGTCAGAACGGCAGAGAGCATTTTGAGGGACAACCCGGAGTATATAAAGCTTCTCTCCTCTCCCGCTATCCCAAAATCCGAACGCATCGAGCTTGTTGACAAGGCATTTTCCTGCCTTGACGTATCGCTTTGCAATCTTATAAAGATTCTTGTCGAGAAGCACGCTATATATCTTTTTGACAAGGTAGCAAAGGCATATTACGAGCTTTATGACGAGTCAAGAGGAATTTTGAGAGTTGAGGCAATTACCGCCGTAGCTCTTACAAAGGGACAAAGCGACATTATGACAGAAAAGCTTTCTAAATCTCTTGGCAAAACTGTTGTGCTGAAAAACACCGTTGACAGATCTATTCTTGGCGGTGTAAAGCTTCGTTATTCGGGCGTTCAGCTTGACGGATCTGTAAGAACCAGACTTGATAAGTTTGAGGAAGCTCTCAAAAATACGGTAATTTAACGGAATTTTTCGGGTGATTTTTCATCAGGCAAAATGAAAATTTCCACAAAGAAATAACCTTTGTATCAAATACAAAGAGAAAGAAGAACAAGATGCAGTCTAAATTAGATGATATCAGCAAGATAATTAAAGAGCAGATAAGAAACTACTCTAAAAAGACCGAACAGGATGAGGTCGGCTACGTTATCTCGGTTGGTGACGGTATTTCTAAGGTTCATGGCATTGACAAGTGCAAGGCCAACGAGCTTCTGGAATTTTCCAACGGCACCTTCGGTATGGCACTCAACCTTGAAGAAAACTACATCAGTGTAGTTCTTCTCGGTAACGACGTAGGTATTGCCGAAGGCAGTGTTGTTAAACGTACCGGCAGAGTCGTATCTGTTCCCGTTGGAGAAAATCTTATCGGCAGAGTCGTAAACGCACTTGGTGAGCCCATTGATGCAGGCGGACCTATCACCGCCGCACAGTACAGCCCCATTGAGCGTAAGGCATACGGCATTATCGAGAGAAAGTCGGTTTCTGTTCCCCTTCAGACAGGTATCAAGGCAATTGACTCTATGATTCCCATCGGACGCGGACAGAGAGAGCTTATTATCGGCGACAGACAGACCGGTAAGACGGTTATCGCAACTGACACTATTATAAATCAGAAGGGTAAGGACGTTATCTGTATCTATGTTGCAATAGGACAGAAGCAGTCTACCGTTACCCAGGTGGTTGACACCCTTTACAAGAACGGTGCTATGGATTACACCATTATTGTAAGTGCAACCGCTTCGGATCCCGCACCCCTTCAGTATATAGCACCCTACTCCGGTTGTGCTATGGGCGAGTACTTTATGGACAAGGGACGTGATGTTCTTATCATTTACGATGACCTTTCCAAGCACGCAGTTGCATACCGTGCACTCTCGCTTCTTATCAGACGTCCTCCGGGCCGTGAGGCATATCCCGGTGACGTTTTCTATCTCCACTCCAGACTTCTTGAGCGTGCGGCAAGACTTGCTCCCGAATACGGCGGCGGTTCGCTCACTGCTCTTCCCATAATCGAAACCCAGGCAGGCGACGTTTCTGCATATATCCCCACCAACGTAATTTCTATTACCGACGGTCAGATATTCCTTGAAACAGAGCTCTTCCACTCGGGTGTAAGACCTGCGGTTAACCCCGGTATCTCGGTTTCACGAGTTGGCGGTAACGCACAGATCAAGGCAATGAAAAAGGTCGCAGGTACTCTTAAACTGCTTTATTCTCAGTACAGAGAGCTTGCCGGCTTTGCACAGTTCGGCTCAGACCTTGATGCCGATACAAAGGCAAGACTTGAACAGGGACAGCGTATCGTTGAAGTTCTGAAGCAGGATAGAAATTCTCCCATCGCGGTTGAACTTCAGGTTGCAATAATCTATGCGGTTGTAAACAACCTGCTTCGCGACGTTGCTCTTGAGGATATCAGGGGCTTTGAAGAAGATCTGTTTGAGCATTTGGTTGCTACTAAGGAAAATGTGCTTTCTGCTATTAGAGAAAGCGGCAATCTTTCCGACGAAAACGCAGCTGAGCTTCGTGAGGCAATCGAGTATTGCAAGGCAAAATTTGTCAAATAAGTAAACAAAACTTGACAAAATGCAACAAAATCTAACAAGAAAGGAAGGTAGGAGATAGTATGGCAGGTGCGGCAATGAATGACATTAAAAGTCGCATTAAAAGCGTTACCGGCACTATGCAGATAACAAAGGCAATGGAGCTGGTAGCTACATCAAAGCTCCGCAGGGCGAGAGAAAGAATTGAAGCTTCCCGCCCCTTCCATGAAATAATAGGCGAGGCAATTGATGAAATTCAGGCCTCCGAAAAGCTTTCTGACCTTGTTTGGTCGGCAGAGAGTGAGGGCAAACATCCCCTTTACATTGTTATTGCAGGTGACAGAGGTTTGGCAGGCGGCTACAATGCCAACGTGTTCAGACTTGTCAGTGCACTTTCAAAGGATAAAGAGGCAACCTTCCTTCCCTTAGGAAAGAAGGCACTTGAGTATTACAGACGCAGAGGAGTTAATCTCCTTTCTGAAAATTACGGATATGTTTCCGAAATCACCGTAGGTGCAGCTCTTAATATTGCAGAACTTGCCTGTCAGGGCTTTGTAAACGGCGATTTTGATTCGGTGTATGTTATTTATACCAAATTCGTATCTATGATTTCGCAGACACCTGTGTACGAACAGCTTTTGCCCCTTGAACGCGAGGCCAAGGAAGGTGCAGAAAAGCCCGATCTTATTTACGTTGGCAATCCCGAGGATATCCTTAACAAGATTATTCCCCAGTATGTTGGCGGAGTTCTGAACTCCACAGTATGCGAATCTCTTGCGTCGGAATCGGCTGCCAGACGTACTGCAATGAACGCAGCTAACAAAAATGCCTCTGAGATTATTGATACACTGGTTCTTAAATATAACAGAGCCCGTCAGGCAGTAATCACCCAGGAAATCACAGAAATTGTTAGTGGTAGCGAGGCACTTTAGTGCCGAGCGGCACGAGCGTGTAAGAAAACAACACAGTGCGTTGTTTTCCCGCGAGTGTGCCCGAGCCGCAGCGAGAACGAGGCACTTTAGTGCCGAACGGCACGAGCGTGTAAGAAAACAACACGGTGCGTTGTTTTCCCGCAAGTGTGCCCGAGCCGCAGCGAGAACGAGGCACTTTGATGAGTGCAGAGTTCAGAGTGCAGAATTTAGAGTTTAGCGACAGGTTGTCAGGCAGGTATTGCTTGTCAGACACAAATTGAAAATATCCTTTAGAAAGGAAATCAAACCAAAATGAATCAAAATATCGGTAAGGTTATACAGATAATAGGTCCCGTACTTGATATTAAATTTGAAAACGGCCATCTGCCCGATCTTCTTAATGCTATTGAGATTGAGCACGAGGGAAAAAAGGTTGTGTGTGAGGTTGCCAGCCAGCTTGGCGACGACGTGGTAAGATGTATCGCCATGTCTGGTACCGACGGTATGTCACGCGGTATGACAGCGGTTGACACCGGCACAGGTATTACCGTTCCTGTTGGTAATGCAACTCTCGGTCGTATTTTCAACCTTCTCGGCGAGGCAATTGACAACCAGCCCCAGCCCGAAACCGAGGAAAAATGGTGTATACACCGCGATCCTCCCTCCTATTCCGAGCAGGAGGGTACTACCGAGATCCTTGAAACAGGTATTAAGGTAGTTGACCTTATCGCTCCATATGCAAAGGGCGGTAAGATTGGTCTGTTCGGCGGTGCAGGTGTTGGTAAAACCGTACTTATTATGGAGCTTATCAACAACGTTGCAAAGCAACACGGCGGTATCTCGGTATTCACCGGTGTTGGTGAGAGAACCCGTGAAGGTAACGACCTTTATAACGAGATGAAGGAATCCGGAGTTCTTAGCAAGACCGCACTTGTTTACGGTCAGATGAACGAACCTCCGGGAGCAAGAATGAGAGTAGGTCTTTCCGGTCTTACTATGGCGGAATATTTCCGTGATAAAGAGGGCCAGGACGTGCTTCTCTTCATTGACAATATTTACAGATTTACCCAGGCGGGCTCTGAGGTTTCGGCTCTTCTTGGCCGTATGCCTTCCGCGGTTGGTTATCAGCCCACTCTTGCAACAGAGATGGGTGCTCTTCAGGAGAGAATCACCTCTACAAAGCGTGGTTCTATCACATCGGTACAGGCGGTTTACGTTCCTGCGGACGACCTTACCGACCCTGCTCCTGCAACCACCTTTGCCCACCTTGATGCGACCACCGTTCTTTCACGTTCCATCGCATCTCTCGGTATCTATCCTGCGGTAGATCCCCTTGACTCCACATCAAGAATTCTTGCACCCGACGTAGTTGGTATCGAGCACTACGAGGTTGCACGTGACGTACAGAAGATTTTGCAGAGATATAAGGAGCTTCAGGACATTATCGCCATTATGGGTATGGACGAGCTTTCCGAGGAGGATAAGCTTATTGTTGCCAGAGCGAGAAAGATCCAGCGTTTCCTTTCTCAGCCCTTCAGTGTTGCAGAGCAGTTTACAGGTATGGAAGGACGTTACGTTCCTCTTAAAGAAACCATTCGCGGCTTCCGCGAAATTCTTGAGGGCAAGCACGATGATCTGCCCGAGTCCGCCTTCCTCTTTGTTGGTACAATTGACGAGGCGGTAGAAAAGGCAAAATCCATCAAGGGAGCTTAATCCTATGAAAAGCTTTCAGATAGAGATAGTAACTCCCGATGGCCTTATATATGACGGCCCTGTGGAAAGTCTGCTTGTACGCACCGATGACGGTGACGTTGAGATACTTGCAGGTCACACCGACCTTCTGGCAGCCATTGACGTTGGTCGTGTAAGACTTCGCATTGACGGCAAAAACAGATTCGGCTCTGCAAACGGCGGATTTCTTTCTGTTGTTTCCGGCAAGGTGCGTCTTTGCACAATCACCTTCGAGTTTGCCGACGAAATTGACGTAAAACGTGCCGAGGTTGCCAAGGAAAAGGCAGAAGCGGCACTGAAAAGTGCCAATGATGATCGCGACGAGCGTGTTGCCAAGGCAAAAATTGCAAGAGCAGCCAGCCGTATCAAAGTGGCAAGTATGAAATAATATATCAAAAAGTGCGATTTTTTCAAAAGCAAAGTCGCTCTTTTTTTATTTTCTCTGTAAAAAACATCAATATCAAAAAAATTAATAATATCAAAAAATCGATAACAAAGGAAAAGTTTGGAAATTTTCAAAAAAGGCAAGTTGTTGTTTTTACAGCCGATTTTTTAGTAATTTTGCACAACGGAAAAGGAAATATTTTTAAAATAATTGCCATTTTTAAAAATTCAAGATTGTTTTTTATTGTTTTTTATGATACAATGTATGCGGATAAGTATTAAAAAATAAACATCCATTAAGGAGGCATATTCCATGAAAAAAGTTAAATGGGAAAAAATACTTGCCATCGTTCTGACACTTACAATGATAGTGCCGATGATGTTTGTATTCCCTATTTCCATCAGTGCAGCTGAGGAAGAAGATCCCTACACCTACAAGCTTAAGGTGGCTGATCTTGAATCCTTCCCCGCAGGCGGAATGGACAACGGCGACTATGTAAAGGCCGGCACTGACAATTTCTTTACCGTTATTTACAGCGAAAAATCTAAGGTAGAGACCAGTGACAAGACCTTTAGCGACGGTCAGTTCTCCAGCAAGAGAATTGCTTGGGGCGATAAGACCGCTGTTGGCGATGAAGTACTTAACGCAGTTAAGATTAAAACCCTTGGCTCGGGTACTGTAAAGATCTGGTGGGTATGTGGCGGTGAGGTTACCGACAACCCCAGCGAGATCAGACAGGTTGCTCTCTTCTCCGCTGACGGCAGAGTTGTATCTCAGACCAACATTTCCGAAGCAAACACCACTCCTTCCGGTGACGACGGCTTGAAGAATGACCTTTTCATTTCCGAACTTGAAATTCCCGAGGCGGGTGTATACTACATAGGTAACCTTGGCGGCAGCAACTATTTCTATCAGCTTGCTGTTAAGGACAATGAGGACGGTGCTACTCCTCCTGCAAGAGCAGATTGGGCAGGTGTTTCCGCACCCGTAATTATTTCTGCTGCAGATAACGGCACAGGCAACATCGTTGTTGACATTAATGCTGTTGTAGGTCACGACGGCGGTGACGAGCTTCTCGTTCACCTCTACAAAGGCGAAGAGCTTGTAGCTACAAAGGGTTCTGTTATTGAAAAGGGCTCTCATAAGATTGTTTTCACACCCAAGGACTCCGGTCTCTACACTGTAAAGGCAGAGCTTCTTCGTGAAGGCAATGACAACAAGACAAGTATTGACGTAGATGCTAACTTTGTTTACGTTCTCGCTGCTCCCTATCTCTCCAGTGCTACCAGCATTGGCGGTGGCTCTGTTGAGCTTAAATGGAACACCGTTCACGAGGCAGAATCCTACGGCATTTACGTAAACGGCGAAAAGATTGGCTCAGCAAGTGCAGATGCAACCTCTCACGTTGTTTCTGGTCTTGTAATCGGCGATGAATATAACTTCAACATTTCCGCAATTCGCGGTGGCGAGGAGGTTAAATCCGCAACCAAGTCTGCTGTTGTAACCGCAGAAAGACAGATCGCATGGGGCTTCACAGTTTACGGTCCTTCCGCAACAGAAGATAAGAACGGCCTTATCGGAAATCTTAACCAGGACGGCGAGGTAACACTTTACTCCAAGGGTAACGGCGGTAAGATTCAGCCCGAAAAGAACGACGGTCTTGCATTCTACTACACCGCAGTTCCTACCGATTACAACTTTACTCTTCGTGCGAAGGTAAGTGTAAATTCCTGGGAGCTCAGTAACGGTCAGGAGGGCTTCGGTCTTATCGCAATGGACCGTCTTCCCACCCCTGACACCGATGAATATGACTACTGGAACAACTCCTATCTTGCCGGATCTACCAAGATCGAATATAAGTACAATTCCGACACAGACGAGCTTATAGACAACAAGGTTGTTGACGACTCTCTCAAGAAGTTCTCTATGAAGCTTGGTATCGGTGTTGTTTCAAGAGTTGGTGTTACTCCCGACAACATTTATGCTATGTCCAAGGGCGACAGCACCACCATCAAGAACTTCTTTATCTCCCGTTACTATCCTCTTGACAGAACCGCAGCAGACATCTGCAACGAGAAGGGTACATACAACGTTATCGGCAATTACACCGGCAACACTCCTCTCGGCACATTCGAAGAAAGATTCCTTATCACCGAATATATTATGGAGATCAATAAGAGCAACACAGGTTATCTTATCTCCTATTACAATGCTACAACAGGCGAGCTTATAAGCTCCAAGCAGTACTACGATCCCGAAGCTCTTAACCAGCTTGACAAGGACTTCGTATATGTTGGTATGTTCGTAGCAAGAAATGCTAACATCACCTTCTCTGACGTTGAGTTCAGCACAATCCTTGCATCCGAGGATGCAGAACGCGTATATCCCGACACCACCTATGTAATTCCTACCGTTACTGTTAACTCCGGCAGTGTTACCACCAACAGCAAATACGAGCTTATCGTAGACGCAAGTGTTGCAGGTAATCTTACTGTTAAGTACAGAGACGAGATCATTGTTGACGCAGAAAAGCTTGATCTTTATGAGAGATTCAGAACAATAGTTGACCTTTACAACTATGATGAAAACTACATTTATATCGAGTTCACACCCGATCCTTATCAGGATCTTGGCGAATTCACCGAGCTTTCCAGCACCGAAACAATTTACCTGACTCACACTCTTATGTTCAACCGCGGTAATTACCACAGAAAGACGGTTTATGTATCTCCTAACGTTAATCCCCATACCACAACCTCTGACGGTACAAGAGAGAACCCCTTCGATATCTTTACTGCTCTTGAAAATGCATATCCCGGTCAGACCCTTGTGCTTATGGAAGGTACATACAAGCCCGGTTCTGCTCTTAAGATTGAAAGAGGTATGGACGGTACCGAGGATGCATACATCCGCCTTATCGCCGATCCCGAGGCAAACACACGTCCTGTAATCGACTTTGAAGGACTTTATTCCGGCTTCACCCACGGCGGTGACTACTGGTACTTCTACGGATTTGATGTTACCGGCTCTATGGATATGCAGAAGGGCTTCCAGATTTCCGGTAACTACAACATTGTTGACCAGGTAAATGCCTACGAAAACGGTAACACTGGTATTCAGCTCAGCCGTCTTTCCGGCTCTGACGGATATGCAGATTGGCCCAGCTACAACCTTATTCTCAACTGTACTTCCTACCGCAACCACGACGGTGGCTTCGAGGATGCAGACGGCTTCGCAGCTAAACTTACCATAGGCGACGGCAACGTATTCGACGGCTGTATCGCATACAACAACGCAGACGACGGTTGGGACCTTTATGCTAAGGCAGGTACCGGTCCTATCGGTTCTGTAACCATCCGTAACTGTATCTCTTATGAAAACGGCTTCGTTCCCGGTGCAGGCAGCAAGACCGGTAACGGTAACGGCTTTAAGCTTGGTGGCGAGAGCATCTCCGGTAAGCACGTACTTGAAAACTCTATCGCATTTAATAACCTTGCAAAGGGTATTGATTCTAACTCCTGTCCCGACGTTATCGTTAAGAACTGCGTAAGCTTTAACAACGGCAACTATAACGTAGCACTTTACACTAACAATGCTACCGACACTGCATTCGTTGCAAACGGTGTTATTTCCTTCAGAACCAAGCATACCGAAATCGGCGAAAACCTTAAGCCCAAGGGAACTCAGGTTGTTGAAGACTATATGAACAGCACAACCTTCTACTGGAATGCCGACGGCGGCTTCTGCATCAACACAGCAGGCGACAGAATTACAGCGGATATGTTCGTATCCCTCGAATTCACCGGTTGGACCAGAAATGCTGACGGTACAATCAATCTTAACGGCTTCCTTGAACTCAAGGAAAATGCTCCCGAAAATGCACAGAGCTGCAAGCTTGGCGGAACTGCTTCTGAGGAAATCGTTCTTCTCGAAGACGAGGAGTGCAGCTTCAGCAAGGCGTGGTATAAGCTTGATCAGTACGGACACTGGCATTACTGCGAGTGCGGTAACAAGAGCCATGTTGCAAGCCACGAATTTATGTGGATTATCGACATTGTTCAGGAGGGCAAGCAGAACGGTCAGAAGCATCAGGAATGTACCATTTGCGGATACAAGAAGGCAGCGGTTACAATCTATCCTCCTTCAACTCCTTCCACTCCCCCTGAGACCGAAGAACCCGACGTTCCCGAGCTTCCTGAGGAAAACAAGCCCACAGAACAGCCCGACAGCACCGAAGAGCTTGGCTTCTTCGCTAAGATCTGGCAGGCAATCGTAAACTTCTTCAAGTCTATTTTCGGCGGTATTTTCGGCGGAAATGAGGAGGCATATATTCCGAGAACTAAGGAATATCTTTAATTCCAAAGCTTGAAAAATAAATAAAAAGATGCCCGACTGTCTTTAATGACAGTCGGGTTTCTGATAAAAACACCCCATTTTGAACATAAAAGTAGTCAAAATGAGGTGTTTTTTCATATTATGCAATCACAAGGAATATGGCAACCGATGCAATAAGTGCAATGCTGCCAATCGCTAAAACGATTTTTGTGTTTTTGTTAAAGCTGAGACTCGATGACTTTGTCTTTACAATTTTTGCTTTTGAAAGGGCTGTAAGAACCGGCTTATAAAGCATAATGGAAATTGCCGCATTAAGCAGGGACTTTGCAAAATTAAATGGCAGGAGCACCTTGGGAAGCAGGTCAACAACCATCTGAACAGCAGCCGCCTTTGGCAAACCTATCATCTTGTGAAGATAAATGGGAGTTACAAAATTATTAAGTAAAAGCATTACGCCTGTTGTTGAAATAACAGCAGCACTAAATGCGATAATTGCACCGTTAATCGTTCTGATTTTTTTATAAATCAGTGCAGCGGTAAGTGTAAACACCGCTGAAGAAGCAAAGTTCATTATAAATCCGTACCAAGCTGTAGAACTGAATGTCAAAAACTCTATAAATGCAGCGATAAATGCGATAATTACACCTGATATGGGGCCATATATAAAAGCTGCAATCGAAATTACTGCATCCTTTGCATCAAGCGAAAGAAAGCCCTGAATCGGAGGAATTATATTGCAAACAAATGCAATGATATAGGCAAGTGCCGAAAAAATTGATATACCAATAACCTTTTCAAGGTAAATTGTATTTTTGTTTTTATTAGTAGCCATTTTGTTTCCTTTCTCATAAGAGGGGAAAAAGAAAAACCTCGGACATACTCCGAGGACATAAAATCGAAAATTAACCAAGCAATATATAGAAATATCGCAAAGGCAAAATTACGACAAACCTTCTTTTATCATCCGGACTTTACCGTCGGTTGAGGAATTTCACCTCATCGGGGGCAATAATATTTGCCCTTCGCAGACTTAGCAAAACAATATGTATCGCCTCACTGCCGGTATGGAATTTCACCAATCCCCAAAGAATTTATTATATTATATGTAGAAAATGTTTTTTGTTTTATTTCCCCGACGCCAAATGACGCCGGGGAAATATATATGGGTTTAGAATAAATTTTTATTCAAAAATTATTCCTGGATCTCAGCAACAACGCCGGAACCTACGGTTCTACCACCCTCACGGATAGCGAAACGAAGACCCTTCTCACAAGCGATAGGAGTGATGAGCTCAACGTTCATATCAACGTTATCGCCGGGACGGCACATCTCAACATCAGCGGGAAGATTGATAACACCGGTAACGTCGGTTGTTCTGAAGTAGAACTGAGGTCTGTAACCAGAGAAGAAGGGCTTGGAACGGCCGCCTTCCTTTTCGGTAAGAACGTAAACCTGACCTACGAACTTGGTGTGGGGCTTGATGGAGCCGGGCTTGCAAAGAACCTGGCCTCTTTCGATTGCCTTCTTGTCAACACCACGAAGAAGGAGACCAACGTTGTCACCTGCTTCAGCAAAGTCCATGAGCTTGTGGAACATCTCGATACCGGTTACAACGGTGGAAGAAGCTTCTTCCTTAAGACCAACGATCTCAACAACGTCAGCCATCTTAATTGTACCTCTCTCAACTCTACCGGTAGCAACAGTACCACGGCCGGAGATAGAGAATACGTCCTCTACGGGCATAAGGAAGGGAAGGTCTGCCTTTCTGTCGGGAGTAGGAATGTAGGAGTCAACTGCTGCCATGAGTTCCTTGATGCAAGCGAACTCGGGAGCGTCAATACCATTGGAAGAAGTGAGTGCCTCACGAGCAGAACCACGGATAACGGGAATGTCATCGCCGGGGAACTCGTACTCGTTAAGGAGGTCACGGATCTCCATCTCAACGAGGTCAAGGAGCTCTTCGTCATCAACGATATCGCACTTGTTCATGAATACAACGAGTGCAGGAACGCCTACCTGACGAGCAAGAAGAACGTGCTCTCTGGTCTGAGCAAGAGGGCCGTCAGTACCAGCAAGTACGAGGATAGCGCCGTCCATCTGAGCAGCACCGGTGACCATGTTCTTAACGTAGTCAGCGTGGCCGGGGCAGTCAACGTGAGCATAGTGACGAGCGTCAGTCTCGTACTCAACGTGTCTGGAGTTGATTGTGATACCACGAGCTCTTTCCTCGGGGCAGTTGTCGATCTGGCTGTAATCAAGGAACTCAGAACCATTTACCATGGAAAGAGTCTTGGTGATTGCAGCAGTAAGGGTGGTCTTACCGTGGTCTACGTGACCGATAGTACCAATGTTAACGTGGGGTTTGGTTTTTTCAAACTTCTGCTTTGCCATTTTAATAATCTCCTTATTAAAAATATTTTTTAGTTTTTTGTTTGAATTTGGTATATCTAATCGGCATTTGCCGGTCAGAAACTGATTGTGAAAAAGCTCACAAAAACGCACTTATCTAAGTAGAGAAAATTTCAGCAGGAATCGTCGTTCTCCGCAGCACCGGGCGTAGTTGCCTACGTCAAGCTCGGAGAACGGCGATAGAAAGGATCAAAATCCTTTCGATGCTGCGAAATTTTATCACTTAGATCTGTTTTTGATGATCTCTTCCTGAATATTCTTAGGTACGTCCATGAATCCGTCGGGTTCCATTACGTAAACCGCACGGCCCTGAGACATGGAACGAAGGGTTGTTGCGTAGCCGAACATCTGAGCAAGGGGAACGTGAGAGTAGATTCTGGTAACGCCGGGAGCGATCTGCTCCATAGAATCAACAGAACCACGACGGGAGCTTACGTCACCGATTACGCTACCCATGTAGTCGTCGGGAGTAGTTACGGAAACCTTCATGATAGGCTCGGTGAGAACGGGATCAGCCTTTCTCATAGCTTCCTTGAATGCCATAGAACCGGCAATCTTGAAGGCCATTTCGGAAGAGTCGACCTCGTGGTAAGAACCGTCGAAGAGGGTAACCTTAACGTCAACTACGTTATAACCTGCAAGCACACCTGCCTGCATTGCGCCCTGAATACCTGCATCAACTGCGGGGATGTATTCCTTGGGAATAGCACCGCCTGTTACAGCGTTGATGAACTCGTAACCCTTACCGGTTTCGTTGGGCTCGATAGTGATCTTAACGTGACCGTACTGACCCTTACCACCCGACTGACGAGCGTACTTGGTATCCTGAGAAACCTGCTTTCTGATGGTCTCCTTGTAAGCAACCTGAGGAGCGCCAATGTTTGCCTCAACCTTGAACTCACGAAGAAGTCTGTCTACGATGATCTCAAGATGAAGCTCACCCATACCTGCGATGATGGTTTGTCCTGTCTCGTCGTCGGTGTAGGTACGGAAGGTGGGGTCTTCCTCTGCAAGCTTTGCGAGGGCAATACCCATCTTCTCCTGACCTGCCTTGGTCTTGGGCTCGATAGCCTGACGGATAACGGGCTCAGGGAATACCATGGACTCGAGGATGATAGGATGCTTTTCATCACAGAAGGTGTCACCTGTTGTTGTATTCTTAACACCGCATACAGCTGCAATATCGCCTGAATAGCAGGTATCGATATCTGTACGCTCGTTAGAGTGCATCTGAAGGATTCTTCCGAATCTTTCTGTAGATCTCTTTACAGGGTTGTATGCTGTTTCACCCT
>JAZSRX010000018.1:0-11118 GCA_045538685.1 Eubacteriales bacterium | reverse complement strand
CGTTTTCGTTCTTTTCTTCCACACTTGTGTTACCGTTTTCGCTTTCGTTTTCAATGTTTGTGTTGTTTTCACCGCCGCCCTGCTGATTTTGATTATTTGTTTTATTGCATCCAACCAAAAACAGCATTAAAAGTGCAGTTGCCAAAGCTATTATTTTTTTATTCATATCAAGCTCTCCACATATTTAATCATACCGTCAAAATCGCCGTGATTAAAGTCGTTTATATTTCTGTTCTCTTTGTTAATAAGACAGTCGGTCAGCAGGAATACCGGCATTCCGATGCTTTCGGCCACCATATCGTCGCCCACATCGTTTCCTACCATAAGACACTCTTCGGCTTTAAGTCGCATTTTTGAAAGCAGATCGGTGTAGTAGGTGGGGTTGGGTTTACAGTATTTACTGTTTTCGTAGGTGGTCACATAGGCAAAATCAGAGGGTTCAAGTCCTGCCCAACGAATACGGCTTTCGGTGGCTATCTTCGGGAAAAGAGGGCTGGTGGCGAGAACGACGGTAAAGCCCGCATTATTCAGCCGGTTTACAAGCTCTTTTGACTTTGGAGTATAACCGCAAACCTCTTTTACCTTTTGAAAATCGCCTTCGTAATATTTTTCAAGCAGGGACTCTTCCTCTCGCACTTTTTCGCCCAAAATAGCACAAAAGCTGTTCCAGAATACTTCTTCGTTGCTCAATTTTCCGTCATTTTTCATCATAGCACCCGTACTTTTCCAAAGTGCTGCGGCAATTGCCTCGGGATTGTATCCCTTCGGTGCAAGTGTTTTTACAAGACCGCCAAGATATGCCTTGATGAATATGTCCTGATCCATTGGCAGAAGGGTGCCGTCAAGATCAAAAAATACTGCCTTTATTTTCATTATATGCTCCGTTTTTACTATTTAAATTCGAGTTTTCAGCAATAAAATTTACTGCTTAAATTTCGGTTGTATCAGCAATAAAGATCTACTGCGATATTCAGCTTTCCCTTGCGTGTGTGGGACTGAGGGCCGATATAAATAAATCTTCCCTGTCCTCTTACACTGATTTTCTCATTTTCTTTTGGAATATACGAGCTGCTTTCAATGGCTCTTCCGTCTGCGAAAACCAGACCACGCTTAAATAAGGTCTGGGCTTCCTCTCTGGAAAGCGAAAACACCTTTGCCACTATTGCATCAAGCCGCTCGCCGTTTGCCTGCACATGTCTGCGTTCGGTTTTGTAAAGCTCGCCTTCGGGAAGCCCGTCGGAAACAGATGCCAGAACGTCGGTATGTTTAACCTTGGTGAGATTTTCTGCAATATACCCTGCAATAGAGTCAAGAGCAAAAAGATACCCCACATTGTTAATGATAACTATATCTCCCAGGGTGTCACGTTCAATACCCAGGTTAAGTATTGCACCGAGAAAATCTCTGTGCGTCAGCTTATCGGCATACTTTGGGCTTATCGGCTCGATTTTTACAATCGAAATCGGGAAGGGAAGGGAATAACCAAGCTCATCTTCGCTTCCAAAGCGGATAACCACTCGCTCTGCACCATCTGCACCGCCAAAAGCAGTGTAGCTGATGCCCTGAATGTCCCTTTTTATCTCATTGTATGCCGACTGCTCTGCAAGCCCCAAAAATTCGGTAAAGGTGAAGATGTCCGAATTAAAGGATTTTCGTGCGAGCTCCAAAAAACGTTTTTTTAAAAGTTCCGAGTCGGATGTCATACTGTCAGATCAACGGGGAAGAGAATTTTAAGCTGGTTGATTTTGCTGTCGTATGCTGCGTGACGCTTTTCCTGAAGAAGTGCATCTTTAATTTCGCCCGCAATTTCAGAAAGAGGAATTTCCTCGGGTGCGTTCTTTGCATTAAGCTTGATAAGGTGATAGCCAAACTGGGTCTTTACGGGAACCTTGGAAATTTCTCCAACCTCCATAGCAAATACCGCAGAATCAAATTCGGGAACCATCTGACCCTGTCCAAAGTCGCCAAGATTTCCGCCGTTTGCCTTGGAAGGACAGGAGGAATTTTCTCTCGCCGCATCCTCAAAGCTTATTTCGCCTGCATTGATTTTTGCAAGGATTTCAAGTGCCAAATCTTCGTTGTCAACAAGAATATGACTTGCATTAACACTCTCCTCGCTGACAAATCTTTCCTTGTTTTCGTTGTAGTAATTTTCAACATCTTTATCGCTTACGGTTGCCTTGGAGATTGCCTTCTCGGTGGCATAGCTGATAAGAAGATTGTCACGAAGCTTTGCAAGTTGTGCCTTGAACTCGGGCTCTGCTTCGAAAAGATTTCTCTTTGCTTCAAGAAGCAAAAGCTTGCTTGCGATAAGCTGATTCAAAACAACCTTTCTGCCTTCGGGATTGTTATATCCCTGACCTCTTGGGCCGAGATTGGCAAGAAACTCGTTTACATCGGCCTCTGTGATAGGCAAACCGCCTACATTTGCAAGAATTTTGTCCATTTTTATATACCGTCCTTTAAATTATTTGTTATTTCGTAACCCCTTTGGGTAATGATTTTTTATCTTTCCGCCGCTTGCCTTTCCCCCGCCGAGAGAAACACCTTCGTATGTTACGGCACACCAGCCGCCGGATGCAAATGTTGCGTCGATTTCCTCTCCGCGAAGGTATTTTTCCACTCGCGAGTCACCCTTTGAAAGCAATTCACGAAGCTTAAATCTGTCACCGTAGACAGAGAAAAATTGATGATGAGGGAACAAAATTCCCTTCTTCACTTCGCCAAGCATAACTCCGGGCATAAACACGGAATAGGGTGGCAGAGGAAGGTCGTGAGGAATAATGCAAAGCATCTCTCCCCACTTGATAATTCTGGCTGTAATTTCGCCGATTATGTTATCGGAAATAAACTTATTTGCAACAGCAATTTCCTCTTTAGAAGGAGCTTTTACACTTTCTTTGTAAAGTATACTTGACATATTGCTCGAATTTTCGTCTTTTTTCAGCAAAGCGATAAACTGTCCTTCGCCCTTAGCTATGTGGGGATAAAAGCGTCTTGATTTATCCATTCCGTCAAGGCCGGGGGAGGTAAATTCAATAAGATTTTCGTCCACATTACAGAGAGAAAATTCAGGGTGATTTTCAAGAAAATCTGCTACGGTATCCTCGTTTTCTTCTTTTGAATAGGTACAGGTGGAATAAAGCAGATATCCGCCGCCGCGGACAAGTGGTGCAAGATTTGATAATATCTCTCTTTGTCTTTTGGCACAAAGCATTACGTTATCCTCGCTCCACTCGGTTATTGCCTCGGAATACTTTCTGAACATTCCCTCGCCCGAGCAGGGAGCATCGCAAAGCACAAGATCAAAGTAAGAATCAAACATATCGGGAAGCTTTGCGGTGTCAAGCGAGGTGACAACGGCATTTTTTATACCCAGTCGCTCAAAGTTGCTGACAATAATTTTTGCCCTTTTAGGAATATATTCGTTTGCCAGAACAAATCCGTCCTCTCCGACCGCACTTGCAAGCTGAGATGCCTTTCCGCCGGGGGCAGAGCAGGCGTCGAGAACTCTCCAACCCGGCTTTATTTCCAGTGCCTTTACTGTTGCCATAGCTCCCGGATCCTGAACGTAAAACATCCCTGCGTGATGCTCGGGGGTTGTACCGATTCGGTCAATCTCTTCGGGAATAAATCCGTCGTCGGCATATTCGATGGGAGAGAGTGTAAGTGCTGTTTTCGATTTAAAATCTTCAACGGAAATCTTCGTTGTGTTTACCCTGATGCCACGAACATTCATCTCGCCAAGTGCCTTTTCAAATGCCGGATATTCATCGCCGAGAAGCTTTTCCATTCGCTTTGTAAATTTTTCGGGAAGCATTTTTCTCTCCTTTCTCATTTTATAAATTCTATTATACTGCATTTTTCGAATAATGTCAATCACCTAAAAAACTTGATAATTAAAAAAGACTGCCGTGCTTATGCGGCAGTCTGCTCCGATAAATTATTTGTGTATTTTGGGATTATCGGTAAGCCCCAAAATATAATCAACCGAAACATTATAAAAAAGAGAAAGCTTGATCAATATGTCGGTTGGAATATCTCGCTGTCCCAGTTCATAGTTACTGTACACTTGCTGCGAGCAGTTGAGCACCCTTGACAATGCCTTCTGAGTAAAATCTCTGTCTTCTCGTAAATCCCTTATCCGTTTGTAAACCATATGAGTACCAATCATTTCTTAAAAATTCTTAAAACTTATAAAAAGTATATCAAACCGCAAAATGCAGTATTGACTTTTACTGCAAATTGCAGTATAATGTTTTTGGAAAAATAATTACAAAAGGAGAAAAGATATGAAAAAAATATTTTTAATCGGTTTTTTAATGCTTTCTGTGGCGGTAATACTCGTTTCCTGTACCAACCCGTCTTCCGAGCATGAGCACGTCTATGGCGAGTGGACAGTTTTAAAGGATGCCACTTGCACAGAGTTCGGTGAAGCAGAGTGTTATTGCTCTTGCGGAAAAAGGAATACAAAAATTCTTCCGCTTCTTGACCACACCGAGGTTATTGACGAGGCAGTTGAGCCAACCTGTACCGAAACAGGACTCACAGAGGGTAAGCATTGCGGGATTTGTAACTATATTATTGTTGAACAGACCGTAGTTGATGCTAAAGGACATACCGAGGTTATTGACGAGGCGGTTGAACCCACCTGTACCGAAACAGGTCTGACGGAAGGGCTGCATTGCGGTATATGCGAGGAAATACTTATTACCCAAAAAGAGCTGCCTGAAATTTCCCATTCTTATGATGACAAATATGACGCAAGTTGCAACGAATGCGGTTTTATCCGTGAAGCAGAATGTGCTCACGTTAACATTATCATTCTTTCCGCAAAGGATGCTACTTGTGTTGAGAGTGGGCTTACCGAGGGAAAGGTGTGCGAAAAGTGCGAGGAGATTATTGTTGAGCAAACCGTTGTTGAACCGAAAGGGCATACCGAGGTAGTTGATAAGGCGGTTGAGCCGACTTGTACGGAAAATGGTCTTACCGAAGGAAAACATTGCTCGGTATGTAAAGATGTGCTTGTAGCACAGAATGTTGTAAACAGTATTGGGCACAGTTTTGAAAACCGCACTTGCCTTAGTTGCGGTGAAAAAAAGTATAGCGAGGGTCTTGAGTTTTTGACTAACGGTGACAAAACGTGCTCTGTTGTAGGAATCGGAACTTGCACCGATTGCTATATTGTTATTCCGCCCGTTTCTCCCGAGGGAGATAGTGTAACAAGCATTGCTGACAATGCCTTTAGATATTGTAATTCAATTGCATTTTTAATAATTCCTGACAGTGTAACATACATTGGTGAAGAAGCATTTTACTATTGCGGTTCACTTGTAAGTGTGGAGTTGGGTAAAGGTTTGACGTGGGAAGGTATTGGTAAGAACGCATTTAGGGCTTGCCCAAAACTAATAGAAATCATCAACAAGTCTTCTATGACAATCAGGTCAGGTCTGTGGACTTATATATATGATGGTACTTACATTCCCAATTACGACAGATATGGTGTGGGGTCATATGCGTTGGAAATACATAGCGGTAAAAGTCGTATAGTAAACCAAGAGGGATTTTTATTTTACACTCGCGGGAACAATTACCTTATTGGGTATGTAGGCGACAGTACTGAAATTGTTCTTCCTGAAAAATACAACGGAGAAGATTATTTATTCTATTACGGTGCTCTTCAAAGCTGTGATCTGTTTACAAGCGTAGAAATTCCAAATAACATAGCAGAAATTTCCGAAGATGCATTTTCGGGTTGTAATAATCTTACATCCGTTGTGATTCCCAACAGTGTAACCGTCATTGGCGATGATGCATTTAATAGTTGTGATTCTCTTACCGAGATAGTAATTCCTGACGGTGTAACTCGTATTGGCAGTTATGCATTCTGCCATTGCGATTCTCTTGTAACCGTAAAAATTGGCAAGGGTGTAAAATCCATCGGATCAATGGCATTCGCTTATTGCCGTTCCATTGAAAACTTGTATATTGCCGATTTAGCACAATGGTGCGACATAGGTTTTAGAGAACAAAGTTCAAATCCTGCCTTCGGTAACTTCGATAACGGTAACAATTGTAGTATCAATATCTATATAAACAATGAACTTGTGACAGAGTTAGTAATACCCGAAGAAGTAACAGAGATTAGCCCAAAAGCATTTGCTTACTTTGGAAATATTACCAGTGTAGTGATTCATGATGGTGTAACAGATATTGGATTTGAAGCGTTTCTTTGCTGTATGTCTCTCACGGATGTGTATTATACCGGAACAGAAGAAGAGTGGGCATCCATAAATATTGGATCAGGCAATACAAAACTCACAGAAGCCACCATCCACTACAACTACGTTCCTCAAAACTAAATTAACTTTTTAACCGCCCGAGAGATCGGGCGGTTTTAAATATTAACAAAAAGATTTCCTAAATCCTGCAATAGTTCTTGCTTTTTTGCTTTTTATATGTTAAAATAGAATTGAAAAATTATGTTCGCTTATAGGAGGCAGAGTTTTATGGATTTTATTCCTAACGATACAATTAACGGGGGTATGGTAAAAATTCGCATCGAGGCAGTTGGCGGCGACCTTGACAGAATTGCCTGCCGTTACCCTGTTTCATTTATGAACGAGATGGCAAGACAGCTTACCTCTGCCATTGAAGAGGCATGTGCTGTTGAGGGACTTGCAGAAAGCTCGGTTGAGCTTGTTATGATGTTTGCTTCCTCTACATATATGGAGCATATCTCGGGCAATGTTACCTATCGCCGTCTTATGCTTATTGACGCGGTAAGTGCTCCCAGAGATTTTTGGGTAAAGTGGACAAAGCTTGATGCCTGCGAGGGCGAGTATACTGCCGAGAATATCCTTTTCGAGCTTGGCGAGGATGTAGAGCAGAATATCCGTCAAAGAGAGTACAAGTACCTGCTTAATTCGGGCAAGGAAAAGTACCACAACTCTATGAGCAGAAAAAAGGTTACCGAGTGGCGAGAGGTTATAAGACGTGCCGCAAGACGCGGTGACGTTAAGAAAATAGAGAGCGATTTTGAGCTTACACCCGAAACCCTTGAGATTGAGGAACGCATTGCCGATCTTCTCGGCAAGAGAATCAACCAGAAGACAGAGCAAAAGAAGGAAGTTCCTTACATTCTTCCCGAGGATGACGATTTTGCACGTGCTATGGCAAAGGCAAGAATGGTTGTTGAGGAATCAAGATCAGAGGATAGCGAGGAGCTTACTCTTGCCGATATTGCCGATCAGATAGTTAAAGAATCCGCCGAAGAAGTTGCGGAAGAAGAGCCGGAGCTTGTTTTGGCAGAGACCGAAGAGCCCGAGACCGCAGAGGAGGATGATCTTTTTGAAGAGGAAGACACAGAGGAAGATTTCTCTGATGATGAAGAGTTCTTTGAAGAGGAAGCCATAGAAGAGGAAGAGTGTGAGGAAGCTCCTTTCGAGGAAAAGCCCACTTCCGAGCCCGAATTTGACATCTTTGCAGACAGCGAGGAGGGCGACGGCGAGGAAATTGACATTTTCGCAGATGAGCCCGGCGAGGTTGAGCTTGAGGCGGATGAAGAGTGGTCGCCCCGGGATATCGAGCTTTCCGCAGAGGAAGAGCCCGGGGAAGATCTTGCCGATGAATTTGTTATAGAAGACGAGGACGAATCTGTTATTCTTGACGAGCCGTCAGAAGAAGCGGATGAAGAAGAGCCCACCGAAGAACCCGAAGAAGAACCTTCGGATGAAGAGCCCGAAATTGAGATTGAAATTATTGAAGAAGAGCCCGAAGATTTTGAAATAGAAGAGGTAATCGTGGAAGAGGAGGAGGATATTCCTTCCGAAGAGGAAATTCCCGAAGAGCCCGAAATTACCGAGGAAATCGCCGAGGAAATCGAAGAGCCCGAAGCATTGGAAGAAGAGCCGACCGAGGAAGCTTTTGAGGAAGAAACTTTGGAAGAAGCTCCTGCCGAAGAAGCACACGAAGAGGAAGCTTATGCACCCGTTAAAGAGCAGGGCGAAAGCATTGCAGACAGAGTTGCGGATATTCGTGCTGAGCTTGAAATCAAAATCCGACTTGAATATGAAACCCGTGCCAGAATAAAGGCAGAGGAAGAGCTTATTGAGCTTCGCCACCAGATTCAGAAAATAAAGTCTGAGAGCGAGAGCATCATTTCCGATCTTGTTAAGGAGAACGAAAGACTTCGCGTTGAGTATGAGCATCTGCTTGAAGAAACCCAGCGAGACATTATGGTTAGAGAGGCAGAGGCAGCAAGACGTCGTGTTGAGGAAGAGCAGCTTCGTGCACAGATAGAGATGCAGCTCAGGGCTGAGGCATCCGAGAGAGAGCGACTTGCCGAGGCGGCTCGTATGGCGATTGAAGAACAGCATCGTCTCGAGGCAGAAAATGCCCGCATCGCACGTCAGCGAGAGGAAGAGGAACGCCTTGAGGCAGAGCGTCTCAGAAAGATAGAGGAAGAAAAGGCAATCGAGGCGGTTCGTCAGGCAGAGCTTGAACGCATTCGCCGCGAGGAAGAAGAGCAGAAAAAACGTGCCAAAGAGGCAATGCCCGATATGAGCAGCAAGAAGTATGCTTATACCTCCAAAACAGTTAAGCTTCTCTTCCGCAGAAGTGTTGATCCTAACATCACCACACGTATTCAGGAGATAATCAAGGCAACCGTAGATTACTACGGCAAGGACAATGTTTATCTTAAAATAAGAGCCAGCATGCCTGATACACAGACTGTTATTCTTGAGTTTACCAATATTCCTCTCGAGGAAATGGAGCTTCTCGGCAACATTATTAAAATACTTGGTAACAGCGGAATCGGTATTGCAAAGGCAATAATAGATTAAAAAAGATAAAAAAATCACCAAATAAAATGCCCGAGACAAAGGTTTTTGGGCATTTTTTTGTTGAATATACATAAAAGAATTAAAAGATAAGATTGAAATATAGTGAAATGAGAAAAAATTTATAAAACCTATTGACAAAAATATTAATTAGTGTTAAAATGTGTTGTAACTGTGCAAATGGGTGAACTATGCCTTTTTGCCGGTAACAACGTTTATTTTATTTTTAGTGAAAGGAGGAAAATCATGCCAACCTTTAACCAGCTCGTTAAGCAGGGTCGTTCCGACAAGACTTTTAAGTCTAAGTCTCCCGCACTTCAGAAGGGCTTCAATGCTCTTAAGAACGCTCCCATCGACCAGTCTGCACCTCAGAGAAGAGGCGTTTGCACCAAGGTTACAACCACAACCGCTAAGAAGCCCAACTCGGCTCTTCGTAAGATCGCCAGAGTAAGACTCACCAACGGAATGGAGGCAACTTCTTACATTCCCGGTATCGGTCACTACGTTCAGGAGCACTCGGTAGTTCTTATCCGTGGTGGCCGTGTTCGTGACCTTCCCGGTGTACGTTATCACATTATTCGTGGTACACTTGATACCCAGGGCGTTGCTAACCGTAAGCAGAGCCGCTCCAAGTACGGAGCAAAGCGTCCGAAGAAATAATAGGGTTTTTCGGACTACATGTGCTCACGTGCTGTGATGTTAAAGCTGTTTAGATTTTCCTAAACCCATCTATATTACAAAACGAGCACTAACGAATTTATTTATTCGAGTACCTATGATATCATTTTCAAAATTTAATGAAGGAGGGAAGTACAGTGCCTAGAAGAGGTCAAATTTCCAAGAGAGACGTTTTACCTGATCCGCTCTACAATTCCAAGCTTGTAACCAAGCTCATCAATAACATTATGTACGACGGTAAGAAGGGTGTTGCTCAGAGAATCGTTTACGATGCATTCGCAATGATCGAAGCTAAGAGCGGCGAGAACGCACTTGACGTGTTCACCGCAGCTCTTGAGAACGTTATGCCCGTTCTCGAAGTAAAGGCTCGCCGTGTTGGTGGTTCTAACTACCAGGTACCCATGGAGGTACGCCCCGAGCGTAGACAGACCCTTGGTCTCCGTTGGATAATTGCATATTCCAGAAAGCGTGGCGAAAAGACCATGGCTGAAAGACTTGCCGGCGAGATTATGGACGCTAAGGCAGGCATGGGCGGTTCTTTCAAGAAGAAGGAAGACACCCACAAGATGGCAGAAGCAAACAAGGCGTTTGCTCACTACAGATTCTAATCGATATAAACAAGGAGAATACAGGTAAATGGCAAGAGAATATTCACTTGAACGTACCAGAAATATCGGTATCATGGCTCACATTGATGCCGGTAAGACTACCACAACCGAGAGAATCCTTTTTTATACCGGTAAAACTCACCGTATAGGTGAAACTCATGACGGATCGGCTACCATGGACTGGATGGCACAGGAGCAGGAGAGAGGTATCACAATTACCTCTGCAGCTACTACTTGCTTCTGGGTTCCTACCAAGTACCAGCACGATCCCGCATTGGCAAAGGCGAACAAGTACCGTGTCAACATCATTGACACCCCCGGTCACGTTGACTTTACTGTCGAAGTAGAACGCAGTCTGCGTGTTCTGGACGGTGCTGTTTCCGTGTTTTGCGCCAAAGGCGGCGTAGAACCCCAGAGTGAAACCGTTTGGCGTCAGGCCAACAAGTACAGCGTACCCCGTATGGCTTACGTCAACAAAATGGACATCATGGGCGCAGATTTCTTCCGCGTCGTTAACATGATGAAGGAACGGCTGGGTGCCAACGCCGTACCGATTCAGCTGCCCATCGGCAAGGAATCCGACTTTAAGGGCATCATTGACCTGGTCCGCATGAAGGCCGAAATCTACTACGACGATGAAGGCAAGGACGTGCGCGAGGAAGAGATCCCCGCTGATCTTATGGATCTGGCTGAAGAGTACCATCAGCAGATGATCGAAGCCGTTGCCGAAAGCGATGAAAGCCTGCTGGAGAAGTTCTTCGAAGGCGAAGAGCTGACCACCGAGGAAATCAACGCTGCCATCCGCACTGCTACCATCAACTGCACCATGACCCCCGTCCTCTGCGGTACTTCCTACCGCAACAAGGGTGTACAGCCCCTGCTGGACGCCATCGTGGAATACATGCCCTCTCCTCTGGATATTCCCGCTGTGAAGGGTATTGACCCCGACGATCCCGAAGTGGAAGTCGAACGCAAAGCTTCCGACAGCG
>JAZSRX010000044.1:0-47294 GCA_045538685.1 Eubacteriales bacterium | reverse complement strand
CATTTCCTTTGCCAGAAGAAGCATATCTATAATTTTTCTGTCAACGGTAAGCTTCTGATGCTGTCCGTCTACAAGCTTGTTAAGACTGCAAAGGTTAACTATTCCTTCATACTCGTTATAGATGTCGAAAAGCTTGTGATATTCGCCAAGAAGCTCAAGTGCCTCTTTGCTTACCGCACCAAACTCATCTCCATCCTCTTCGTATCCGATTATTGTTGATACCGTATCAAAATAGTTAAAGGAATAGTTTTTGAATGAGCTTTTGTTGGCTCCCGGGTTTTGTTCGGGAGGATTTTCTCCATTTTCATTATCCTCCGGATTCTCGTTTCCATCGGGAGTTTCATTATTATCAGGTGTTTCATTGCCACCTTGATTTTCATCATCAGGGGTTTCGTTGCCACCCTGATTTTCGTCATCGGGAATTATATCATCCTGCTGATCTTCATCGGTAACAGGGTTATTGTTTTTATCATTTCCCTCTGTGCCTTTGTTACCCGATATCAAAACGAGAGCAATAACAAGCCCCACAACTACAACCGCAAGACAGACCACCGCAATAATAAGCGGATTTATCTTTATCATCTGTTTATTTGTTTTTTCGATAACAACCGTATTCTTCTTTTCGCCCTTATCAGCCGAACAGTCAGCAATATTGTTTTCCTGAACGGCATCGCGGTTTGTAACGTTGTTATTATTTTCTTTCATCTTTTTTCTTCTTTCTAAAAAACAACAAAAGGAGTCCAAATTTTGCTTTTTTAGCTACCAAGAACCCCTTTCGTAAGTTATTTGTAAATTATTGTTTGCAAAAATTAGATATTTGTAATAATTTCCTCTGCTTTAGCAAGTGCCTCTGGAATCTTGTCAATGTCACGTCCGCCGCCCATTGCAGAGTCGGGACGACCGCCGCCCTTACCGCCGCAAATGGTTGCTACCTCGCGAAGAATATTTCCTGCGTGAGCACCCGACTTAACCGCATCGGAACCTGCAGAAACAACGAAATTGAGCTTTCCGTCTGCTACTACCGCAAGAACGGCAACCGCATCGGGATACTTTTCCTTAACTGTGTCGGAAAGGCCTCTTGCCTGGTCAGCACGCATCTCAACCTTTGCACAAAGAAGCTTGAAGCTGCCAACTGTCTTAATGCCTGAAAGAAGTGCATCTGCCTTTGCGTTTGCGATCTGGGAGTTTGCACTGTCAAGCTCGCGGCGAAGCTCCTTTATCTCTGTCTGAAGCGACTCTGCCTTCTTTACGATTGCGTTGGGATTAGGTGATTTAAGCTCTCTTGCGGTGTCGCGGATGAGAGCATCCTTTTCACCGAGAAGGGCAAGTACACCAAGACCTGTTGTACCCTCGATACGTCTTACACCTGCGGCAACACTGGACTCGGAAATAACCTTGAACAGACCGATATTGCCTGTGCTTTCAACGTGAGTTCCTCCGCAAAGCTCGGTAGAGGAAGAGCCAATCTTAACAACTCTGACCTCCGATCCGTATTTCTCACCGAAGAGTGCCATAGCACCCATTTTCTTTGCCTCGTCGGGTGTGGTAACAATAGTTTCTGCCTTTTCAGCAAGAAGAATATTTCTGTTTACAATATTCTCAACCTCTGCAATTTCCTCCTGAGTCATAGCAGCAAGGTGAGTGAAGTCAAAACGAACTCTGTGCTCGTCAACATAGGAGCCCGCCTGCTCTACGTGAGTGCCAAGCACCTGACGAAGAGCCGCCTGAAGAAGATGTGCAGAAGAGTGATTTCTCTTTATTGCATCGCGGCGTGCCTGATCGAAGGCAAGATTAACCTTATCACCAAGCTTCAAAGAGCCGTTTTCAAGCTGGCACTGGTGAAGGTAGATGCCGTTTGTTTTCTTTGTATCAATAACAGTAAGCTTGGTATCGCCAAGAGAGATAACACCGCTGTCACCAACCTGACCGCCGCCTTCGCCGTAGAATACGGTTTTGTCGGTTACTACTGTACATTCGCCCTCGGAAACAGACTCTACCGCCTCGTTGTCAACGAAGATAGAGAGAACCTTTCCTTCGCAGGAAACCTCAGTGTATCCGAGGAACTCGGTTGCGGGAAGGTTTTCAAGAAGCGATTTAGAGGAATCGGACCAGCCGGAGATGTTGCCTCTTGCAGCTCTTGCTCTCTGCTTCTGCTCGTCCATCAGTGCCTTGAAAGCATCATCGTCGATAGAAAGGCCTGCTTCCTCTGCAATCTCGCGTGTAAGGTCAACGGGGAAGCCGAATGTATCGTAAAGTTTGAAGGTATCTGCACCCGATAGTGTGCTCTCGCCCTTCTCCTTTGCATCGGCAATAAGGCCGTTCAGAATACCGAGACCTGCGTCAATTGTTGCATTGAATCTCTCTTCCTCAAGAGTCATAACCTTAAGGATATAATCGTATTTTGTTTTAAGCTCGGGATATGCACCCTCGTTCTGAGAAATAACTATCTCACAAAGACCGCGAAGGAACATTCCGTTAATGCCGAGAAGCTTTCCGTGACGGCAAGCACGGCGGATAATTCTGCGGAGAACATAACCGCGGCCCTCGTTAGAAGGAATAACACCGTCGGAAATCATAAATGTAGCAGAACGCACGTGGTCGGTAATAACACGGATAGAAACGTCGTTTGCCCATTCTGCACCGTATGTCTTGCCCGAAATTTCACAAACGCGGTCAAGAAGTGCACGAACGGTATCAACCTCAAAGAGATTGCCAACCCCCTGCATTACACAAGCAAGACGTTCAAGTCCCATACCTGTATCAATATTTTTCTGTGCAAGTTCGGTGTAGTTGCCCTTACCGTCATTGTTGAACTGAGAGAATACGTTGTTCCAGATTTCCATAAATCTGTCACAGTCACAGCCGGGCTTACAGTCGGGGCTGCCACAGCCAAACTTTATTCCGCGGTCAAAATAAATCTCGGAACAGGGGCCGCAAGGACCGCTTCCGTGCTCCCAGAAGTTGTCTGCCTTACCAAGCTTTACAATATGCTCCTCGGGAACACCGATTTTGTCACGCCAGATAGCATATGCCTCGTCATCCTGCTCATATACAGAAGGCCAGAGAAGATCTGCGGGAATTTCAAGAGTTTCGGTAAGGAACTCCCAAGCCCACGGAATTGCCTCTTCCTTAAAGTAATCTCCAAAGGAGAAGTTGCCCAGCATCTCAAAATATGTGCCGTGACGTGCGGTGTGTCCAACTCTCTCAAGGTCGGGAGTACGGATACACTTCTGACAGGTGCAAACTCTGTTTCTGGGGGGCTGTTCCTCACCTGTGAAGAATTTCTTCATAGGTGCCATACCCGAGTTGATAAGAAGCAGGGATTTGTCATTATTGGGAATAAGCGAGAAGGAAGGGAGTCTGATATGTCCCTTGCTCTCGAAGAATGCGAGATATTTTTCTCTAAGATCGTTAAGTGAAGTCCATTTCATAAGAATTTCTCCTGATTTTTATTAAACACTTAATTATATCACACATTAAAATATATTGTCAATAGAAAAAGAAAAGAAAAGTGCGGTCTGTTTTAGTTGCAGACCGCACCTGTGTTATGTAAAAGTGAAAGCAAAGAAATTAACCGATTCTGAAGGAAGAAAGAAATGCCTCTACCTCACCGGCGGGAAAAATATCAAAAGAATCAAAATTAAGCATACCGCCGAAATACATAATTGCATATCCGATAACAGCAAGGATAAGTATTGCTCTTGCAAAGTTCTTTACTCCCGAATCCTTTGCAAAGATTGCACAAAGAAGAATTGCAATATCACCTATAATAGGGATAAATAAAAGAATAATAAGTCCTATGTATGCAAATACAGATGCATTGTTGTGGGCTAACGGTTTCATTTGATGTTCTCCTATCTATATTTTTTGTTATTTACATTTTAACATAAAAAGTTAAAGATGTCAATATTTTTTTATGCTTGACGGTGAAGATAAATGATGATATAATGATGAAAGAAACAAAAATCGGAGAAAAAATATGAAAATTGAGCTTGTCGCAACCTGCCTTTTCGGGCTTGAACATCTGCTTGGCGAAGAAATTGAGGCCCTGGGATACGAGCGTATTTCCACCATCGATGGCAGAATAACCTTTTTAGGTGATGAAGAGGCGGTGGCACTTTCAAACATTTTTCTGCGTTATGCAGAGAGAATATTTATAAAAGTCGGCTCATTCAGAGCAGAGAGCTTCGAGGAACTTTTTGAGGGCACAAGAAAGCTTAATTGGCCTGATTTTATTGGCAAAAACGATGCCTTTCCCGTAAAGGGACACTCTATAAAATCAAAGTTGTTTTCAATTCCCGACTGTCAGGCGATAGTGAAAAAAGCGGTGGTAAGATCAATGTCCGAAAGATACGGGATTTCCCTGTTTCCCGAGGAGTGCGTAAAATACCAGATAGAGTTCTTTATACTGAACGATATGGCTACACTGATGATTGATACATCCGGAACAGCTCTGCACAAGAGAGGTTATCGAAAAGAAGCTTTGGGAGCACCCATAAGAGAAACACTTGCGGCGGCAATAGCGGCTACATCAAGACCGAGAGAAAACGTTCTGCTTTGGGACCCTATGTGCGGAAGCGGAACAATCGCAATTGAGGCGGCTATGATGATGAAGGGAATTGCTCCCGGCAGAAACAGAAAATTTGCCGCAGAGGACTTTGCCTTTATCGGCAAAAAAAATTGGCAAAATGCAAGAGAAGAAGCATTCGACATTGAACATCCAACAGATTTCCGGGCATTTGCCTCGGATATTGATCCTTCTGCAGTAGCATTATCCGAGAAAAATGTGCGTCTTGCAGGTGTTGACGATGTGATTCGTGTGTTCCGCCAGGATGCCAGAAAAATATCCGCCGACGGACGACGCGGAACAATAGTTTGCAACCCGCCCTACGGTGAACGTCTTGGAACAATGAAGGAGGTTGAAAAGCTTTACAAAGAGATAGGCACTCACTTCCGATCGCTCTCTCCCTGGCAGGTTTATATCATCACCACTCACCCTGCATTTGAGAGGTTTTATGGCAGAAAAGCAGACAAGGTTCGCAAGCTTTACAACGGTATGCTTCCCTGCTATCTGTACCAATTTTTCAAAAACAAATAACACAAAAACAAGAAAAAAGGTTGCAAAATTGTGAATTTTGCAACCTTTTATTTACATTTTCACGCATCTATACCTATATTTCGGAGATTTGGGAACAGCGGATCACGCAACATTCTGCAAGCAGATTCTGCCATCTCTCTTGTAGATACAACAAAGCCGTCGCGATACCAACAGATCATTGTGTACACAAGTCCGGAAAATGCAAATCTGAATATTCGCTCTCTTACCTTTTCATCATCATCAGGCAAAAATCTTGCCACAAATATTCTGTCTCCTATTGGATAATTTATCGTTCTTTCAATAAGAACACCCACAAGTCCTGATCTGTCAAGGGCGGAAAGAAGATCTCGTCTTTCATACCAGAAAAGAAAATATTCTTCAAGCTCGGTGACAAGAGAACGTCTTGTTTCATTGCTTCTGTCCACCTTAAATCCATTGTACTCAGACATAGAGTGGTCAATCAACGCAGAGAGAATATCTTCCTTAGAGTCAAAATATCGGTAAAACGCCTTTCTTGGCATATTCATTTTCTGAGAAATTTCGGAAATGGTAATGTCCTCATACTTTTTTTGAGTAAGTATGTCAAAAAAACAATTTTCAATTTCCAACTGTCTTTTCGCAGACTGTTCGGTTTTACAAAGCTTGTACATCGCTTTTCCCCTTTTCATTGTTTATTCTATTATAAACGCATTTTCTATGATAGTCAAGAAAATTATGTTTTTTTTACCAAATTTAATATTTATTACATCTATTTTTGTATAAAATGTATAAAATGACTTGTATTTTTTTGTTTCATAGTGTCACAAAAGTGGCACTTTTGGTACTTGATTAATTTTGTTTATTTTTGTATAATTATATTGTGCGAAAATAAAATAATTTTATGGAGGAAAACTTCAAATGGCAAAAAAAACTGTTGAACTTGATGCGAACGGCAAACGTAAGTTTGGTATTCGCGACAAGCTTGCTTATGCGGCAGGCGATGCGGGTTGTGGTTTAAGCTTTGGCTTGAAGGGCACCGTTCAGACATTCTGGCTCGTTTACATGTACATGGAGACAGGTCTGTTCTCGCTCCTTCTTCTTATTGTTCAGGCCTGGGACGCAATTAATGACCCCCTTATTGGCTCTCTTATTGACAATGATAAGAGAAAATACAAACTTGGTAAGTACAAGACCTACATACTTATCGGTGCAATCGGCCTTCTCGTAGGCGGAGCTGCTGTATTCCTTCCCTTCCCTGACATTGAATTGGTTTGGGTTAAGGCACTTCTCTTCGTTATTGGTTACATCATTTGGGACGCTGCATATACGATTGCAAATGTTCCTTACGGCACTATGCTCAACATCGTTACCGAAGACGATCAGGAAAGAGCTTCTCTCTCTGTATTCAGATCTATCGGCGGTGCGATTGGTAATATGGTTCCCGGTATCATTCTTCCTATGCTCATTTGGGATAAGGTTACTTATCCTGAAAATGGTGCTCAGGGTCTTTGGGATAAGCTCTCTAAATACCTTGAGGGAACAAACATTAAAATGGAAGATTTGACACACGTTCCTAACAAACCCGCTGTATTCCCCGACAATGCCGGTGCCGCTTACCAGCCCGGTGATCCTGTTTACAGCCCTCTTACTGGTGCTCAGTTCGAAATTCTTCGTGGTGACATGGTATTCTGGGCAGCTCTTATTATGGGTGTTATTGCCTTTGGATTCTTCATCTTTATGATTAAAAATATTACAATCCGCGGCAACGAATATCAGACACTCAACAAAGAAGAAACTGCGAATGTAAATATATTCAAGTCATTCGGCACATTCCTTAAGAACCGTCCTGCAGTTGGTTGTACAGTAGCAGCTATGGGTATGTTCCTTGGTATGCAGTCTGCTTCCACAGCTAACACAATTATGTTCGCTACTCACTTTGGAAATGCAGGTATATCCGGTCTTGTTATGATGGTTGGTTTCCTTCCCATGTTCATATTCATGCCCTTTGCTACCAAGCTTGTTAAGAAGTACGGTAAGAAAGAGGTTGCCTCTATCGGTTCTATTGCAGGACTCATCGGTGCAGCTATCCTCCTTATCTTCCCTCTCTGCCCCAAGAATATTCAGCTTATCGTTTATATGATCGGTCTTGTATTCTTCGGCCTCGGTATGGGCTTCTATAACTGCGTATCTTGGGCTATGATGGGTGATGCTATCGACTACCAGGAATGGAAGTTCGGCCAAAGAGAAGAAAGCGTTGTTTACTCGCTTCACTCTTTCTTCAGAAAGCTCGCTCAGGGTGTTGGTCCCGCAGCAGTTATCGCTATCATGGGTACTGCTTTGATCGGTTACGATGAAAAACTCGGTACTATCGGTCAGTCTCAGCAAACCGCAGAAAACCTTTGCTGGCTCGTTGCAGCTCTCTATGCTGTCAGTGCAATTTGCCAGTTCGTAGGTGTTTCCCTCATTTACAACATTGACAAGAAGACTCTCGCTACAATGAAGGAAGATCTTGCAACTCGTCACGCAGCAGAAGTTGAGTAAGATTTTTAATTCGAAACAACGGTTTAACTCAAATATATGAGTTTTGCGGCGTCCGACAAATTGTACGTCGGACGCCGCTTTAAAAATTATTTACACTTTTTTGATATTTTTTTATAATCAATAATTGATTTTACTACCTGATATTTGGTATAATAAAGAGTGGTAATAAAAGTAAAACATAGGAGCTTTTTATGAGAAAGATACTTAAATTAAACGAAGGTTGGCAGTTCGTTAAGGACTGCAGTGATCCTGCTGTTATTGAAAGTGCAATTCCCGTAACACTTCCTCACACCTGGAATAACGAGGACGGTTATGACGGCGGCACATATTTCCGCGGCAGTTGCGTTTATCACAAAAGCATCAATAAAGGCGAGCTTGGAGGGGGACTTCACTATCTCGAAATCCGCGGTGCAAACTCCTCTGCTGATGTTTATCTCAACGGCAAAAAACTCGCTCACCACGATGGCGGTTACTCCACCTGGAGAGTAAATCTCACAGACGGACTTGTTGACGGTGAAAACCACCTTGCTATTGTTGTTGACAACGCACCCAATGACACCGTATATCCTCAGATGGCAGACTTTACCTTCTACGGCGGTCTGTACCGTGACGTGTATATTGTAACTGTAAACGAAAGTCACTTTGACCTTGATTATTTCGGTGCTCCCGGCATCAAGATTACTCCCGAGGTTGTGGGTAAGGATGCAAAAATTGAGGTTGAGGTTTACACAACAGAGCTTAAAGACGGTCAGAAGATTGCTTACACCCTTTATGACAAGGATGAAAATGAGCTTCAGAAGATTGTTTCCGGCGACAAGAAAGTTGTTTTTGAAATTAAAGACGTTCACCTCTGGCACGGACGCATCGATCCTTACCTTTACTGCTGCGAGGCAGAAATAGTAGAGGGAGACGAAGTTATCGACAATGTTTGCTCCCGCTTCGGTTGCCGTACCTTCAAGATTGATCCTGTAAAGGGCTTCATTCTTAACGGCGAGGAATACCCCCTTCGAGGTGTATCCCGTCACCAGGACAGACTTGGATTCGGTAATGCACTTCTTCCCGAGCATCACAAGGAGGATATGGAATATATCCACGAGGTTGGATGTACCACAATTCGTCTTGCTCACTATCAGCACGACCAGTACTTCTATGATCTCTGCGACGAGTACGGTATGGTAATCTGGGCGGAAATTCCTTATATTTCCAAGCATATGCCCACAGGACGTGCCAATACAATCAGCCAGATGACCGAGCTTGTTGCTCAGAACTATAACCACCCCTCTATCGTTGTTTGGGGACTTTCCAACGAGATTTCCATCGGCGGCTCCGACGCAGATCTTCTTGAGAACCACAGAATTCTTAACGATCTTTGTCACAAGATGGATAAAACACGTCTTACCACAATTGCTGCGGTTTCTATGTGTAAGATGGACGATCCCTACCTCCAGATTCCCGACGTTGTCTCCTACAACCACTACTTCGGCTGGTACGGCGGCGACACATCTATGAACGGCCCTTGGTTTGACAAGTTCCACGCAATGCATCCCTCTATTCCCATCGGTTGCTCCGAGTACGGCTGTGAGGCACTTAACTGGCACACATCCGATCCCCGTCAGGGCGACTACACCGAGGAATATCAGTCATACTATCACGAAGAGCTTATCAAACAGCTTTACTCCAGACAGTATATGTGGGCAACTCACGTATGGAATATGTTTGACTTCGGTGCTGATGCAAGAAACGAGGGCGGCGAAAACGGACAGAATCACAAGGGACTTATGACTATGGACCGTAAGTATAAGAAGGACTCCTTCTATGCATACAAGGCATGGCTTCGTTCTCCCGAGGAAGCTCCCTTCGTTCACATCTGCTCCAAGAGATACATTGACAGAGTTGAGGATGTTACCAAGGTAACCGTTTACTCTAACCTTCCCGAAGTTGAGCTCTTCGTTAACGGCGAATCGGTTGGCAAGAAGTCGGCTGATGATCACTTCTTCTACTTCGATGTTAAGAATGTTGGCGAAAGCAAGATTGTTGCTAAGGCAGGCGAGCACACCGACGAGAGCTTTATCAGAAAGGTTGATACCTTTAACGAGGAATACCGCCTTGTAGAAAAGGGTGTTGTTCTTAACTGGTTTGATATTCAGGAGGTTGAAGGACATCTTTCTCTTAACTCCAAGATGAGCGATGTTATCGCCACTGTTCGCGGCAAGCTTATTTTTGCTAAGCTTATGGGTAAAATGCTCGGCGGCAAGAAGGGCAATAATAACGGCGAAAAACCCAAGGCAATGGGCTTTGAGATAACTCCCGATCTGATGGCTATGATGGGCGGATTTACAGTTCTTCGTTTGCTTACTATGGCAGGCGGTATGATGAATGTCGAGTTTACAAAAGAAGAGCTTCTTGATCTTAACAAGAAGCTTAACAAGATAAAAGCACCCAAGCCCAAAAAGGAAAATTAATCCCCTAAAACAAGGAGAAAATAATATGAAAATGACATTTCGTTGGTACGGCGAAGGTAACGACCGTATCAAGCTGTCGGACATTAAACAGATTCCCGGTGTAGAGGGAATCGTTTGGGCTCTTCACAGCAAGATGCCCGGCGAGATTTGGCAGGAGGAAGAAATTGCCGAAGTTAAGGCACAGTGCGACAAATACGGCTTTAACATCGACGTTGTTGAATCTGTAAACGTTCACGACGATATTAAAATCGGTCTTCCCTCTCGTGACAAGTATATCGAAAACTACAAGCAGACAATCCGCAACCTCTCCAAGTTCGGTGTAAAGGTTATTTGTTATAACTTTATGCCTATCTTCGACTGGACAAGATCTAATCTTTTCCACGAGGTTGGCGACGGCTCTACTGCACTGTTCTATGAAAAGAATATGATTCAGGACGATTACAATGCAATGGCAAAGTACATTCTCGATTTTACCGAGAAGTACAATATGTCCTTCCCCGGTTGGGAGCCCGAAAGAATGGCAAAGCTTGACGAGCTTTTCAAGGCATATGCCGACGTTGACCACGAAAAGCTTTGGGCAAACCTTAAGTATTTCCTTGAGGCAATTATGCCCACCTGCCGCGAATGCGATATCAAGATGGCTATTCATATGGACGATCCGCCTTGGGATATCTTCGGTCTGCCCCGTCTTCTTGTTGACGGTCCCAGCATTGACAGATTCCTTTCTATGGTTGACGATCCCTACAACTGTCTCACACTTTGCTCCGGCTCGCTTAACGCAAATCCCGACAACAATGTAGCAGATATCGTAAGAAAGCACTGCGACAGAATTGCTTTTGCTCATATCAGAAACGTAAAGCACTTTGAAAACGGTGACTTCTCTGAGGCAAGCCACAGAGACTGCGACGGCGACACAGGTATTCTTGACATTCTCAAGGCATACCACGACTGCGGTTACAAGGGATATATCCGTCCCGACCACGGCAGACACCTTTGGGATGAAGGTCCCGGTAATGTTCGTCCCGGATACGGTCTTTATGACCGAGCACTTGGCATAATGTATATGCTTGGTGTATGGGATATGCTTGACAAACTTGACAATTAATTTCGGAGGAAAAGAAAAATGATAAAGCTTCCCCTTAACGTAGATTTTTCCGGCAAGGTTGTAGTTGTTACAGGTGCCGGCGGTGTTCTTTGCGGTGATATGGCACGTGCTTATGCACAGGCAGGTGCAAAGGTTGCTGCTCTTGACCTTAACGAAGAGGCAGTTAAAAAGCTTGCTGACGATCTTTCTGCCGAGGGCTTTGTTTGTATCGGATACAAGGCAAACGTACTTGATCCCATAGCTCTTGAAGAGGTACACCAGGCGGTTCTTCGCGATCTTGGTCCTTGCGATATTCTTGTAAACGGTGCAGGCGGTAACAACCCCAGAGCAACCACCGACAACGAGTATCAGCACGAGGCAAAGGAAGGCGGAAAGTCCTTCTTTGATCTCGATCCTAACGGTGTTGACTTCGTATTCAAGCTTAACTTCCAGGGCACTCTTCTTCCCACCCAGACCTTTGCAAAGGATATGGTAGAGCGTAAGTGCGGTAATATTCTCAACATTTCCTCTATGAACGCATACATTCCTCTTACAAAGATTCCCGCATACTCTGCGGCGAAGGCAGGTATTTCCAACTTTACACAGTGGCTTGCAACACACTTTGCAGGAACAGGCATCCGCTGCAACGCAATTGCTCCCGGCTTCCTTGTTTCCAACCAGAACAGAGCCCTTCTCTTCAACGAGGACGGCACTCCCACAGCGAGAAGTGCGAAGATACTTAACGGAACTCCTATGGGACGTTTTGTAGACTCTGAGGAGCTTCTCGGCGGTCTGTTCTTCCTTACCGATGACAGAGCTGCTTCTGCTATCACAGGTGTTGTTCTTCCCATCGACTGTGGCTTTGCTGCATACTCGGGTGTATAAAAACAACACATTATTGATTTATTAAAAAAGGAACGGCATCGGGGCACCTGCTTTATCGCAGGTGCCTCAACGAAATTTGCCCATTCGGGCAAGTGAAATCGCTTCGCAGTGAAATATTTGCTTCGCAAATGTGAAATATCTCGCTTTGCGAACGTGGACAAATTTCATTTCACATCGAGCAAAGCGAGATATTTCACAATATGCATTCGCATATTATTTCACGTTTTGCGATAGCAAAACATTTCACTTATATGCTCACCACCCGACAATACACCTAAAAGGTGTAACACACTATACCTTGCAGGCAAGGCGTATGAAAAGGAGTACGAACAAAATTGTCCGTACTCCTTTTTCTTTGTTCGGTAGTTCAAAACCTGCTTTATGGTAGGAACCCTTCGCCGTTCCTTTTTTGTTTGTTGACATTTCTTTATAGATGTGATAAAATAGTTTTATCCTATATTAAAGAAGGAAAATACAATGAAAAATAAACTTCTCACAGGGCTTCTCGGCTTCTTTATTGCAATTTTAATAATCACATTCTCTATCGGTCTGCCGATTTATTTCAGACCCTTCTACTATATACAGATTGACACACTGGATATTGCAGAAAGAACCGGCTATGACCGCGAAACTATAATAGAGGCATATAACGAGCTTCTTGATTATCTTACAATTCCCGGAAACGAATTCGGCACAGGAGAATTTGTTTACAGCGAATCGGGAAAATCTCACTTTGTTGACTGTAAGGTTCTTTTTGATCTTAATCTTTATGCCTTCCTTATCTCGCTTGTGGGCTTTGTAACCCTTATTATTCTGAATAAAAAGCAAGTATTTGAGCTTTGGCGTCCCTTTAAAATGAATATCGCCTTCTCCTCGGGTGCTTATACCCTTGGCGGATTTGCCCTGATTGGCGGTCTTGCGGCTATGAATTTTGATGTGGCGTTTACAGTTTTCCACACAATTTTCTTCCCCGGCAAAGAAAACTGGATGTTTGACCCCAACACCGACGCAATAATTAACGCACTTCCCCAGGAGTTCTTTATGAACTGTGCGATTATGATTCTCTGCTCGATTATTCTGCTTTCTCTTGGCTGTGTTGCATACGGCCTTATCCTAAGATATAAGGAAAAGCTTAAAGCAAAAACATATTTTTAATTTATAATAAACTGTTAATTTTTCAGAAAACTCTTGTAAACTTTAACTCAATGTCGTTGACACGGAGACCTTACTCGGATATAATTTAATTAATGAAAAACAACTATTTATATAGGAGTTATTTATGAGAAATTATAACGGACGCCCCTCATTCAGAGAGCGATTTGCAAGGTTTATGATGGGCAGATACGGAATTGATAAGCTTTATTATTTCCTGATCGGTGTATATTTTATCCTCATAGTAATCAGCTTTTTCGTCAGACATTATATACTCTTTATTTTAGAATCTGTTGTTCTTTTCTATTCAATTTACCGCGTAATGTCAAGAAATATTTACAAAAGGCAGCAGGAAAACGAGAAATTCTTAAAAATTATCAACAAACCGAAGAAAATTGCAAAGCTTCAAAAGTGTAAAAAAAGAGACAGAAAAACCCACGTTTACAAAAAATGTCCTTCCTGCAGAAACAATCTTCGTTTGCCTAAGGAAAAGGGCAAGCATACAGTTGTATGCCCTTGTTGCAAGCATCGCTTCGACATTAAAATCTGATATTAGTCAGCAAAAAGTACCGTCCAAAAGCACGGCACTTTTTTTGGTTGTAAATTATTTAGCAAAAAATTATTTAGCCACAGACTTTGAGATAATGTCTATAATGAAGTAAATCGCTCCGCCACCCAATGCAGCCAAAATAATATAAACAGCGATACGCAGCTTTTTCCAAATGTTGTAGAAACGTTCCTTTCTCATATAGCGGGAAACGGGATCGCGTTTTGACGAAACACTTTTTGTAAAGCGGTTTATCCACTGAATATCGTTCTTGGAAATGTCATCAATTTCCTTAAATGCATTTTCTTCGTGAGCAAGAATGTTTCTGATCTTTCTGTACCTTGTAAGTCTTGAAAGTGCATCGCTTCTGCCGGGAGCAAATCTCATACTTACAAGATTAGAAATATAGGCGGAAACGCCATGCTTTTCAACACTAAGTAATTTTGAACAGGCCTTATCAAGCTCTATATAGGCCTTGAAAAATGACATATTCATTTTGTTTGACATAGACGCACCTCCTAAAGAATAATTATACTCGCTAAAAACTATTTTACACTATTTAAAAGAATATTTCAAGTATATTTTCAAAAAAAGCTGAATCAAGGAATGTAATTTTCAAAAATTATACCGTCAAAGCCGTTTTCAAATGCTTTTTTTTGGTCTTCGGATGAACGCACGGTCCAGGCAAGAGTGGGTACACCAAACATTACGCGAAGGAAACGCAGACCGAATGCCTTTGCGTGTCTGTGGTCGTATGCTATGAACGCAGGACGGCAGAGGAAATTAAGTACAAGCGACTGTAAAAGGAAATAAAGAGGTTTCTTGTACTCATCATACGCATAATAGCGGTGAGAGAGTATGCCGCGAGGGATGTTTGGCATTTTATCTTTCACAATTTTAAGCGAAAGAGGGTTAAAGGATTCTACAATAAAGTCACCCTTATAGCTTTTCAGCATTTCACAGGTTGCCTCAGAAACCGAAGAATCGCCGGGATTTTCCTTTATTTCAACAAGAAGAGCAACCTTTCCGTCAACAAGTGAAAGAACATCGGAGAAAAGCGGAATACCGTCATCAGTGCCGCAAAGCTTGAATGTTGCAAGCTCGTCAGCGGTAAAGTCGATAACCTTTCCCTCTCTGCCGCATACGCGATCAAGTGTGTCGTCGTGGAATACAACAAGCTTTCCGTCCTTGGAAAGTCTTACGTCAAGCTCTATTCCGTAGCCACCCTCAACGGCAGCACGAAAGGCAGACATAGAGTTCTCTGCCCTCTCTCCGTTGTGCAATCCTCTGTGAGCATACATTATTTTTTTGTATTTTTCCATTTTTTTGTCATTTTTCGGTGCTATCAGCAAAAGATAGATCAGAAAAATAACGGCGATTCCGGAAATAGAAATAGGAATAGCAATCATACCTTAACCTCGCAGAGAATTAATCGTCTGCTCCGCCGAGCGACTCAAGTGCACCCTGCTTATCTGCCTTAGCATCACCGTGCTTAACAAAGAACATTGTTACGAAGGAAAGTGCAACGAATACTGTACCGAATGCGAAGAATACGGTTCTCATACCGTTTCCGCCTGTGATTACATCAAAGGCATCGTAAAGCACACCTGAGAGAATGGGAGCAACAATCTGTGCCGCCATAGATGCGGTGTAATAATAACCGGTGTATTTGCCTACTTCTCCGCCCTTTGCAAGCTCAACAACCATAGGGAAGGAGTTTACGTTAATTGTAGCCCAACCAATACCCGCAAGGATAAATACGGGATACATTACGATTTCGGGAGTGTCAAAGTTGATAAAGTTTCCGATGAAGAAGGCAGACGCAAGCATTGTGATACCTGCAAGAATGGTCTTTCTTCTACCAATTTTAGATGCAACAATACCAACAGGGATATAAGCCACAACAGCAGCCGCCTGGGCGATAATAAGTGTGAAGTTGAAGTCGAAGAAGAGAACATTTGTAGCATAAACCGAATACTTACTTGTAATCGAGTTATAACCGATATACCATAGAGCAACCGACGCAAGAATAAGAAGAAGAGACTTCATCTCGCCGCGGGAAAGAGATCTGGCATTTTTATTATTCTCTTTGGGTGCTTCTTCAAGACCGAGTATTTCTGTCTGTTCTGCCATTTCCTCTGCCCACTTCTTTTCCTTTACTGTGGTGAGGAAAACAACAAGGCCGGCAATCATAATACCGCATACAGCCACAACGTAGCCGGTGTACTGCATATACTTGTTTGCTGATGTCTTGAATATCATACCGAGTACAAGCACGAGAATACCGCCTGCTGTACCCATAAGGTTGATAATTGCATTACCCTTGGAACGAAGGGGCTTAATTGTAACGTCAGGCATAAGAGCAACCGCAGGAGAACGGAAGGTTGCCATAGAAATAAGGGTAATAAGAAGAACACCGATAAATCCAACCATAGGCCAGATATTTGCAAGAGTAATGTCAAGGGTTTCTTTTCTTATGCCGTCAATCTGAAGATTTATTGCCTTAATAGCTTCCTGTGCTATTTCAACCTGCTCTGCATTGCCGGATTTTCCTGCCTCTTTAAGTGCAGCATTTGCTTCTTTAAGAAGATCTGCTGCTGCTTTATACTTTTCGGAAATACCTGCATCAAGAACTGCAGAAAGCTGGTAACTGTCGATAAATGTAAGAGAAATAAACGCGAGAACGGCAGCAATCGTACCTATAAAAATAAATGGAGTACGTTTGCCGAATCTTGTCATCACCTTATCCGAAAGAGCTCCGAAGAGGGGCAGCATAAACACTGCAAGAATGTTATCTACCGACATAACAACACCGGATATGGACTGGGGAAGACCAAAGTGATTAGTCAACGCAAGGGGAACAATTGCATCGTATGCCTGCCAGAAAGCACTGATCAGGAAGAATGCAAAGCCCACAAGTATGGTTCTTTTGTAATTGAGTTTCATTTTTTCATTCTCCACCATAATTTGTCCGCAAAAGCGGCAAGCACAGAAAAACTGTGTATTTCAATTTTACCATATTTATTATTATTTGTCAAATAAAAAAAGAAAACTCCCAATAATCCACCAAAAGAAGGGTTAAAAGGAGTTTTTTATATATATTTTTTTACTCGTTCCACAAGATTTCCTGCAATAATGCCAATTACTACACCGGCAATAGTTCCCGAAATCAAAAGCGGAATAACGTAAGTAATAAGTGAGGCGGTTTTAAGCAAAATACAGGCAGCGATAACCTGGCCTATATTATGTAAAACACCACCGACAACACTTACACCAACGGTTGAAAAAAGCTTTGTTTTGGAAATAAGAATCATTCCTGTCAGTGCAAAAAATGCACCAACAAAGCTGATAAATAAGGACTCCACATTACCGAAAAGAAGTGCAGACAGGCACACACGAACAAAAGACACACATATTGCGTATGGCCAACCGAGACCGTAAAGAGCAAAAACCGTTGCTATATTTGAAAGTCCGATTTTCACACCGGGAACAGCAACAAACGCAGGAATCATCGACTCGATATAGGACAGAATCATTGCCACCGCAATAAGTACGGAAATCAATGTAAGTCGCTTTGTATCAAGCTGTTTTTTTGTATTTTTCACGAAAGCAAATCCTCACTTTCGCCGGTAATTTCAACTATTACGCGGTTAGGAAGACAGGTAATAAGCTCGCCTACGCGATGTTTTTTACCCTGGTCAACACAGGAAACATCGCCGGCATTCTGGGGACAGGATGCCTCGCTTATATATGCCTTTTCATCCTCTATAACAAGAATATTTGTTCCGCCGTTATAGCCTTCAATGGTAAAAACTCCGTCTTTTGCCAAGGGATACTCCGCCACCTTTTTTCCGTCAACATAAACAACAGCCACGTTTTTGGTCGCTTCAGTTTTATCTCCGGACTCTCCCGAAGAGTGATTTTTGTCTTTACCATCATCTCTGCCGAGAGTGGTAATAAGCAAAGCGGAAAGGGCAATAATAAGAATAACCAACACAAGAATTATGTCAGCAAGAAGCTTTTTATTTTCAAGAATCTTCTTTAGCATCTTTCAATTTCCTTTCCGCTTTTTCTTATTTTTGCAAACAACAGTTTGCTTTTTTTACTTTTAAACGACTAATACTTGGTTCAGGTTGCCGAAGCTACCTGAACCAAGCTGATAACAAAATTAGCTAAGGTGAGTACCGCAAACAAGGTTTTCAAGGTGAATACACTTCACAGGACAAACCTCGTGACAAGCACCGCAACCCGTACACTTATCATAGTCGATAGTTGCAAGGTTGTTAATAACCTTAATTGCTCCCTCGGGACAATTCTTCTCACATTTCATACATCCTATACAACCGTCAGAGCACGCCTTACGTGTAACAGCACCCTTATCGTGGCTGGAGCACTTAACAATAACTCTGGAGGACTGCTTAACAATGTGAATAATGCTGTTGGGACATGCCTTCTGACAAAGTCCGCAACCGATACACTTCTGAGGATCAACCTCAGCTATGTTCTTTTCGGGATCAATATGAATTGCGTTTTCGGGACAAACAACTGCACAGTCGCCGTGTCCGAGACAAGCATATGCACAGAGACGGTCGCCCGCATAATTAAGTTTAGCTGCTTTACAGGTTTTAATACCGTCGTAAACAAACTTTCTGTTTTCGGGAGCACAGTTTCCGTTACAAGCCACATAAGCAACCTTCTTTTCAACGTCACCTGCCGCAAGTCCCATAATTTCACCAATCTGAGCAGCAACGTCTGCACCGCCAGGAGTACAAAGACTGGGGTTATCGGTCTTTCCCTGGGAAAGAGCGGCTGCGTAGCCATCACAACCGGAGAAGCCACACGCACCGCAGTTTGCACCGGGAAGGCAGTCACGAACCGCCGCGGCCTTCTCATCAACAGGAACCGCAAAAACGGTTGCGGAAACGGTAAGAAGAACGGCACAAATCAGAGCAATTACACCAATTACAATTAATGCTTCAATCATTTCACTACCTCCTTAAATGCTTACGCCAAGCAGACTACCGATAAAGTCCTTACCGAAGCCAAAGAACGCAAGAGATACGATAGCTGCAGCAATAAGAGTTACGGGAAGTCCCTGCATTGCCTTGGGAGCAGGACAGTTCTCAATTCTGGAACGAACACCGGCAAAGAGTACCATCGAAAGAAGGAATCCGAGACCTACACCAAGAGAGGAGAACATTGCGTCACCAAAGGTCTTAACGTAATCAAGAGTAAGGTTATCTATTGCGATACCGAGAACCGCACAGTTTGTTGTGATAAGAGGAAGGTATACACCAAGTGACTTATGGAGTGCGGGGATGCACTTTTTAAGTACGATCTCAACGAACTGAACGAGAGATGCAATAACGAGAATGAAAACGATTGTCTGAAGATATTCAAGCTTATACTTTTCAAGAAGAAACTTCTGAATGGGCCAGGTAACCGCAGTAGCAACAAGCATTACGAAAGTAACCGCAAAGCCCATACCAACCGCCTGGTCAACCTTTTTGGAAACGCCGAGGAAGGGACAAATACCTGTGGTCTTCTGAAGAACGTAGTTATTTACAAATACGCCCATCATGATTATATAAAGTATCATTTTGAAATCCATTTATGCTTCCTCCTTTGCGTTCTGATTTTCTACAAGAGTGTTATTCTTGCTTGCGGAAACAAGCTCGCTGTTTTCAGAGCAGGAAACCTTGCCGCAGATTGCAGCAGAAGGACAGTTTTCGCAAGAGAAGTTCTTTCTCTTTTCAGCACCCTTCTTAGGACCGATTGCATTAACAACAGCAATAAGAATACCGTATACAAGGAATCCGCCGGGGGCCTGTGTAAGAATGGGAATATTATAATCGCAAAGTCCGGGAATGGTGATGTTTTTCATACCAAGCTCTTCAAGCTTGATTACACCGGTGCCGAGAACCTCTCTGATAATAGCCATTAAAACAAGGGCAAAGAGGAAACCGATACCCATTCCGAGACCGTCAAGAGCAGAATCGAACACCTTGTTCTTTCTTGCAAACATCTCAGCTCTGCCGAGAATGATACAGTTTACAACTGTAAGTGCAAGCCACTTCTTAATAACATCGTAAACATCAAGAGGCAATGTCGCTTCACATACCATCATTACAAGTGTAACAAAGCTTGCAATAACTACGATGTAACAAGGAATACGAACTGTGTCGGGAATTATCTTTCTGAGAAGAGAGATAACCATATTAGAGCATATAAGAATCAATGTTGCAGCAATACCAAGAATAATCGAGGAAACAATGCTGTTTGAAACCGCAAGTGCGGGACAGGTACCAAGCACGAGAACGAGAACGGGGTTCTCGGCAATAATACCTTTAAGTACAATACCAAGCTTGCTTTTCTTATTCATTAGTTGGCACCTCCTTCAATAATAGTGATTGCAGTGAAGCAACGAAGAATAGCTTCCTTATATCCACCGGTAGTATTAGTTGTTCCCGCAACGGTATCAACTCCGCCTGCCTCTGTCTCATTCTTGCCAATGAAGTTGGAGTTATATGCTCCATCCTCAAGCTGAGGACCGCCCCAAGTGGAAGTCTCGCTGTGACTTATTGTCTGGGAATCAATAATTACACCATCAGAAGATATACATACCTTAATTACATAACGCTCACCGGATGCTTGCTCGTGAGAAGGATCGCCCTTCCAACCGTGACCGTCACACTTGATTTCGATGATGTAATTACCTGTCGAAGTCTTCTGAACATAATTGATAGCTCTGAAGATTCTTCTTATATCTGTAGCAACTCCGCTTTGATTGTACATAGAAACGTCAACATCAGTAATTTCGGTTGCCATTACCTTTGCAATAGCGGTTTCAGCGATAAGTTTATGCTCTGCTTCAACCTCGTTAACTACAACACCCTCTGCGTTAACACCAATGAATACACCGGTAGAATCAGTACCGATTACACATACATAACCTGCACCGTTAGTTGCCTTGTAAATAAAGTCAACACCTTCAATTACTTCAACCCTGAAGTACTTAGTAAACTCACCGTTTGCTTCGGGAAGAGCTGCTTCAAGAGCATCCCGGAACTTTTCTTCCTCGGTTCTGGTGTCAACATCTTCACCTTCAAGAATCTTAACAACACTGAATGCATTAAGAACTGCGTTCTTGTATGCAGTGGTTGTATAGGTTACACCTGCAACAGTATCTACATCACCTGCAGCCGTCTCATCCTTGCCGATAAAGCTTGTATTGAACTTACCGTCCTGAAGCTGTGCATCACCGGGAGTTTCATTTGCTCCGTAGCTTACGGTCTGGATGTTTACAATCTGCTTGTTTGCATCAATAACTATAAGAAGAACAATGGGATTGTCTTTATCATAGTTGCCTGTAGTCTTGATTTCGATCATATATGTGCCTGTTCCGGTCTTCTTTACAGAGTTAACAGAGTTTGCAATAAGAGTGTTGTCTGCATATTCAGAAAGATCAACATCTACTGCCTCATTTGCCTTAATGCTTGCAATAGCTGCCTCAGCAAGTGCCTTGTGCTCTGCACTAACCTCACCAACTGCAACACCTTCTGCGTTAACACCGATGAATACACCGGTAGAATCAGTGCCGATTACACATACATAACCTGCACCGTTGGTTGCCTCGTAAACAGAATCAATTCCTTCAATAGCGGAAAGAAGAACTACCTTTTCGAATTCTTCACCACCCTCGGGAAGAGCTGCCTCAAGAGCATCCTGGAACTTTTCTTCTTCTGTACGGAAGTCAACATCGCCGCCCTGAAGAAGTGTATAAACATTAAATGCATCAAGAACTGCATTCTTATATGCAGTGGTTGTATAGGTTACACCTGCAACGGTGTCAACCGCACCTGCCTCAACATCATTCTTACCAATGAAGCTTGTGTTGAACGCACCATCCTGAAGCTGTACGTCACCGGGAGTTTCATCTGCTCCGTAGCTTACAGTCTGGATGTTTACAATCTGCTTGTTTGCATCAATAATTACAAGAAGAACGATAGGATTGTTCTTATCCCAGTTTCCTGTAGTCTTGATTTCGATCATATATGTGCCTGTGGCAGTCTTCTTTACGTAATTTACGCGATCTCTGATTACAGCATTGTCTGCATACTGAGAAAGATCAACGTCTACTGTTACATTTGCCTTAACACTTGCAATAGCTGCCTCGGCAAGTGCCTTGTGCTCATCAGTATGATTACCAACAACGTTACCGTCCTTGTCAACACCGATGAATACACCCTTGGAGTTTGTACCGATTACGCAAACGTAACCTTCGCCGTTGGTTGCCTCGTAAATAGCATCGATACCTTCAACAGCGGCGAGAAGAACTACCTTTGTAAATTCACCGTTTCCGGCAGGAAGTGCCTCGTTTATAGCATCGTTGTACTTCTGCTCTTCTGTACGTCCGCCACCGATAATTGTAGCAGCATTAATAGCATCAACAACTGCATTACGGTACGCATTTGTGGTCATGGTAGAGCCGGCAATAAGATCAACTCCGCCAACACCTTCCATATCCAAATTTTTGAAATTATCGCCGTAGGACTTTTCAACACCGTTTGTCTCATTAGACTGAGAGCAGGTAGCACCGTAAATGATACCGTCGGGAGAAACGCCTACAATAATAACCATACCGCTACCGTAACCCTTTGTTTCGACTTCGATAGCATAGCCCAAACCGTTGTTTTCCTTCTTCGCGCCCTTTACGGTTGCGGGAAGACCGGCATACTTAGTAATGTCAACATCGCTGCTTTCATCAAACACAGCATCGTCGGGCATTACGGCATAGTATGCTTCAAGCTTCTGCTGATAACGCTTTTCTGCGATTGTATCAGCGGTAAGCATATTGGTAGCAGCAAGTGCCGCACCAAAAATAACACAAATTAAGAAAAGAACCAAAACGTCTTTTAATGACTTTTTAATATCCATTAGTTCTTACCTCTCTTTCCCAAAGCTCTGGGCTTTGTCCAGCTCTCGATATAGGGGGAGAGAATGTTCATAAAGAGAATTGCAAAGGAAGCTCCCTCGGGATAGGATCCGTATTCTCTGATAAGGAAGGTGAGAAGACCTGCACCAAAGGCAAAGATCATCTTACCTGCGCGTGTCATAGGAGTGGTAACATAGTCGGTAGCCATAAATACAGCCGCGAATATAAGACCGCCCGCAAGAATCTGATAAAGAGACTCGTTTACACTGCTGCCTGTTGCAAGGTAGAGAACAAATACTGTACCTACCATAATAACGGGAACCTCAAAGTTGATTACACCGCGAATAACAAGGTAAATAAAGCCAAGAACAAGAGCAGCTATACAAGCTTCACCAATCGCTCCGCCTCTGTTACCGAGGAACATCTCAAGAAGAGAGGGAAGTTTTTCCTCTGTTCCGATCTGAGGAAGGGGAGTTGCACCTGTGATAAGGTCAGGAGCAGCAGGGGTAACACCGCCTGCAACAACCTTGTTAAAGCAGATAAGCATAAATATTCTTCCGGTAGCAGCAGGGTTAGCAAAGTTTGCACCAAGACCGCCGAAGAGACACTTAACTACGATAATTGCAAATACAGAGCCAACAACGCACATCCAGATAGAAGTAGCTGCGTGAAGACTGAGACCGAGAATAAGACCTGTGATAATTGCGGAAAGGTCAAAGATGGTCTGTTTCTTTTTAACAATAAGGTTGAAAATAAATTCTGATACAACCGAAGTGATTACGCAGGTAGCAACTACAATTAAAGAACTGAAGCCGTAGATAAGAGCACCTGCAATCAATGCGGGAATCAAAGCAATGATAACATCAAGCATTATGCGGGGTGTATCTGTTTTTGCCTTGATATGAGGGGAGGATGAAACAATAAGTTTATTCATTTTTTCGTTTTGCCTCCTTAATCTTTATTCATTTCCTGCGTTTTACGCAGGTCGTTTTTAGCCAATCTGTTGGTTTCAACAAGAGGACGGCGAGAGGGACAAATATAAGAACAGCAGCCGCAGTCGATACAACCGAGAACGTTTGCCTTTTCAAGAGCAGCAGCACGCTCGTTTCTGTCCGAGATATTCATCGCCTTAACAAAAGCGGTGGGATTAAGTCCTACAGGACACTTTGCAATACATCTTCCGCAATGAATACAAGCATACTGTGCCTTGGGAAGAGACTCCTTCTTATTCATAGCGATAATCGCATTTGTGTTCTTGTAGATGGGATCGTCAAGAGAGTATGCGGCAATACCCATCATAGGACCGCCGTAAAGCACCTTTCCGATATCCTCAAAATCTGCTTCTGCAAAGGTAAGTATGTCGCGAATACTTGTACCGATAGGTGCGGTAACATTCTTAGGCGACTTAACCGCAGAGCCGTCAACGGTAACCGTCTTCCATACGAAGGGAATACCGGTTTCAAGATAGAACGCGAAGAAGGCAACAGATGTTACATTAAACATAACACAGCCAACGTCGGAAGGAAGCTTTCCGGTGGGAACAACTCTTCCTGTGAGATTATAAATAAGTACCTCTTCAGATCCCTGAGGATATTTTTTGGGAAGTGTAACAACCTTTACCTTAGGATCATTGCCGAAGAGCTCGTTCATCTTGTTGATGGCATTAACCTTATCCTTTTCAACAGCAATAATAATCTGCTGAGGACCGGGAATAAACTCCTCGATAATCTTAACACCGCGAGCAACGTATTCAGCACCGTCAATCATTGTACGGTTGTCAACGGTAATGTAGGGCTCACACTCTGCACCGTTGATGATGATGGTGTCAACCTCCTTGCTGATAGCGTTTTCAAGCTTGTTTGCTGTGGGGAAACCTGCTCCACCAAGACCAACAAGACCGCTTTCGCGGATTGCCAAGCAAAGCTCCTCAGCGGTTTTAACAACGGGGGGAGTTATGCCGGAATCAGGTGTCATCTCACCATCCGATTCAATGGTAATCGCCTGACAGTTTTTACCGTTAGAAAGAAGGAAATCGCCAATCTTCTTAACGGTTCCGGATACAGGGGAGTGGATACAAGCACTAAGCTTTCCGTTTGCCTCTGCAACCTTTGTTCCAACACAGACCTTTTCGCCAACCTTAACGATTGGAACAGCGGGCGTACCGATGTACTGTGACATGGGAAGGGTTACCGAACTCGGAGTGGGGATTCTCGAACCTGTCATGTCGGCGGTATGCTTTCTGTGAGGAATTTTCAATGTTCCTAATTTAAACATTCGCTTTCTCTCCATTCTGCCGTAGAAACGGCGTATTGAAATTGTTTTATAAAATTTGATAAAAAAATAACAAAATATTTATAATACTACATCTTATAAATAATAGCATAACAAGTGCTAAAAGTCAAGTACAGATAGCTATAAAATCCTTCATTATTCGACTAAAAAAATGTAAATTAAGTGTTTCTTTACCAAGAAAACCGTAAATAGAGAATAAAAATACATTTTTCCGCCAAAAAAGAAAAGCAAAGGTGCAAGAAAAGATGCCCTTTGCTTTTGGTTATTAAGTTATTACTTATCAGGAAAAGATACCTGCAAGAAGATCGGCGAATGCTATGCCTACGATAGCGAAAACAACACCGAAAATTGCAATAATCATAGAGGCGAGAGAAATCTTGTCAAAATATCCCAGGTTCTTTCTCGAAATTGCTGCCGCACCAACCGAAAGGATACCGAGTACAAGACTAACCCAAGGCCAGAAAAGGAAAATCAGCGACAAAACAGCGAGAATAAGAGATGCAACCGACCAAGTACGGCGTTGATGCTTGTCCCTGATAACATTCTTGTAAGCATATTCGGTTTTACCTTCGGTTTCATTTACATTGTTACCCGACTCTTCAATAAACTCTTTGCTCATGTCTTTGCTCCTTACTTGTTTTTCACTATTCTATCACATTTTTTTGAAATAATCAATGCTTTGTGAAAAAAAGTTATTTTTTGTTGTTTTTTCTTGCAATTTCCGAACACGTGAATAAGAAATGTAAAACCGTGAAATAATGTGTTTAAACCCGAAAAAATATATAAAATGTAAATTATAGTTAGCAGATTGGATTAAAAAATGGATCATAGAGACAAAAAAGAACTGATAAAAAAACATTCACCCACATCAACAATTTTAAAAGATTCTGTATTGGCTTTTCTCTTTGGAGGGCTGATTTGTGCTATCGGACAGGGACTTTCTCAGCTTTATTTATATCTTGGTTGCGACAAAAAAACATCGGGAATTTTAGTTACTGTCACACTGATTTTTGTGGCCGCACTTCTTACCGGACTCGGTATTTTTGACAATATTGCAAGATATGCAGGTGCGGGTACACTTGTTCCTGTAACCGGTTTTTCCAATGCCGTCGTAAGTCAGGCAATGGATGCAAAAAGCGAGGGTTATGTTATGGGAGTCGGGGCTAAAATCTATACGGTAGCAGGCCCTGTTATCCTCTACGGATTGCTTTCGGGTGTGGTCTACGGACTTATTTACTACGTTTACGGATTAGTGGAAGGAATGATATAATGAACAGAATAACACGGCTTAAAACACCAATTCATTTTAAAAGCTGGGCATCGGTTGGAGGATACGAAGAAAGACGGGGGCCTCTTGGAGATAAATTTGATTTTTGCGACGTAAGTGACAAATTCGGACAGAAAACCTGGGAAATCGCAGAGGCGGAAATGGGACGGGTTGCACTTAACACTTCCCTCTCGAAAGCCGGACTTTCCCATTCGGATTTAGAGCTTCTTGTTGCGGGAGATCTGCAAAATCAATGTGTTGCATCATCTACCGGCCTTTCCTGTTTCGGTATTCCCTTTCTCGGTGTTTACGGTGCTTGTTCCACCTGTACAGAGTCGATTATGATGCTTTCTTCCTTCATTGACTCCTCTGACACAATGATTATGGGTGCGGCACTTACAACATCGCACAATTCGGCTGCGGAAAGGCAGTTTCGTACACCGATAGAATACGGCGGACAAAGACCTCCCACAGCACAATGGACATCTACTGCCGCAGGTGCTTTTATTCTGGCACGGGGCCGGGGCGATGTTATGATAACCGAATATATGCCCGGAAGAATTGTTGACGGCTCTACCTCCGACGGTGCAAATATGGGTGGAGCAATGGCATTCGCTGCGTTTGATACAATTAAGGCATATTTTGAGGAATCGGGCGAAAACATACAGGATATTGACTGTATAATAACAGGCGATCTGGGCCGTGTTGGATCGGATATACTGAGAGAGCTTCTTTCGAAGGAGCTTCCCGGTGCAGAAAGACATCACAACGACTGCGGTCTTCTTTTATACGATATGAAAAAGCAGGATGCACATAGCGGAGCATCCGGCTGCGGAACTTCGGCATCGGTTCTTGCCTGTCACTTTTTGCCGCTTTTAAAGGAAGGAAATATTCGAAAAATGCTCTTTCTTTCAACCGGTGCTCTTATGAGTCCTTCAAGCATTTTACAGGGCGAAAACATCTACGGAATAGCACCTCTTATCAGACTTGAATCGCGTAAAGGAGAAGACAAAAAATGGAATTAACAGATTATCTTTTGGCATTTGTTTCGGGCGGTGTAATATGCGTTTTTGCTCAGCTTTTAATTGATCTTACAAGACTTACTCCTGCAAGAATTTTGGTAGTTTACGTGTCGCTGGGCGTGTTGATTTTCGGAGTTGGACTGTACGAACCGATGTTTGAAATATTCGGTGCAGGGGTGTCTGTTCCTCTTATCGGCTTTGGTGCAAATATTGCAAAAGGGGTGAGAGAGGCAGTAGACAAAGACGGTCTTATCGGTGTTCTGACAGGCGGATTAACATCCTCTGCGGCAGGCATTACGGCAGCCCTACTTTTCGGCCTTTTTACCTCTGTTTTATTCAAAACAAAGTCCAAAAGAATGTAAACTATACTTTTAAACCGAACGGTTAAATTATGTAAATATTTTTTTACAGTATTATCTTGATTTTTTCTATTATATATGTTATAATATACTGTATTATATTAAAGACAGTAATAATAGAAAGGAAGTTTCAAGATGAACGAGCTTTTAGAAATATCTATCGCGATGAAAGAAGGGCTTCGTGAAAAAACCGGCTCTCCTCAATCCTCGTTCGACCTCTGGTTCGGAGATTTTAACCTTACCTCTCTTGACGAAAACCGTGCGGTGTTTTCTACCCCCACCAAGTTGAGAAAGCAGATACTCTCCACCAGATACATAACTCTTATCAAAGAAACTCTTGCCGAGGTTATCGGCTTCTCGGTAGAAATAGAAATTTATTCTCTTGATGAGGATTCAAGCTTTGCTCCAAGTATACCTACTCCTTCCGAAAATATGGAAAAACATTTTGAGAGGGAGTCACTTGAAAAGAGCGAAGAAAAGGAAAAAAAGATTGAAAAAATTCTCAACACCACTCCCGACAAGCGAACCCTGCTTGATGAATACACCTTCGATAACTTTATAGAGGGTGAATCCAACAAGTTTGCAAAGGCGGTTTGCTATGCTGTGGCAAATGATCTTTCTTACTGCAATCCTCTCTTCCTTTACGGTCATTCGGGACTTGGTAAAACCCACCTTCTTTATGCGATAATGAATCACATGAAGAAAAAAGATCCCAATTTGAAAATTGTTTATAAAAAGAGCGAAACCTTTATAAACGAGCTTATAGATGCGATTTCCAATCATTCTACATCCGAGTTTAAGGAAAAATATCGCTCTGCCGACGTTCTTATGATAGACGATATTCAGTTTATTGCAGGAAAGGAGTCCACGCAGGAAGAATTCTTCCATACCTTCTCTGCTCTCTATGAGGCAGAAAAGCTGATAATCCTTACCTCTGACCGTCCACCAAAAGAGATAAATCCTCTTATGGAAAGACTTCGTACCAGATTTGAATGGGGTTTGATTGCAGATATTCAGCCACCTTCATTCGAGCTTCGTACGGCTATTATCAAGAAAAAGTCGGATGATATGGGACTTTCGATGCAACCCGATCTTATCGACTATATCGCCGAGCGACTTAACAACAACATAAGACAGATCGAGGGAATACTGAAGAAGCTTTATGCAATTCACTCCTTCACCGGTCTTGAAATAACGAAAGAATCTATTGACAATGTTATTTCTATTGTCGATCCCGGTAATATTCCCAATGATGCCGTAGTGGAAAAGGTTCTTCTGCGAGTAAGCAAGAAATACGGTGTGTCCATCGAAGACCTTAAATCCAAGAAAAAGACCGATCGTATCGCAAGTGCAAGACATATTGCGATTTATATAATCAGAAAGCTAACCGATATGTCCTTAAAGGAAATCGGAAAGATATTCGGCAGGGATTATTCCACAATCATCTCATCCTTAAACAAAATCGAGCTTAATATCAGAACCGTAAAGAATTACGAAAGCGAGTTAAATGTACTCATTAAGGAAATTAAGGGTGATTAATTTTTCAAGGGAAAATGTTGAAATGTGGAAAAAATACTGTTGACGAGGTATTTGTACGAGGTTGATAAATATGTCTTAAACTTCGCTAAAATGACGTCGCAGGTTCTTCTATGTTTGATGTTGATAAAATTTTCCTAAAATAGTCATATAAATCAAAGGTTTTTCGGGATATCCACAGTTTCAACACTCCCTACAACTACCACACCTACCATTATTATAAAAAAACATTCTCTCTATTCTTCGGCCAACAGGTCAAAGGGAAAGGAAAATATATGAAATTTACAGTTTCTAAATCCACTTTAATTAATAAACTCACTCCCGCTATGGGAACGGTTTCGAATAAGGGTACAATTACCGCTATCGAGGGTGTTCTTATTGAAACCGAGGTTGACGGAAAAATCAGAATATCTACATATGATTTGACAAAGGGTGTCAGATCTACCTTTGATGCAATTAATATTGAGCGTCACGGCAGCTATATAATCAATGCACAGCGTCTTTATCAGACAGTTCGTGTTATGCCCGAGGATGAGGTTGTTATCGAGGTTAACGATAAGCTTAACTGCACCATTTCCAGCGGAAAGACATCATTCTCTATGTTTGCGATGAAGGGCGAGGAGTTCCCTAACCTTCCCGAGCTTTCCGGTGATCGCGGATTCTCTATTTCTTCCGAGAAAATCCGTCTTATGATAGGTAAAGTTTCTCATTCCATTGCGGAAATCGACAACAGACCTATGCTTTGCGGTGCATTCTTTAAGATTACAAATGATAATCTTGAGGTTGTTTCCTGCGACAGCTATACTCTTTCACGTTGCTCTGTAAGATGCGACATAGATTCGCTGTTTGCTGAAAACGAAATTAATTACTCCTTTATTATTCCCGGTCACGCACTCAGCGAGCTTAGCAAGAACCTTGCAGACGGAGAAGATGAAAAGGTAGAGTTCTATATCTCCAGAAAGCACGCAATAATCAAGAAGGGCGACAGCATCTTCTTCACAAGAACAATAGACAGCGATTATATCGACTACAACAGAATTATTCCTAAGGATAACGATATTTTCGTTACCGTTGACAGAGAAAGATTTCTTGCCAGTCTTGAAAGAGCTAATATTGTTGCTGATGAAAAAATCAAGGGTAGCACCAGAAGCTATGTAAAACTTACCACAGACGATCAGTTTATCTCTATCACTTCCGCATCGGTTAACGGACGTGTTTCCGACGAAATGGAGTGTGTTCACGACGGAAAGGATATTGAGATTGGATTTAACTGCCGTTACCTTATTAACAGTATTAAGGTGGCAGAGGGCGAAAATATTAAGATTACTCTTAAAAGTCCCACTCAGGCGATTACCATTGAACCGGCCGAAGAGGACGATGACTTTAATTACTTCTATATGATTCTTCCCGTAAGAATGAACGAACAGAGATGATTATAAAAAGATTTAAGGCGGAGAATTTTCGCAATATTGAAAAATGCGATATAGAATTTTCTGCCGGAGTCAATCTTTTATACGGAAAAAATGCCCAGGGCAAGACAAACGTAATCGAGGGAATATATTATTTCTCAAGAGGAAAATCCTTCAGAGGCAGAGAGGACAAGGAGCTTATTTCATTTGGTAAAGAGGGCTTCCGCATCCATCTTGAATATCAATCTGATTTAGGAGACGAAAGTCTTGAATATGCTCTTTTCGGCAGAGAACGTTTGCGTAAAAAGAACGACTATAAAATAAATAAGTTAACCGAGATGATAGGCAGCTTCAAGGCGGTGCTGTTTTATCCCGACGATTTAGGTCTGGTAAAAGACGGCCCCGAGGAAAGACGCGGTTTTCTTAACGTGGCTGCATCTGCCTGTTATTCTCCCTATATTAAATATTACTCCGACTATAAAAAGGCACTGGAAAACCGTAACTGTATATTAAAAATGATGCAAAAAGGACTGCCCGTTGATCTTCGCGAGCTTGAATCCTGGTCCGACTCAATGGCAGAATATGCATCACACATTTATCTTTTCCGAACCGATTATGTAAGCCGTCTGACAAAATATGCATCAGATATTTTAAAGGACATTTCCGAAGGTGGCGAAGAGCTTACTCTCAGCTACGAAAGCTCTGTTCCCGAAGGACTTTCGGACAGACAGAGTGTGAAGGCAGAATATAAAAGGATACTTTCCTCTTCGATTGACAGAGAGATTGCCGCAGGTGTAACTCTCTTCGGTCCTCACAGAGATGATCTGGAAATAAAGATTAACGGCAAAAGTGCAAGATCCTTTGCTTCTCAGGGACAGCAGAGATCAATAGTTCTTGCTCTCAAGCTCTCCGAAGGAGAGGTTATTAAGGAAATATGCGGCGAATATCCTGTATTTCTCTTTGATGACGTACTAAGCGAGCTTGACGAAAGACGCAGAAAGTATGTTCTCTCAGAAAAAGGTGAAAAACAGATTATTATAACCTGCTGTGACAGAAGCGAATGTATCGGTTTTACAGACAACGAAATCGAGGTTTCGGGAGGAAGATATGTATCTTCACATAGGTAACGGACAAAGTGTAAAGAAAAAGAATATAATTGGCATTTTTGACCTTGACACATCTACGGTGACAAAGACCGGAAAGGACTTTATAAACGGTCTTGAACGTAAGGGTGCGGTTGATTATTCTGACGATGATCTTCCCAGATCCTTCGTACTTGTAAGCGAGGGGAAAGAATGCAAAGCAAAGCTTTCAAGAATCTCATCAAAGGGACTTTTGGCGAGAATAAATGAAACTATATATGATGATTAAGTATAAATGAAATAAAGCTTTTTGAAAGGCAAAAACAAGGTATGACAAATCAAGTAGAAACCAAGGGCTACGATGACAGTCAAATACAGGTGCTTGAAGGACTTGAGGCAGTAAGAAAACGTCCGGGTATGTACATAGGTACAACCTCGATAAGAGGACTTCACCATCTGGTTTACGAAATCGTAGACAATTCAATAGACGAGGCACTTGCGGGTGAGTGTGATTATATAAAAATCACTATCTGGCCCGATAACAGTGTATCGGTACAGGATGACGGCCGAGGAATTCCCTCGGGTATGAACGAAAAACTGGGACTTCCCACACTTGAAGTAGTTTACACCGTTCTTCACGCAGGCGGTAAGTTTGGCGGAGAAGGTTATAAGATTGCCGGCGGTCTTCACGGTGTTGGTGCATCTGTTGTAAATGCTCTTTCCGAGTGGGTAGAGGTAGAAAACTGCAGAGACGGCAAGAAATATACCGAAAGATTCGAAAAGGGTGCGGTTGCACGTCCCTTCAAGTGCGAGGGTGATTCTGACGGCAAACACGGCTTGTACGTAAGATTTAAGCCCGATCCCGAAATTTTTGAGGAAACTGTATTCGATTATAATATTCTTCTTACAAGAATGAGAGAGCAGGCATTCCTTAATGCAGGTGTTAAGATTATTCTTACCGACACAAGAGAGGGAATGGAGCGTGAGGAGGTTCTTCACTACGAAGGCGGTATTATCTCTTTCGTTGAGTATCTCAATAACGAAAAACGCGGAACTCCCATCCACAATGACGTAATTTATATGAAGGGTGAACGTGACGGATCTATTGCAGAGGTCGCTATGCAGTATAACGACAGCTACAATGAAACCATCATATCCTTCGCAAACAATATGTCAACTATCGAGGGCGGTACTCACGAGACCGGATTTAAGTCTGCACTTACCAGAGCAATTAATAATTACGCGAGAAAAAGCGGTGTTATTAAGGGCGATGACAAGGGACTTTCGGGCGAGGACGTAAGAGAGGGACTTGTTGCCATTATCTCTGTAAAGCTTACAGATGCACAGTTCGAGTCTCAGACCAAGGCAAAGCTTGGTAACTCTGAAATCAGAACTCTTGTAGACTCTATCGTTGACAAAAAGCTTGAGGAATATTTTGATGAAAATCCTTCTCAAGCAAAGATGATAATTGAAAAAGCAATGGCGGCAAGCCGTGCAAGAGAGGCGGCAAGAAAGGCAAGAGAGCTTACAAGACGTAAGAATGTTCTTGAGGTTTCTACCCTTCCCGGAAAGCTTGCAGACTGTAACGAAAAGGAAACACGACTTACTGAAGTTTATCTTATAAAGGGAGACAGTGCGGGTGGTTCTGCAAAGAACTGCCGTGACAGCCGTTTCCAAGCTATTCTTCCCCTCAGAGGTAAGGTTCTTAATGTAGAAAAATCGAGACTTGATAAGGTTTATTCCAACACATCTATTATTCCTATTATTCAGGCACTCGGTTGCGGCATCGGTGACGATTTTGATATTGAAAAGCTTCGTTACGGCAAGATTATCATTATGGCCGATGCGGACGTTGACGGTTCGCATATCAGAATACTTCTTCTTACCTTCTTCTTCCGTCATATGAGACCTCTTATCGAGCAGGGACACATATATCTTGCACAACCCCCGCTTTACAAGGTTTATAAGGGTAAACAGCTTCGATATGCCTTTACAGAGGAAGAAAAGAACCAGGCGATTGAAGAGCTTGGTGTAAAGGGCGTTGAATCCGAGAGATATAAAGGTCTTGGTGAAATGGATGCAGAGCAGCTTTGGGAGACCACAATGGATCCCGAGAGAAGAACACTGCTTAAAGTTACAATTGATGATGCTTTAAGATGCGATGAAATCTTCTCTGTTCTTATGGGTGATATGGTTGAGCCCAGACGTGAATTTATTACAAAGAACGCAAAGTTCGTAGAAAATCTTGATATTTAAGGAGGGAATAAAATGGAACATTCATATAAAAGCCAGGATATAGAATTCCCTCAGCAGCGAATAGAAAATCGCGATATGGAAAAGGAGGTAAGACAGTCATTTATCGAGTATTCGATGAGTGTTATTACCTCAAGAGCACTTCCCGATGTGCGTGACGGTATGAAGCCCGGTCAGAGAAGAATCCTTTATGCTATGTATGAGGACAATCTCACCCACGACCGTCCCTTCAGAAAGTCTGCAACCACAGTAGGTAACGTGCTTGGTAAATACCATCCTCACGGTGACAGTGCGGTTTACGGCACTATGGTAAGAATGGCACAGGACTTCTCTCTCCGTTATCCTCTTATCGAGGGACACGGAAACTTCGGTAACGTTGACGGTGACGGTGCAGCCGCATACCGTTATACCGAGGCGAGAATGGCTCGTATTGCAAATTATATGATGAGCGATATTGAGAAAAATGTCGTTCCTATGACAAGAAACTTTGACAATACAAGAGACGAGCCCACCGTACTTCCCTCCCGCCTTCCCAACCTGCTTATTAACGGTTCTGTTGGTATTGCTGTTGGTATGGCTACAAATATTCCTCCCCATAATCTCACCGAGGTTATTGACGGAATAGTTTACAGAATTGATAATCCCGAATGTACGGTTGACGATCTTATGATGTTTATCAAGGGCCCTGACTTCCCCACCGCCGCAGTTATTTACGGTTCCAGAGGAATAAGAGAGGCCTATGAAACAGGAAGAGGTAAGATTTATATAAGAGCGAGAGCCGTAATTGAGGATGAACACAGAAGAATTATCTTTACCGAAATTCCTTATATGGTTAATAAGTCTATGCTTATTGAAAGTATGGCAAATCTCGTAAAGGAAAAGAAAATTGAAGGAATTACCGCCCTTCGTGATGAGTCGGGCAGAGGCGGTATGAGAATCGTTGTTGAGTATCGCCGTGATGCCAATGCAGAGGTAATTCTTAATCAGCTTTACAAGTACACACAGCTTCAGGACACCTGCTCTGTAAATATGCTTGTTATAGACGGTGGAGAGCCAAAAACTCTTAATTTGCCAACTATACTTGACAAATACATCGGTTTCCAGAAGGAAGTTATAGAAAAACGAACAAGATTTGATCTTGAAAAAGCACTTCGTGAAATACATATTCTTGAAGGTTACAGAATTGCAACCGACAATATTGACGAGGTAATCAAGATTATCAAGGGCTCGGCTTCTATCCCTGATGCGAAGCTTCAGCTTTGCGAAAGATTCGGTCTTACCGACGTTCAGGCACAGGCAATTGTAGAGATGACTCTCGGTAAGCTTTCCGGCCTTGAAAGACAGAAGGTTGAGGACAGAATAGCAAAGCTTGAGATTCTTATTGCAGAGCTTCGTTCTATTCTTGAGAGCGAGGAAAAGCTTGAGGGTATTCTCAAAGGCGAGCTTGAAGAAATTAAAAAGAAATACGGTGACGAGCGTAGAACTGAGCTTACCGAGGCCACCGAGGAAATTGACCTTGAAGACCTTATTGAAAGACACACCTGCGTAATTACCGTTTCACATACCGGATACATCAAGCGTCAGAGAGCAGATGTTTATTCTGCACAGAACAGAGGCGGTAAGGGTGTAATCGGTATGACAACAAAGGAAGATGACTTTGTAGAGGATGTTATTGTAGCGAACAGCCACTCCTTCCTTATGTTCTTTACCAATAAGGGACGTGTTTATGCTAAGAAGGCATACAGAGTTCCCGAGGCAGGCAGAACCGCCAAGGGTACAAACCTTGTAAATGTTATAGAACTTATGGACGGCGAGTTTGTAACCGCAATTATTCCCATTACCGAATTCGTTGAGGGCGAATATCTTACAATGGTAACCAAGTTTGGTGTTATCAAGAGAACTCTCCTCTCCGAGTTTGAGTATCAGAGAAAGAGCGGTAAGATTGCAATTAATCTTGACGAGGATGACGAGCTTATCTTTGTTAGACACACCAAGGGTGATGAATCGCTTATTCTTGCTACAAGAGAAGGTCTTGCTGTAAGATTTGACGAAAACAATGTTCGTTCTATGGGACGCGGGGCAAGAGGTGTTCGCGGTATAACCCTTCAGGGCGACGACGTTGTAGTAGGTGTATGCGTGGTTGATGAAGAAAAGTCACTGCTTACCGTAACCGAGAACGGTATGGGTAAGAGAACACTCTTCTCTGACTTCCGCGAAATGAAGCACCGTGGCGGTAAGGGTGTAACCTGTCACAATATCAGTGAAAAGACAGGTAAGCTGGCAGCTATTGTTACAGTTTCGGATGATGACGATATAATGCTTATCACAAACGAAGGTACTATTATCAGAACAAATGTATCAGGTATTAATATTTATTCCAGAACTGCAAGCGGTGTAATTCTTATGCGTCTTGATGATGGATGCACCATTAATAATGTTGCAAGACTTGAAAAGGCAGAAGAAATTGAAAAACAGAGCGATGAGGCAGAAGCAGAAAACACTCCTGCTGTAAGCGAAGATCAGGTTCAAAATTCCGAAAACTAAGTTTTTGGCATAGAATAATAAGTAAATAAAATAATAAAATAAATTAATAAATCCGCATATAATGCGGTAAGGAGGATTTACCATGACATTCAAGGAAAAACTCGTTATTCTCAGAAAATCCAAAGGGCTTACCCAGGACGACTTTGCAAGTGCAGTAGGCGTTTCCAGACAGGCCGTTTATAAGTGGGAAAGCGGACAGTCTTATCCCGAAGTTCCAAAGCTTCTTGAGATGAAGCTTCTCTTCACAATTTCTATTGACGAGCTTCTTGACGACAGCATTGAGATTCCTGTTCCCGAAAAGAAGAAGAAAAAGAGAGCTCCCAAGCAGGATGCTCCTAAGGCAGAAGAAAAGGTTAAGGCAGCAAAGCCCGCTCCCAAGGCACCTGCTGTTAAGCCCGCTCCTGTTGCAGTTCCCGTTGCAACTCCTGTTGCACAGCCCGCTCCTGTAGCTACTCCTGTTGCAGCTCCCGTTGCACAGCCCGCACCCGTAGCAACTCCTGTTGCAGCTCCTGTTGCACAGCCCGCTCCTGTAGAAGCTCCTGTTGCTGCTCCTGCTCAGGCACCCGTAGTTGAAGAGCCCAAGATCGACACAGTTCCCAGCCCCATTCTTCTTGAGGATATCGTATCTGAAGAAGAGCCCAAGAACGAGCCCGCTAAGAAGGGTGGATTCTTCCGACTCTTCGGTAGAAAGTAAGATTTGTCATACATATTCCTGAAAAATACCGTTAGCCCTGAATAATACACTGTCTTTTGTCTATAATGATAGAAAAGATTAAGTGAGGGCTAACGGTGAGGGGATATCAAAAAAAAGTTATTTTTCTGAAAGATACAGGCAGTCACCTCTTTGATGAGGCATATTTTGTCGTCAGTCGCAAGGGTGAAGAAGCTCATATTGAGCAAAGTGATATGGTCTATGAGGCCAATCGGATAATTAAAGAAAGTCTTGACGGCAAGGAAATGCGAATAAGAGGGGAAGGAAATAAGTCAAAGTCTGACTTTTTCGTTCCCTTCTTTCTAGGTGCATTTCTTACATTTATAGTAACAATCGGTATTTATTTTTTAATTCGTTCTTAAAGCAGATTTATAAATATACACACTTAATTTGAAAATAATTTTAAAGACAGATATATTATGAAAAAAGAAAAAAGCAGAGGAGTAAACGGCAAACTGCGTGTAATTTCTCTCGGCGGATTACAGGAAATCGGTAAAAATATGACCGTTTTCGAGTACGGCGATGATATTGTGGTTGTTGACGCCGGTTTAGGATTCCCCGATGACGAAATGTTAGGTGTAGATTTGGTTATTCCCGACATTTCGTATCTTGTGAAAAACGCACACAAGATTCGCGGAATTCTTATAACTCACGGTCACGAGGACCATATCGGTGCAGTTCCCTATTTACTCCAACAGATAAATGTTCCGATTTACGGAACACGACTTTCTCTCGGAATTATTGAGGGAAAACTTGATGAAAATCCTCCGGCATTTGATCCGGAGCTTTATACAGTTGAAGCAGGCGATGTAATAAATCTCGGTGTTTTTAAAGCCGAATTTATCCACGTAAATCATTCTATTGCAGATGCCTGTGCAATTTCGCTTAAAACTCCGGTAGGAACTGTATTCCATACAGGTGACTTTAAGCTTGACGTATCCCCGATTGACGGAAAAATGATGGACATAACCCGCATCGGTGAAATCGGCAAATCGGGTGTTACACTTATGCTTTGTGAGTCCACAAATGCAGAAAGACCCGGTTTTACCGCTTCCGAGCGTACGGTTGGCTCTTCGCTTGAACGTATTTTCGCTCAGTATGAGGACAGACGTCTTATTATCACAACATTCTCATCAAACGTACACAGAGTTCAGCAGATTATCAACTGCAGCTACAATCACGGCAGAAAGGTTGCCATTCTCGGAAGAAGTATGGTAAATGTTATCGGTGCGGCAGCCGAGCTTGGATATATAGATCTGCCTGAAGGTACACTTATTGATATCAGCGATATTAAAAGATATAGCCCCGAGGATATTACACTTATCACAACGGGCAGTCAGGGTGAGCCGATGTCTGCACTGTACCGAATTGCTTTCAGCGAGCACGACAAGGTTAAAATCTCTCCAAGAGACGTTGTTGTGTTAAGTTCAAGTGCAATTCCGGGCAATGAGAGATTGGTTGGCAAAATAATCAATGCTTTGGTTAAAAACGGTGTTAAGGTGGTTAATGATTCCACCGAAGATGTTCACGTCTCGGGCCATGCCTGTCGCGAAGAAATAAAGCTTTTAATGGCACTTCTGAAGCCCAAATACCTTATGCCTGTTCACGGCGAATACAGACATCTGTATGCAAACAAGGAAATAGGTGAATTTATGGGTATACCCCAAGAGAACATTTTTATATCCGAGATCGGCAGGGTTCTTGAAATTGACCGCAAGGGTGCAAGGTTTAACGGAAGTGAGATCGCAGGCAAGGTGCTTGTTGACGGAAGCGGTGTGGGCGATATAGGCAGTGTTGTACTTCGTGACAGAAAGCATCTTTCCGAGGACGGACTTGTTGTAGTGGTTGCCACTGTGGATATGAAGGCAAAAATGATTGTATCAGGTCCTGACATTGTTTCACGCGGATTTGTTTATGTGAAAGAGTCAGAGGAGCTTATGAGAGAAACCCGCAGTGTTGCGGAAAACTCGCTGTTAAGAGTAATGTCTAAGGGAACCGGTGACAGAACTCACCTGAAGGGAGTTATTAAGGATGACCTTGCAAAGTTTATTTACAAGGAGACAAAGCGTAAGCCGATGATTCTTCCCATCATTATGGATTTATGATTTATACAATAATAGCTTGTGAAGAAAAAAGAGACGGAAGAGTTTTTGATGGTAAAATTTACACCGTAGAAAATCCAATGTCGCTTTTACCAGAAAATATTTTCGATTACATCAACAATACAAAAAACTGGAAAACAAGGCAAGAAAGATTTTTGGCATACACTTCCCTGTTTTGCTCTTTGAAAGTATTTTATGGAACAAATAATTTTTCTATAGAAAAAACCGATAAAGGAAAGCCCTATCTTAAAACGAAAAATACGCATCAAAAAAATGAAGATCATAAAATTTTCATCAGTATCTCTCACAGTGACGGAATATCAGCCGTTACTCTTTCGGATGAAGGCGAGGTCGGTGTAGATATACAAAGCGAAATTGATGAAGATAAAGCAGCACGTCTCAGCAGTAGATTTATGTCAGAGGTAACGGTGAAACAGACCGCACTTCATGTAGATTATTACTTCTGTTATGTGTCTGAAGAAAAGGCAATTTTAGAAAAGAAAGAGCTGTTCCCCATAAAAAATAAAAAGGAAAATTTCAGCGAGAAATGGTCCTATTCCGAGTCATTGATGAAGCTTTGCGGCGGAGGATTTTCCGACCTTAAAAAACTTAAAAATATATGTGAAAATATAGAAACGGAAATGACCAAAATCGACCTTGAAAAAAACTATTATTTAGCTACCTCTATAAGGAAAAAATAGGAATTTGCTTACTGAGATAAGATAGGTTAATTCAGATAAAAAAAGACTGTCTTATAAAGGTAAATCAAAATAATCCGTAACAGAAAAAAGAGCTGATTTTTTAGCCCAAAAAATGACAAAAATCAGCTCAAAATCTGTAAAAAAACGTGAACTATAGTTTACGAAAAACAGGGTGTTTTATCAAAAAACACCCTGTTTTTTTTCTTGTTTTTTAAACTCAGCTTTACAAAGGGTAAAAAACACGAAAATTCAAAAAAATCGAGAAAAATTCAATATTTTACTCAAAAATTCGAAAAAATTAAGCTTTTTTTTGAAAAAATCAAGAAAAATTAAATAAAATTCAAATTTTTTCAATAAAAATAAACTTTTAAAAAATGATTTTTAAACTTTTTTGAAATTTAAAAGTCAAAATCCAAACTGTCTTTTTTATTAAAATTGATCGAGAAAGTTGTTTCCGCAAAGAAGTTTAATAATTTCATCAAGATCTTCGTTGTCTTCATAGGAGAGAGTGATTGATTTATGACGTCCCTTTCCGTCTATTTTAACCTTTCTTCCAAGGTGGCTCTGAACCTTAATTTCAAGCTCACGGAAGTAGTCTACAAGAGGTAATACCTCCTCCTCTTCAACGGCAGGTTTTTGAGGTTTGTTAGCAAGTTTTACAAGTCCTTCAAGTACCCTTACAGACAGGTCTTCTTCAACGGTTTTTTGAGCAAGAAGAATCATAGAATCCTTGTCGTGAACACCGAGTAATGTACGTGCGTGGCCGGCACTAAGTTCCTTGGATGCGACCATTGTAAGTACCTCATCAGGAAGGTCAAGAAGACGTACAGAGTTTGCAATTGCACTTCTGCTCTTCCCTACTTTTGTCGAAAGTTCTTCCTGTGTCATACCGTATTCTTCAGCAAGAGATCTGTATGCAAGTGCCTCTTCAAGAGGGTTTAAATCCTCTCTCTGAATGTTTTCAATAAGAGCTATTTGTGCTGCACGTCCATCATCTCTGTCAAGAACAATAGCAGGAATTTCTGTTAATCCTGCAATTTTTGATGCTCTGAATCGTCTTTCACCAGCAATAATTTGATATCTTCCCTCACCATACTCACGCACCAAAATGGGCTGTAAAAGACCATTCTCGCTGATAGAAGCAGCAAGCTGTTCAAGGGCCTCCTTATCAAAATGTTTTCTTGGCTGGTCTCTTTTAGGATCTACGAGAGAAATCCTCAATTTTGATATTTTTTCCTCGCTGTGAACATTATCCTCTGCAAGTGTATTATCAAGGAATATTGCGTCTAAACCTCTGCCGAGGCCGCTATTTTTCTTTGCCATAGTAGTCTCCTTTATATATTTAAGGTAGTTTTTGTAATTTTAGGTGATAATTTTGTAAAAACCAATGGTTTAACTTATATTTTATTGATTGATTTTTGATATGTGGATTCTTTTTTAAAAAAATGAATATTAAATGCTCAAAAAATCTCTATCATCAAAATATCAAGAAAAAATGATTAAAAAATTAATAAATAGTCGATAATAGCTTAATAGTTATATGTAAGTGTTGAAAACATTCCAACAATATAAAAATATTGCTAAAACCAGATTAATCAAGGGCTTAGGACTACTTTAATTAATAAAAAAATTCATAAAAAACATAAAAATAACAACTTTTCAACATTATAAACATTCAAAATGTTGAAAACTTATTAATAAAAAATGGAAAAAAATACCAAAAAATCAATTATGAACTTAAAATATCAAATAAAAGATTAATATTAAGTTTAATCTGATAAATATTTACGTATTGCTGAAAAATCAATCTTTATTCATTACTTAAAAACAGGTATCCGGAAATTTAATTAAGAAATAAATAAGGATGAAAAAATTGTAATTTTACGCGATTTAACAATATACTTTAATAAATAATGTGCAAATATTATTTATTTGTAAATTAAATTCGCATCATAAGTTCTTTTGCAACCGCAGCATATTCAAGCGAACCTTTTCCATAAGGATCGTGGTAACAAATTGGCTCACCGTAACCGGGTGCTTCTGAGATTCGAACAGTTCTGGAAATTGGAACCTTGAAAAGCTTGTCTGCGTAATACTTTTTAAGCTCTGCAACAACCTGTCCGGTAAGTGTGAGACGTCCATTGTACATTGTAAGAAGTATTCCAACAACCTGAAGACCGGGATTATAGAGATTTTTTATTTTTTTAACTGTATTAAGAAGCTGCGACATACCTTCAAGTGAGTAAAATTCACACTGCATAGGGATTACAACACCGTCTGAAACAGATAATGCCTTTACAGTAAGCATACCAAGCGAAGGCGGACAGTCAATAAATATGTAATCATAATCATCCTTAACAGAATCTAAAGCAATTTTTGTGAAATTAAGTGTTTCATCTATCTCCTGAAGCTCAATTTCTGCTCCTGCAAGCTCAATATTTGCCGGAACAACAGATAAATTTTTAAATTTTGTCTTTATAATTGCCTCAGAGATATCACACCGACCAATAATTACATCATAAGTAGTGTTTTTAATCTTAGATTTTTGTAAACCAAGGCCGCTTGTTGCATTTCCCTGCGGATCCATATCAATCATAAGTACTTTTTTGCCTTTATTTGCAATCTGTGCAGAGATATTTACACAAGATGTTGTCTTCCCAACACCTCCTTTTTGGTTAGAAAAGGATATAACCTTTGCCATTTTGACCTCCTAAATAGACTTTATCCATATTTAATGAAAAAGAATGTTATTATACAAATATATTATACTATAATTCATATGTTTTGTCAATATTTTATAGAAATATAACAATATTTTTATGTTTCACGTGAAACATTTTATGATTCTTATCTTTAATTTTAATGAAATTAGTATTATAAAATGGAAAAATGCTATTTATTGCATAGAATCTCATCTTTATACTATTATTTATTGTTTCACGTGAAACAATCGGCGACATATGATATAATCAGCTTTTTTTATTTTTTGCGATAAGATATATTAATTTTTGATGAGTAAGTGTATATTCAGCCGAATAATTCGCTACTTTATATTAATGTTTCATGTGAAACAATAGGAAATCATCCAAAATTTGTTTTTAAAATAAAAATTAAAGTAATTTTTCACCAATTTTATAGAAAAACTTGACATAAATTAAAGAATATAGTATAATTTAATATAAAAATGAGTATTTATCACTTGTAAGGTCTTTAATAGCTTTTTATGAGTTAATGTTATAAAATGTTTGTTTAATCGGGGATAATATGGATATATTTTGAATTTTAGATATTGTTTTAAAAAATCGATTAATGGATATTTTGCAATTTTTAATGTAAAAAATTAATTTAAGGTGAAAAAATGGTAAATAAAACTAAAATTATTTTAGTACGACACGGTCAGAGCATCGGAAATATGACAAGAACATTTCTCGGACATACCGACCTTGACCTATCTGAACTAGGATATAGGCAGGCGGAAGCAACTGCAAATCGGTTAAAAGAAGAAAAAATCGATAAAATTTACTCCAGCGACCTTAAAAGAGCTATGAATACTGCCATTCCTCACGCAAAAATAAGAAATATCGAGGTTGTTCCTGATAAATTGCTCCGAGAAGCATATGCGGGCCTGTGGGAAGGTATGCTCGTAGACGATATAATAAATAAGTGGGGAAGTGAATTCTTTACAAATGAATGGAAAAATAACTTTGGTTGCTTCACTTTTCCCGGAGGAGAAAGTGTTTTCGAGGCAGGGAAGAGATTTTTCAATGAAATAATTAAGATTTTAGGTGAAAATATAGGGAAAACTATTCTTATTTCAGCTCATGCTGCGGTTATCAGATCATTTTGGGGTATTATTTGTGGAGTTGAGTTTGATATGCTGGCAACTAAAATTCCTTTTGCTACGAATGCTTCTTATTCAATTTGTTACTTTGAGAACGGGAAAATTATCCCTTTTGAATATTCAATTGACGCACATCTTGCTGACGTCGGCATCACTAAAGTGAATTTGATTTGAATTTTTAAAGATAATGTACACAGATATATTAAATGCAAAATAAAATACCTCATTCGTGCTATAATTAATTTTTTATAATAAATATAATAAAAAAACGATAATGTTACCGTACCGGTGCTTATGCTGCATCCTGACGGTTCATTATCGTTTTTTTGTTAATTTATTATAATTGGTAAAAATTAACAAATATTATTTATTGACAAAGATGAAGTTATCAAAATTTTTTCTGGATTTTTGAGATCGCTGAGTTTTTAAAGAATAATCATTTATCTTCTGCTCACGTAGAAATGTACTTAAATTCATAGAGAATTTATATAAAATCATAGAAAAATATATCTAACTTATAGAAAAAGTATATTGAACTTTTAGAGAAATGTAATTAAACCTTATTTTTTTAATATCATCTTACTTAAAGAATTTTTTGAAAAAGCTTTCTTTCTTTGTACTGTTGTTCTCGCCGAGAGACTCAGCAAAGGCACATAAAAGGTCTTTTTGCTTGGAATTTAGATTTTTTGGCGTTTCAATGGCTACCGTGATTATTAAATCACCTTTTCTTTTACTGTTAATGTCCGGAATTCCCTTATTTTTAAGAGTAAAGTCGGTTCCGCTTTGAGTTCCTTCGGGAATTTTGAACTTTTCGCATCCTCCGCCGAGCATCGGAACATCAATTTCTGCTCCAAGAGCAGCTTCTGCAAAACTGATAGGTACTTCACAGTAGATATTATTTCCTTCTCGAGTAAAAATTTTGTCCTCTTTTACTCTGATTTCGATAATAAGATCGCCGTTTGGACCGCCATTTATACCGGCAGAGCCCTGACCGCGAAGTACGATATTCTGTCTGTCATCAATTCCGGATGGAATTTTAACTTCCAGCTTTTTATTGACCTTAACTCGGCCCTTGCCGTTGCAGTTTTTGCAGGGATTTTTAATGATTTTACCTCTTCCGTTGCATCGCTGACAGGTTCGTTGTGTCTGCATGTAACCGAGCATTGTCTGTTGTCTGACGGTAACTCGTCCACTGCCTTTACATTCGGGACATTTTTCAACATCAGATTCCTTTTCAGCACCCTTTCCACCGCAATCAGAACAGTTTTCAATACGTGCAAAGGTGATTTCTTTTTTACAACCAAAGGCAGCTTCTTCAAATGAAATAGTGGTGCGTGCAATAACATCATCACCCTCGATTGGCATATTTGCTCTTGATCTGGATGAAGTGCTTCCGCCACCGAAGAAGGATGAGAAAATATCTCCAAAATCAAAATCTGCACCGCCAAAGCCACCAAATCCGCCGAAGCCACCGCCACCGGAAGCGGGATCGAATGCATCGTGACCGAATCTATCGTATTTTGATCTTTTTTCAGAATCCGAAAGAACGGCATATGCCTCGTTTACCTCTTTGAACTTTACCTCGGCCTCTGCATTTCCTGGGTTCATATCGGGGTGATATTTCTTTGCAAGAGAACGATATGCCTTTTTGATTTCGTCTTCGCTTGCACCTTTTTGGACTCCAAGTATTTCGTAATAGTCTCTTTTGTTGTCTGCCATAGTTACACCTTTTTGTTTGATTTTTGCATAAAATGTAAATAATAGTGTGCAAAAATCCTATTAATTAAACTTTATATAACCGATTATTAGGGTGAGCTGTTGCTCACCCTAATTTGTATTTTTTATGAATTAGCCGTTGGTTTTATCCTCAAAACCTGCGTCGTAATAGTTGCCGTCAGCACCCTGAGCACCGCCATCGGTGTTAGCAGAGTTCTGGGCTGCCTGTTCGTTGTAAATCTTTTCTGCAATGGGATAGAACGCCTTCTGCAATGCTTCGGTATCTGCCTTGATAGAGTCAAGGTTTCCACTGTTGATTGTTTCCTTAAGCTTTGCAATTGCTGCATTAACAGGAGCTTTGTCATCCTCGGTGATCTTGTCGCCAAGGTCGTTCATAGTCTTTTCTGTTTGGAAGATGGTATTCTCTGCCTGGTTCTTAACCTCAACAGCTTCCTTCTGTTTCTTATCCTCTTCTGCGAACTTTTCAGCATCGCGAACTGCCTTATCAATATCTTCCTTAGACATATTTGTAGAAGAAGTGATGGTGATGTGTTGTTCCTTACCTGTTCCTCTATCCTTGGCGGTAACATTTACGATACCGTTTGCGTCGATGTCAAAGGTAACCTCGATCTGAGGAACACCACGAGGAGCAGCGGGAATTCCGTCAAGAATAAATCTACCGAGAGTGGTATTACCTGCAGCCATCTCTCTTTCACCCTGAAGAACGTGAACTTCAACAGAACTCTGTCCGTCGGAAGCGGTAGAATAAACCTGGCTCTTCTTTACGGGAATTGTGGTGTTTCTGTCAATAATTCTGTTGAATACACCGCCAAGAGTCTCGATACCGAGAGAAAGGGGAGTAACGTCGAGAAGAAGAACGTCCTTAACATCGCCGCCAAGAACACCGCCCTGGATTGCAGCACCGATTGCTACGCATTCGTCAGGGTTGATGCCCTTAAAGGGATCCTTGCCCATAAACTTCTTAACTGCATCCTGAACTGCGGGAATTCTGGTAGAACCGCCAACGAGAAGAACCTTGGAAATCTGACTTGCGGAAAGACCGGAGTCGGAAAGAACCTTCTTTGTGGGAACCATAGTTGCTTCTACAAGATCGTGGGTAAGCTCGTCAAACTTTGCTCTTGTGAGTGTAGCTTCAAAGTGCTTAGGGCCACTTGCATCTGGGGTAATGAAGGGAAGAGAAATGTTAGAGGACATTACACCGGAAAGCTCGATCTTTGCCTTCTCAGCCGCATCCTTAAGTCTCTGTGCAGCCATCTTATCCTTGCGGAGATCAATGCCGCCGTTTTCCTTAGCGAATGTGTCTGCCATCCAGTTTACAATTCTCTCGTCAAAGTCGTCACCGCCAAGACGGTTGTTACCTGCGGTTGCAAGAACCTCAAATACACCGTCGGAAATATCGAGAAGAGAAACGTCGAATGTACCGCCACCAAGGTCGAATACCATAATTTTCTGGCTTTCTTCCTTATCCATACCGTATGCAAGAGCTGCTGCGGTGGGCTCGTTGATAATTCTCTTAACCTCAAGGCCTGCGATTTTTCCTGCATCCTTTGTTGCCTGACGCTGAGCATCAGTGAAATATGCGGGAACGGTGATATCCGCCTCTGTTACATTAATGCCAAGATATGCTTCTGCATCTGCCTTAAGCTTCTGAAGAATCATAGCCGAAATTTCCTGAGGGGTGTACTTTTTATCATCAATAGAAACCTTTACATCAGAACCCATATCTCTCTTGATAGAGCTGATAGTCTTGTCGG
>JAZSRX010000012.1:0-2601 GCA_045538685.1 Eubacteriales bacterium | reverse complement strand
AATGCTTTCCCAAATATAATTTTGAAATCTCACAAGAGGATTTTGATTACATTGATGGCAAATATTATTGCAAAAAATAACGGCATCTTTTTTGTCAACACGTCTCAAAAAATAGTGAAGAAGTTAATAAGTTGATGTTGAAAAAATCTCCCGAATATGCTATAATAAACTCAGAAAGGCGGTAAAGATATGAAAAATCTGATTTCTTCCAAGGACAATTCGATTCAGCCCAATGGAGCTATTGGAAAACAAAAATGTGGTATAATATTTTGGCAAAAAACCGGATTTTTAAGGCATTGTAATTATATGGGATTCCAGTCTATGATTGCGTTGATAAATAAGAAATTCTCTCCGAGTAATATACAAAATCACGGCGAATATTGTTTTATTCAGTTTGACAATAATGATAAAAAAATCATCTATTTATCGTTAAAGCAAGAACCTAATTCTAAGCATTCTTTCATTTATGGTGAATCTCATACCGTGTATGCTGATTCGAAATTTCATATGTTGGCATTGGATATTGTAAGTTATATAGGGAAACAGATTGGATGTAAGTTCTTCGTAGACGATGCAACGGATTTTTTAGAACATCGATCTACGGAAAAACTTGATGAATATATTGAAAATTTTGAAATCACACCAATTGAATCTCCCGATTTGTTAAGACAGGCACTAAAAAAATAAACTATGCGTGGCATCTTTTTTGTCAACACGTCTCAAACAAAAGAGCACTGCGAGAGCAGTGCTCTTTTGTTTGGAAATGAAGCGCACCTGCGGTGCATGAAGCGAGTTGCGAAGCAACTCGTGAAGCAGGGCTTCGCCCTATGAAGCGAGCCTTCGGCTCACGGAGAAGTTAGTGTGCGCTTCGCTTCACGCGAGCGAAGCGAGTGCTTCATAGAAGCCGTAAGGCTTCTGCTTCATATCGACGAAGTCGATGCTTCATTGACAAAACAATGGTTTTATGCTATACTTTATTCAAAGGACGGTGATATTATGGCAAATGATAAACTTTCTGAGCAATCTATGGATTTTGCAGTTCAAATTATAAATCTTGTGAAACAGTTAAAAGAGCAACGAGAGAGTATCATTTCTAATCAGATTGGCAGAAGTGGCACATCTGTTGGAGCAAACATTCGTGAAGCCAAATATGCACATGGAACGGCAGACTTTATCTCAAAAATGCAGATCGCACTCAAAGAAGCAAATGAAACGGGTTATTGGTTGGAGCTGCTTTATAAAACTAATTATATTGGGGAAGAACAATATAACTTTCTTGAATCAAAGTGTAAATCTTTGAGGGCTATGCTTGTTTCTTCAATCAACACCGCAAAAAATAATAACAAATAATTTTCAAAAACTTATCTGGACTTCCGACTTCCTTTCGGTATAATGGTGTTTATCAAAACCGAAAGGAAGTTTTTATATGGAATACGAAATCAAACACTATTATCGAGTAAAATACGCCCTTGTCTGCGCGCGGCAAAGCTTTCTCAACGATCCGCCGAAGGACGATTACGAAGAATACGCCAAAAAGGTGATCGATCGTGCATATTTCATCATTCTGAATAAGATCGACGAGCTTGACGGCACGAACGAGAGACTATTGAAATATTACAAAGAGAATATTGAAAAATATGAAAAATGTGATATAACGAGATCAGAAAGGCGGAGGAAAAATGAAAAAAACGAGAATTATCATTGCGGCGGTTTTTTCTGTGGCTTATGCGGTCGCTCTTAGCCTAGGGACCCAAAGTCTGTTGATTTTATTGAGCACGTCGGTTGCTGTTTCATTGGACGCCGGCTTAACCGCAGTGCAGCAATACCCGAGATTTATACCGTTTTGCGTCATTGTAGGAATTTTGGCTTTGGGGGCGGTGATCGCTCTTGCGCTTTCGTTCCTAATGGTAAAGCCTTGGGAAATGTTGTTCGAATTTTTACAATCATCCTTTTGAACGAACGTTTTTATTTTTGAAATGATGTTTACCTATTAAATTACACCCGACGGATTTTTCCCAATATCCGTCGGGCTTTTGCATATAAAATGAATATTTATGCAAATATTCAGACCGACGGGAAGAGGAATAAGGCGAAAAATTCTCTGCGGACCTTTTTCGGCGACTTGGCATACATTACTTATTGCAAATCGCTCGGTTTAGGGGAAATATAAATATATGTAACAATAAAAAGCAAGTCGCGCCCGACGGTTCTGCGTGCCGCCAAAATCGCGTATGCTTTAATTAAATAAATAAGGAAGCCTCCGAACTCCATCGGACCTCAAATTCCGCCCGATCGCCTCCCAAAATGCCATTTATTTTCGGCTTTTGAGAAGAAATGTCCCGACTGTTGAGGAAATTTATCGTTTTTGAAAGAGATCGCAAGGCAATGTGCGACATTTTTGCTGAGATCGGAGCAGAAATAGGCCGAAATACTATAAAATGGATAAAAAATCAAAAAATATTAAATTTTTTTGTATTTTTCTTCGCTAAAACGGTTGACAAGCGAAAATCTATGTGCTAAAATAACTTTATTCATTATATTCGCGCAGACTTTCTTCCGCGTTGCGTTAAGGATCTGGAGTTGCAGTGCGGGTCAAAGAAG
>JAZSRX010000056.1:0-5327 GCA_045538685.1 Eubacteriales bacterium | reverse complement strand
AATATTTTTCATTTTAATTCCTCATTTCTTTAGCAGTAACCGTGATACGGTAAAAAAAATAACGCTCTCACCCCCATACAAAAAGTATCAAGGGACGAGAGCGTACAACTCACGTGTTACCACCCTAATTCACCTGCCTCTCACGACAGCAGGCCTTATCAAGTTCGGACAGGAAATGATCTGTCGAAACTCTATCGCTGTTACGGGCGAACCCGACGCAGCCTTGCCTTTCGGTTCGGTGCGCAGCTCCGAGACCATGTTCAATTCCTTCTCCTTTACCCGTTCACAGCACATCACACGGATGACGGGATTCTCTGAAAAGCTTCCGGAATCTACTCTTTCTCTTCACAGCCGTTAAAAGTAATATAGCAGATTACAAAAGAAAAATCAACACAAAAAATGACTCCGCAAATACAGCGGAGTCAGATTTTTATATAATTGCCATTTCGATGCCCGAGAGCACGAACAGGAAGCCGAAATTGAAGAGGGAGAATAAGCCTACATAATAAAGAGTCTTTTTCGGATTATGCTTGTGGTATTCACGGAAGGTTATAAGACTTGCAAGGGATGAAATAAGAGTTCCTACTCCGCCGATATTTACACCGAGAAGAAGCTCGGGATAGTTTTCGGTAAACTGCGACAGTAAAATTGCCGAGGGAACATTACTTATGAACTGGCAGGAAATTACACTGAAGAGAAGCACGCTCTTATTGAGAAGAAATGAAAACAGCTCTCTTACGAGGTCAATTCTTGCCATATTTCCCGCAAAGACAAAGAAGAATACAAATGTCAGAAGAAGAGGATAGTCAACCTCTTTGAGGGCTTTTCGGTCAAATATGAGCAGTACTGCGGGGATAACAATAAGTCCGATAACATATGGAACAGTTCTGAAAACTATTGCTATTGAAAGAATAAAAAGTGCAAGATAAAGGCCGGCTTTTTTATAGTCAAGCTTTATGGGCTCCCCTGTTATTTCAAGCTTTTCGCTCTTTACAAAAACAAAACAGCATACCGTAATGATAACAACCGATATAATAAAGGGCGGAAGCATAATGCTGACAAATTCGCCGTTGGGTATATTGAATTTTGTATAGAGATATAAGTTCTGGGGATTTCCGAAGGGAGTCAGCATTCCGCCGAGATTTGCGGCTATATTCTGCATTATGAAAGTAAATGCCATATGTTTACGCTGATTAGTAGCATCTAAAATGAAATAGCCTAAAGGCAAAAATGTCAGAAGAGCCATATCATTTGCAATGAGCATTGAGCCGATAAATGTGATATATACAAGGGAGAGCACACAGTATTTTATATTCTTAAAGCTTTCAACTATCTTTCTTGCCAGCACATAAAAGAAATTGATATGCTTCAAGGCACATACAACTGCCAGCACACAGAAAAGACAGGCAAGAGTTTTGAAATCAAAATATCCGATATATTCCTTATCTGGCTTTACAAAGAACATAGTTGCGACAGCTGCAACCAACGCAATTTCCATTACGGCATTCTTTTTTACAAATGAAAGTATATTTGTCATCATATTACTCCAAAAAAAACTCGGTACGAATAACCGCACCGAGATATAAGTATAATCCTATAATTATTAATTGTCAACATAAAATATGATCAATTTATGTAATTTTTCACAAAAAAAACTCTCTTATCTTATCACAAATACGCTTCACCGTGATAAATAATTCAGGAAATGCATAAACCAATACCTGACATCACAATACCGCTCAAAGCGATAACTGTCAGACAAATAAGCAATATTTTATATATTAGAAGATTTTTCATTCTTTTTTCTTTTTCAAGACCGTATTCAAAGAGTAACAATGCTGCGATATGTGCTATAAGAGGCAAAGCAATAAGCAGAATTATTACTGCGACTGCGAGATACAGATTATCTTTTTCAAGCGTCAAAAAAATGCTTAACGGGTTTTTAACACCCTGTTCGTGCCACACCTCATAAAAGGTAAGGCAGAAAACACCGAATTCTCCGGCAATAATTCTTAAAACAGCGAAAAATTTTGAACACTTTCTGTATTTATTTATATTATTCTCTTTGACAAAAAGTCCTGCAACACACAACACTATTAAAACTATTGGTGAAATTATTACAAACCATGTGTTTTCTGCCACTATTTTATTGGCAACAGGATCAGGCGTTAACCCTCCGATCAAGAATAAAAGATAGGGGCAATTAATTATTGCTATCAATATTAGTCCGATTTTTGAAAGCTTTTTATTCATAATCCTCTTCTCCCTTACTGAGTTTGTAATTACAGTTTACCCGTAAAAAACCCTATGGTCAATGATTTCGATTCAATCTTAATTCAATCTTAATTAAAACTTAAATTGAACAAAAAAATACGGAACACCTTTCGGCGTTCCGCGTTTTTATAAACTTTGCTTTTGGGAAATTCCTCAGATGAGTTCGATTATGCACATCTCAGCAGCGTCACCGCGACGGGGACCTGTCTTGATGATGCGGCAATAACCACCCTTAACTTCTGCATACTTAGGTGCAACTTCATCAAAGAGCTTCTTAACAACATCTTCCTTGGTAATGTAAGCCATTGCCTGTCTTCTATTGTGAAGGGAGTTTACCTTAGCGAGAGTAATCATTTTCTCGGTAATAGCACGAACTTCCTTTGCTCTTGTAACGGTGGTTTCAATTTTGCCATTTTCCAAAAGGTAAGTTACCATAGCTCTCATCATAGCTCTACGATGATCAGTAGGTCTGCCGAGCTTTCTGGTTCCGGGCATTTAAAATCACTCCTTAATACCTTTATAGGTCAGATTTTAGAGGATCATTCGTCCTCCTGACGAAGAGATAAACCAAACTGTGCAAGCTTTGCAATAACCTCGTCGAGAGATTTCTTTCCGAGATTTCTGACTTTCATCATGTCATCTTCAGTCTTTTCTATCAGATCGCCAACCTTGTGAATATTCGCTCTCTTAAGACAATTAAAGGAACGAACTGAAAGGTCAAGTTCCTCAACGGTCATCTCTAATGTCTGTTTATTGGAATCTGTATCCTTAACGACCATAACCTCAACATTGCTTGCTTCTTCTGAAAGATCAACAAAAAGGTTGAGATGTTCGTTGAGAATCTTGGCAGCAAACGAAACAGCTTCCTGAGCGGAAAGTGTACCGTTTGTTCTTACTTCGAGAGTTAACTTGTCATAGTCAGTAATGTCACCGACACGGACATCCTCTACTGTATAATTTACATTAGCAACAGGAGTGTAGATAGAGTCGATTGCTATAACACCGATGGCGGTATTGTTCTGGTTAAGAATCGTCTTGTTCTTTTCAGCCGAAACATAACCCTTACCCATACCTGCAGTAAGCTCCATTCTGACATGAGCGTCAGGACTGAGAGTTGCAATGTGCCAGTCGGGATTGATGATCTCAACTTCTGAATCAGCCTGAATATCACCTGCAGTGATTTCGGTAGCGTTGCTTACATCAATATAGAGATTCTTGGGTTCATTTCCGTAAATCTTGAGAATAACGCCTTTTAAGTTGAGAACGATCTCAGTTACATCCTCTTTTACTCCTTCTATGCTGGAAAACTCATGAAGTACGCCATTAATCTTTACAGATGTTATGGCATAGCCTGTGAGTGATGATAAAAGAACACGGCGAAGACTGTTACCGAGTGTTGTACCGTAGCCTCTTTCGAGGGGTTCAAGGACAAATTTTCCGTGAGAACCGTTTTCACTCAGATCAACAGTTGTTATACTGGGTCTTTCTATGCCTATCATTCAAATACACTCCTTGTAATTGCGCAAGTACCTTGCGCGCCGATTATGAAAAAACAGATACAACAGTTCAATTATTTAGAATAGAACTCAACGATGAGGTGTTCTTCAACGGGAACAAAGATCTGATCTCTGTCGGGAAGAGCAACTATCTTAGCTGTATAGTTTTCTGCATTTGCTTCAAGCCACTGGGGAACAGGTCTTGATGCATTTGCTTCGAGCACTGCCTTGAACTTATCGCTGTCAAGACTTGCCTTCTTGATGGAAACAACTTCGCCGGCCTTGCAAAGGTATGAAGGAATGTCAACCTTTTTGCCGTTAATTTCGTAGTGGCCGTGAGTAACAAGCTGTCTTGCTTCTGCACGAGAGGAAGCCCAACCTAAAAGATAAACAATGTTATCAAGACGGCTTTCACAGATACGAAGAAGGTTTTCACCTGTCATACCTGTCTGCTTCTCTGCCATTTCAAAATATTTGCTGAACTGTACTTCGTTAATTCCGTAGTATCTTCTTGCGGTCTGCTTTGCACGAAGCTGTGTACCGTATTCAGAAGCCTTCTTGCGGCCCTGACCGTGCTGACCGGGAGCATAATTGCGGCGATCAATTGCGCACTTTGCTGAATAGCATCTTTCGCCCTTTAAGAAGAGCTTTTTGCCTTCGCGGCGGCAAAGCTTACATACCGCACCGGTATATCTTGCCATAGTCTACAATACCTCCTGTAATTATTATACACGTCTTCTCTTGGGAGGACGGCAGCCGTTGTGAGGAATAGGAGTTACATCCTTGATCATTGTAACCTCAAGACCGGCAGTCTGAAGAGCACGGATAGCTGCTTCTCTGCCCTGGCCGGGGCCCATAACATAAACCTCAACGGTCTTCATACCATGTTCCATTGCAATCTTAGCAGCTGTTTCAGCAGCTGTCTGTGCTGCAAAGGGAGTGGACTTTCTTGATCCTCTGAAGCCCATTTCACCGGCAGATGCCCATGAAACGGTGTTGCCCTGAGTATCAGAAATAGTTACGATTGTGTTATTGAATGTGGACTGAATGTGTACAGCACCACGATCAATATTCTTGCGCTCACGACGCTTACGTGTTGCGCCCTTTTTAGCTACTGCTTTAGCCATACTGATACTCCTCCTTACTTCTTCTTGTTAGCAATTGTCTTCTTGGGACCCTTACGAGTACGAGCGTTAGTCTTTGAACGCTGACCTCTTACGGGGAGACCCTTACGGTGACGGAGACCGCGATAACTGCCTATTTCTATAAGTCTCTTGATATCAAATGCTGTTTCTCTTCTGAGATCACCTTCAACCTTAACATTGTGGTCGATATACTCACGAAGCTTAGAAACATCGTCTTCTGTTAAATCCTTAACTCTTATGTCAGGATCAACACCTGTTGCCTTAATAATGTCGCTTGCAGTTTTCTGACCTATACCATAGATATAAGTAAGAGCGATTTCAACTCTCTTTTCTCTGGGAAGGTCTACACCAGATATACGCGCCATTTGTCAGTTGCACCTCCATTAATAGGTTGTTGGTCAAGGCTTAGCCC
>JAZSRX010000032.1:0-29480 GCA_045538685.1 Eubacteriales bacterium | reverse complement strand
TTCAGAGCTATTTATTCTAGCTTCTTCTTACTTTTGAGTTTTTTCTCAATGTGTTTTGACAAGAACTACACCGTTTCAGGATCTCTCCCGAAACACAATGTTTTTTCTCATTTTCTTGTTGTTCAATTTTCAATGATCAAGATGCTCACAAGTTGTAAGCTTTTCTATTATACTACTTCCTTTTCATTTTGTCAAGAGGATTTTTTATTTTTTTTGTAATTTTTGAATTATTGTGCAAGATTTATAGAATAATTTAAAAAAGGAGGTGGTTTTTTGACATCTATTGTAGTAAGAACTGTTATTGTGTATATTATTTTATCCTTTTCGCTTCGGGTTATGGGTAAAAGGCAGCTTGGCGAGCTTGATGTAGGCGAGCTTGTTTCCACACTTCTGATTTCGGAAATTGCTTCAATCCCCATTGACGATCCCGACATTCCCCTTTTAAATGCAATTATACCTATACTTTTTATTCTGTCGGTTGAAATACTGATTTCCACCATAAAAAATAAATCCGAGAAGCTAAAAAATGTTATAGAAGGAAAGCCGGAATATATAATATATAAAGGTAGACTTTTGCAATCTGCCCTTCAGGACAACAGAATATCTATAAACGAGCTTTTATCAGAGATGCGTACTCAGGGAATAGGAAGTGTTGACGAAATCTATTATGCCGCGGTAGAGCAAAACGGTGCTTTATCCATCATAAAAAAAGATGCGTCACCTATGGCACACGCAATAATAATTGACGGAAGTTATATTGAAAGCAATATAAAATCGCTTGGTTTAGGAACAAAATACGTTGAAAAAATACTTCGTGATAAACGCATTTCTCTATCGGATGTTTTTCTTATGACTATGACCGATGAAGGAAAAACCAGCATTATATTAAAGGAAACGAAAAATGAAGGATAAAATTATTGCTATAATTCTTTTTGTTTTGGTTGTTGGCTTTGTAGTTTTAAACACAGTAATTTTAAACGAGCAAATTGATACAATCTACCAAGGAGTGTCTGCACTTGATGTTGAAGACAAGGATGCAACAGATAAGGCAGAAGCTTTGTTTGGTGATTTTTGCAAAAAAGAAAAATATATCAGCATAACCGTAAGCCACGACGACCTTACAAATATAGAGGATTGCTTTGTGGAAATGATAGGACATTTATCTGTCAACAATACAGAAGATGCCAAGGTAACCAAAGACCGCCTGACAAGCTTTCTTGAGCATCTCAGGCGGTTATCGGGATTTACTATAGACGCGATTATCTAAACTCGGTCATATCTGCAAAATATGCATTCAGACGCATTATTTCGTAATGCTCTTCCAAGAGATTGGAAGAATTAAGAAGTCCTGCCTTATCGGTAAGGAACTTAACGATATACTCGGGATTCAGAAACGCAGAAGGATCGGCAGAAAGTGTACAGTCGATTACAAGCTTGCCGTCTGTTACCACAGAAGAAGCACTTTTGATAAGAGGGCGAATGTTCATAATCTGTTCTGAGTTTTTCTTTTTTACCTCAACGGCATCACCCAAAAGAAGCTTGTCACAGAGAGAAGCCGTATTATCGGTAATGGCCGGTGAATCAACCCGAATTCTATAAGACATCCATTTGAGATCTGTGAACTTGCTTTCGGGATAGTATGCCTCTATAACCTGCATCTCACTTGTCATATTGGCATTAATGCGTGCCATCGCCTCGGCGGGATCGATATATTCGGACATACGAATATCCATAAATTCGCATTTGCTTTCGGTTCCGATGGACAAAGGAGCTGCAAAAATCATCTTGGGTTTAGGATTAAATCCCTCGGTGTACCAAAGCGGAAGTTTGGATCTGACAATCACCTTATTCATTGTGCGAACAAGGTCAAGATGAGAGATATACTGTAAACTGCCTCGTTTTATGAACCGAAAACGAAGAAAAAGCTTTGTCTGATTTACTTGCACCATCTATTTTTACCCCCCAGCTTATTTGCTCCGCAGCCGCTGCAATGCTCTGCACAGGAGGGAGTTGTAACACCCTCATATGCCTTATTTCGCTCGCGAAGGAGAAAATTCTTTGTTACACCGATATCAATGATATCCCAAGGCAAAACTTCGTCGAGACCAAAGCCACGGGAGGTGTAGAAGGCAGGATCAATTCCGCACTTTTCAAATGCCTCTACCCACAGATCATAGTTAAAGAACTCGTCCCAGGCATCAAACATCTGTCCTCTGTCTGCAAGATATGCGATTACAGGAGCAAGACGGCGGTCACCTCTGGCAAGAACCGCCTCGATAAAGGAAACCTTGGCATCGTGATATGCGTACTTTATACGGCGGTCGGTTATACAGGATTTAAGAAGCTCCTGCTTTCTGATAAGCTCAGAGTATGTGTCCTGTTTTTCCCACTGAAAAGGAGTAAAGGGTTTGGGAACGAAGCAAGAAACACTTACGGTAACACCAAGTCCCTTGGGTCGCTCGGGTTTTGGCATAGCATAATACTGATCCACAACCTTTTTTGCAAGGGCGGCAATTCCCTCTATATCCTCATCTGTTTCGGTGGGAAGTCCGTTCATAAAGTAAAGCTTTACATTACTTTTTCCGCCGCGGAATGCAATTCCTACAGAACGCATAAGATCCTCTTCATTTACATTCTTGTTAATTACGTCGCGAAGCCGTTGTGTACCTGCCTCCGGAGCAAAGGTAATTCCGCCTGTTCTTACAGAAGAAACCTTTTTCATCAGTTCCTCGGAAAAGCTGTCAATACGCAGCGACGGAAGAGAAAGACTTACGTGAGAGGAATCCGTCCACTCAAGAAGGCGGTCGGTAAGCTCGGGAAGCTTTGAATAATCGCTGATAGAAAGAGAGATAAGAGAAATTTCGTCATAACCCGTGTTGTCGTAAAGGCATTTTGCCTGTTTACAAAGTGTCTCAACCGATTTTTCTCTTATAGGACGGTAAACCATCCCCGCCTGACAGAAACGGCAACCGCGAATACATCCACGGTAAATTTCAAGCACAATTCTGTCATGAACGGTTTCTATATAAGGCATTACGAGCTTTTCGGGATAGGATGCCTTGTCCATATCCTCTACTATACGCTTCTTAATCTTTGCGGGAACGTCGTCATAGAGGGGGCTGTACTCTTTTATAGTACCGTCGTCGTTATATGAAACATCATAAAGCGAAGGAATATATACTCCGTCAATATGAGAGGCGGCACGAAGGAAGGCAGCTCTTGTATAACTGCCGTCCGACTTCATTTTATTATAAAGGTGGCATATTTCAAGAAGAACCTCTTCGCCCTCGCCGATATTTATAAGATCAAAAAACTCGGCAACCGGCTCGGAATTGTAAACGCAAGGGCCACCGCCTACTATTATAGGACAATCCTCTGCCCTGTCCTTCGCCCATATGGGAAAACCTGCCAGTTTCAGCATTGCAAGTGTTGTGGTATAGCACATTTCGTACTGGAGCGAGAAAGCAACAAGGTCGAACTTGTCAAGCGAATCGCCGCTTTCAACAGCAGAAAGAGGAATGGAATATTGCTCCATTTTCTCCTTCATATCGATCCAAGGAGCATAAACACGCTCACACCAAACTTCGTTATCCTTATTTAAAACGTCATAAAGTATTCTGACACCCAGATTTGACATACCAATCTCGTATGTATCGGGAAAACAGAAGGCAAAACGGCATTTTACCTCGTCTTTATTCTTAATTACACTGTTAAATTCACCGCCTATATATCTACCGGGTTTGGTAACCGATTTAAGTACAGACGATATATTTTTATTTTGCATTTAAAATGTCCTTTCGGGAAATTTCCGTGCCACCCCAAAAGACAGCACGGAAACTTTTTTATTATTCTGCGTTCTTGCTCTTAGAATCCTTCAAGAATACTGCTTTGCTGAGAAGTCTGATTACCGTACAGGTAATGATATGCCAGAGTGCAGCAAACATAACGGTGAACTTAACAAGGCCGATGAAGGAAAGGCCGATTGCAAGGAGAACACCGATTATTGCAGCAGAAAGCTCTGCAAACTTAAGGTAAAGAGAGAACTTGTGGTACTTCTTTGCAAGAACTATCATACTTGCAGCATCAAGTCTGTCGCCGTAGGTAATCATTCTTGCACTTGTGCGGCTTTCGGAAAGTTCTTCGTTTACAGGATTGTAAAGCTTAACCGCACGCATAGTTACATTTCCTGCTGTAAGAGTAGCAAGAAGCTCGTTTGATACGTTAGGATCACGTGTATAAACAAGAGGAACAATTCCTGCATCGCGAAGAGAAGGAATTGTGCTGGTAAACTCTTCGGAGAAGGAATATCTGATATAGAACTTTGCATTAACCTCGCCGTCCTCGGCAGCATACATAACCTTGATTGTATCAAGACTGGAGCCACTGTCACGGCCTACTGCGGCCTGAGGAATTGCAATACCGTTGCGACGCATATAATCCTCGCTGCCGGCACAGATCTTATGGCCTGCAACCTCGCCAAGAAGACCGTCATCCTCAATGATAACATTGGAAGCGGTCTTATGACGAACTCTGTTATCAATAATGCCGGAGAACATATAATCAAGAGGTCCGCCGACTGCTGCAAAGAGTGCACACATCTGACGCATAACCTTATCCATATTCTCTCTGTCGCCGTAGAGCATAAATCTCTTGAGATTTACGTCATCGGGGCCGAAGAGATCGGTATCGTCAAATGCGAACACGTCAACTGCTGCGAAGTCGTGATATGCATCCTCGCCGATAGCGGTGCTGTCGGTAAGAAGTGCCGCACGCTGGGAATGGAAGAAGGAAATCTTGCCTGCTATAATAGAGAAGGCAGGACAACCCAGCATTGCTCCGAGAGTGAACACAGCCATTGCGGTAGCAAAGCTCCAGGTGAGGAAGTATGCTACAACACCTGCTACAAGAGCAACGCCGAAGGGGATTCCGAAAATAAGACCGATATGCTTAGCCGAAGCACCGCCGTCGGTAGAATTTTTAAAGAAATCAGAAACGAATGATGTATTGAATGTACGGGAAAGCTTTGATCTGTATTCATCAACAACACCGTCAAGTGCCTTGTTTTCAATATCAAGCTCTCTTGTATTTTTACAATCAATAACCTGCTTATCTTCGGGCTGAGCAATCATCTTGAAAGCGATGAAATCTGCCTTTGAACGATAAAGAGAAGCGGTAAGAACAGGGAGAATAGCACTTGCGAAGAGAATGCCGAAGAGTGCATAGCTTTTTGCACCGGTAAGTGCAACCGTAAGTGTATAAAGTCCAAATACTACAAAGAGAGGAACGGGAATGATATCCGCGGCAACTCTCTTGCCGGAAAGTCCCTTGAATGCTCTGATAATTTCAGGAATTGCCATAACAAACAGACAGGCACCAAGAAGGAAATCCACAATGCCGAGGGTGGAGTGAGAAGAGCTTTCTCCAAACATATTGAACTTAACAACACCGAAAGCGGCAAGAAGTTCAAGAACAAGAATACCGAGAGCAAATACCAAAGAGGCAACTCTTCTTATTCTGATAGAAATAAGTGTGTCAAGGAATCTGTCCTTTATTCCGTCACGCTGAACGGGATTGTTAAACTCTTTATCTCTTGCAAGGTTAATACCCTTTTTACCTGTTTTTGCATTGTCAGGGGCGGGCTGGGCGGGCTTTACATCAGCCGGCTCATTGTTGCTGAACTCAAACACCTCAAGCTCATCCTCGTCAGGATCGGGAATGGTATATTCGCGGACTTCTTCCTCCGCTTCTTCCTCATTCTCTTCCTCCGCGGGTTCTTCCTCAAATTCTTCTTCCTCGGGCTCCTCTTCGGGCTCAGTACGTGACTTAGTATCGCTGCCGAGAAGCTTTTTGATCTCTTCCCTTTCCTTTGCCGCCTCTTCTTCAAGCTCGTCCTCGGGACTCTTGAATTTAAGAACATTTATGGACTCGTCGCTTTCGTCAACAGCAACATTATCGGGAGCTTTTGCCTCCTCAACACCGTCAAAATCGGCATCAAACTCAGCGGTGGGATCAAGTCCGATTTCATCGGGAGAAAATGTTTCCTGCTCGGGAGCATGTTTAATGCCAAGCCGCTCACGAATCTTAGCATCTCCTCTGCGTCTGTACTTTTCACTTGCCTCGGTAAAGCGAGGCATATATGTGGATGAACGTCCCTTTTCTTCTACTACTTCTTCTTCAACAGGACCTTCACCCTCAAGAACGAGTACACCCGGCTCTTCGTATTCGGTATCGTTATTCTGCTCTGCAACAACGTCCTCGGAAACATTTGGCTCGTTGTTTGCCGGATCATTATAATTATTCTTTTTCACACTATTACCTCACTTTGTTTTTCTTTGCCTTGCAACCTCGGTCATAATAACCGCACCTGCACAGGACACATTTAATGAATTAACGCTTCCATATAGCGGTATGGAAACGACAAAATCGCATTTTTCTTTAACTAAGTGGGAGATTCCAAATCCCTCACTTCCCATAACAAGTCCTACTCCGCCTGAAAAATCGGTTTCGCAGTATGCTTTTCCGTCCATATCGGCAGCATAGAACCAAAGTCCGCGTTCTTTAAGCTCGTCAATGGCGGAGGCAAGATTTGTCACCTTGGCAACCCTCATATGTTCTGCCGCACCTGCGGATGCCTTTACTGCGGTGGATGTAAGCCCAACCGCACGTCTTTTCGGAATGATTACTCCGTGAGCACCCGAACACTCGGCACTGCGGATAAGGGCACCCAGATTATGTGGATCTTCTACCCCGTCGAGAATTATGATAAAAGGCGGTTCACCCTTTTCCTCGGCATAGGCAAGGATATCCTCTACCGAAGCATAATTTCGCTCGGCGGCGATTGCTAAGATTCCCTGATGATTTCCGCCACAGGCAAGAGTATCAAGCTTTGCTCTGTCAACCTCGTGAATTGGCAGTTTACGATCTGCGGCAATGCCGAGAAGCTGATTAACCGAACCCTCTCTGTCGCCAAGCTGAATATAAAGCTTTTCAATATCTCTGCCACTTGCAAGAAGCTCTCTTACCGCATTTCTGCCGAAGATAACATTCTCATCCGGCTCTTCTCTGTATTTTTCTCTTTTTACATCCGGCCTTTTGCCGTTGTGTTTTGTGTATTTCTTTTTATATTCCATATAAAACCCATCTAAACATACTGCTAAAATCGGGATTTTCACAGCAAACCCCATTTTGCTTTATATATTATAACATATAAAATATAATTTGTACAGTATAAAACGTAATTTTTTTGCGTTTTATTTTTCTTTTTTGGACTAAATTTAAGTTTTTGCAATTTTTACGTCAAAATGATTGACAAACCGAGGAAAAAGGAATACAATAGGTGTAATGTTTTTTCAAAATGAAGAAAGGAGAGAGGATATGACGAAAACAAAGGCAAAAAGAAATCTGACCGAAGGCCCGATTTTCATTCCTATGATTCAGTTTGTAATACCGATCATTCTGACCGGTATGTTGCAGATGTTTTATAATATGGCGGATAATATTGTTGCGGGAAGATTCTCGGGAGACCAACTTGCTCTTGCTGCCGTTGGATCTACCACTTCTCTGTCAAACCTTATCCTTAATCTTCTGATGGGAATTGCCGGTGGTGCCGGAGTTGTAATTGCTCAAAACTTTGGAGCAAAGGACTATGAAAAGATGTCTAAGGCAATACATACCTCTGTGGTATTCTCATTTATCGGAGGAATTGCATTCTCTCTTTTAGGGCTAATTATTTCAAAACCCGCACTTCAACTGATGGAAACAAAACCCGAGCTTATGAGTCGAGCTTTGCTCTATATGAGAATAATCTGTTTGGGTATTCCGGCATCTGCCGTATATAATTTCGGTGCGGCAACATTGCGTTCGGTAGGTGATTCGAAGACACCTCTTTATATACTGTCCTCAACAGGCCTTTGTAACGTTCTGCTCAATCTTTTCTTCGTAATTGTGTGTAAAATGTCTGTTGACGGAGTTGCTCTTGCTACCATCGCAGCACAGTATATCTCGGCTGTTTGTGTTATGATTATTCTTTTCAAGAGAAAAAATACACCTTACTGTTTGGATAAGAAAAAATTGCAAATCGACAAAGAAATTTTAAAGCAAATACTTCGTCTCGGACTTCCCGCAGGATTTCAAGGAACACTGTTTTCTATCTCCAACATCATTCTCACTACAGGTATGAACAGTCTTCCGAGAACCGATATTTCAGGAAAAACCATTGCTATTAATATTGAAAGTCTTGTTCACACCGCAATGAACTCTTATCTGCACGCAGCAATGACATTTACAGGTCAGAATTACGGTGCAAAAAAGCCCGACAGAATAAAGAAGGCCATCATTTACGCGGTAATTCAGGTAACGGTTATTGGATTTGTCGGCGGTCAAATACTTAATTTGTTCTCACGCAATTTGGCAGGACTGTATATAGATGCTGCAGATCCCAACAAAGAGGCCGTTTTATCTGCCGCAGTAGAGCTTATGAACTTTATGCTCGCTGTTTATTTCCTTTGCGGACTTATGGATACGATTTCGGGAGCTCTCAGAGGTCTTGGCTATTCTCTAATTCCCATGATTGTCAGCATCGGTGCTATTTGTGTGCTTCGAATGATATGGGTGTTCTGGGTATTCCCCAAGCCACGCTTCCATTCACTTATCGGAATATACACTATATACCCTATTTCCTGGTTCTTAGGTCTGGCGGCTCTGACAATTGCTCTACTCGTACTGTTTAAAAAAGTCAAGATAAAGCTGTTAGAGGAACAATTAACCGACTCCGAGCCAATCGAGGAAAAGGTTGAATAATATTATAATGAAAAAAGAGGATTTGGCAAAAACAAATCCTCTTTTTTTGAAGGTGGTCGCTTAAGCTAAAATTACTCTGCGTCCTGAGCCGCTCTTCTTGCTGCGAAGCACTCGCTGCAATAAACGGCCTTGCCCTCGGTGGGTTTGAAGGGCACCTGGCACTCCTTACCGCATTCTACACATACTGCTGCAAACATTTCTCTTGCACTCTTCTGTGCGTTCTTTCTTGCGGTGCGGCACTCCTTGCATCTGGAGGGTTTGTTCTCAAAACCTCTCTGTGCGTAGAATTCCTGTTCGCCTGCTGTGAAAACAAATTCGTTTCCACAATCTCTGCACTTCAATGTCTCGTCCTGGTACATTTCTGTTTGTCTCCCTTGATAGGTTTGTAATAATTTGCCCTGAGACGGATTCCAACCGACGCCTTTGTAAAACCAACGCTCTCCCTTAAGCTACCTTGGGCATAATAACATATTAAATTAAGAGTTTCCTCCAACCTCACTTCTCAGCCGTTTGAAAAGACGTGCCTTGGCATTGTCAACCGACTTTGCACTGCGAGAAAGCTTCTCTGCAATAGCAGCGGTTTTGTATCCTTGGATATGAAGAAGAAGGACGCGATATTCATAATCAGAGAGTAAATCCTTGGCAGAACGTAAAATTCTGTCAAATGCCTCCCTGTCTTCAAGCCGTTGTTCAACATTATCTTCATCAGCGACCTGCTCTATGTCGGCATCGCTGATAGGTTGATCCAAAGCTCGCAAAAGATCCACAATTCGATTGCGGACACAAATACGGGCATAGAGACCGAAGGTAACCTCGCTTTGCTGAAGGTCATATTTCTCGGCCGCGATGTGAAGTGCAACGCAGGCCTCGGAAAACAGCTCGGAATAGTCATAGGAAGAAGGCCCTATGCCTATCACAACCTTACGCATCATTGGTGTATATCGCTTAACAAGCTCGTCAAAAGCTGAATCGTCATGACTGCGACAAAGCTCTATTAATTCTCGAATATCGGCATTTTCATACACAATCATTTGCATAAATTTCCCTTAACGTAATAATTATAACTATTTATTTACATTTTGTCAAGACTTTTCATTTATTTTTTTATTCTTTTGTACAATTTTCAACATAAAAGTGTTGACATTTTTGTTTAAATTGCCAAAATTATCAAAATCAGGATAAATATTCAATCTTTCCCGTAGCAGAAAACAGAATTCCGCGATAAACCCCGTCGGGCTTCTGCTCAAAATTTTTCTTAATCTGCTCTGCCTCAGCAAGAGAATTTACGGTAAGCGAGGTCTGCATAAGCTCGCCAAAACCGTCGTGTGCTTCAAGAGTTACGCGATAACGTCCGATATCGGTGGGCTCAATAAATGCCTTGATAGATGCACCGCTTTTTGAAAGCGATACGTGCTTTATGGCAGAACGAAGACTTCTCTCTCTGAAGCCCTTGTCAAGACTGTCATAAAGCTCGGATGCAACAATCCTGCCCTTGTCGGAAATCATATAATATTTAGTTCCCTCTACCTCATCATAAAGAATATGGCCGGAATCGGTAAGCTCACCAAGACACTGATCATAGTCAAGAGTTATTTCATCTGTATTTTCCTCTACTATGCTCATAACAGTAGCTCTGTCAACGGGATAGCGGATATTATCTAAAAGAAAAAGAAGAAAAACCTTCAGATCGGTAACGGTATTAAGACCGAACTTTTTATTTTTTTTCATTGTAATTACCTTTCATTTTGTTTTTCGAGACGCATAAACCTTTGCGTCAAGGTCAAAAATCCTCTAAAAAGGAGGAATAGTATGTACGGATATTTTACCGAAAGAAGCTACGGAGGGGATCTTCCCTACACCGACCTTGCACTTGAAAGGCACAGGGCTGATCTAAATATTCCGGGTGTAGAATATAAGAAGGAAATACGGGATGTAGGATGCTGGGAGAAAATAAAAATCAGTTCAACCAAGGCAGCCGAATCAATCGGCAGGCCTCTTGGACTTTACCACACACTGAATACAAGCCGCCACGACAGACTTCTGCCCGACGAGATTGATATTGCAAAGGATGAAATCGCCTGTGAGCTATGCTCTATATTTGAAGAATCCGACATTTTTCCGGGAAGGATTCTTGTTGTCGGGCTGGGAAACAGAAATCTCACACCCGACTCGATTGGCTGTGCCGCGTCAGACATTGTTAAACCCACAATGCATATAAAAGAGTGGGACAGACGGACATTTATTAAGCTAAGCTGTGCCGAAATTGCAATAATAACCCCGGGGGTTGCATCTACCTCGGGACTTGACGCGGCAGTTGTGGTAAAGGGTGTGTGCGATCTTTTGAGTCCCGATGCGGTAATTGCCATAGATGCACTTGCCTCACGTTCAGCAGATCGGCTTGGAAGCAGTATTCAGATCTGCAACAGCGGAATATCTCCCGGCAGCGGTCTTGGTAATCCGCGGCTTGCCATCGGTATTGAGACGGTGGGTGTTCCGGTTATTGCCATAGGAGTACCCACCGTAATTGATTCAAGAGTCTTATGCGGAAAGGACGAGTGTCCGATTCCGCCTTTGTTTGTATCTCCAAAGGAGATAAACGATATTGTTTCCTGCTCGGCTGAAATAATCGGCGGAGGCATAAATCGGGCATTTGGAATATAATACTGCTCCAAAACGCGATTTAACAAATAAAATCAATATACAAAATCAAACTCGAAATCGTAGATAGAAACAGTGTCCCCCTCTTCAACACCCGCCCGGCGAAGCTGATCTATAACACCGTTTTTAATAAGCACACGCTGGAAGAAATTAAGCGATTCGTAATCGTCAAAGTTGATTTGTCCCATAAAGTTGTAAAGCCACTCGCCTTCAACGATAAATTTGCCGTTTTCTTTGCGAACTACGGTTTCCTTTACTCCGCTTGTGTTAGAGATCGCTTCGTCCTCGGGCGAATACTCGGGCTCATAAATAGTTACGGGAGGAAGTGTTTCAAGCTTTTCGGTTGCAACCCTTACAAGCTCATTAAGTCCCTCGCCTGTTACCGCAGAAACGTATACAACAGGAAGATTTTTCTCTTCCACATACTTCTTGAAATTAAGATATATTTCCTCTTCCTCAAGCACTGAGTCAATCTTATTTGCAACGATGATCTGGGGGCGGTGAGAAAGCTCTTCGGAATATTCCTTTAACTCATAGTTAATCTTTTCGATATCCTCAACCGGATCTCTGCCGTCTGTGCCTGCAATATCAACAACGTGAAGAAGCAAACGACATCTGTCAACGTGACGAAGGAAGTCGTGGCCAAGTCCTGCTCCTTCCGAAGCACCCTCGATAAGACCGGGAATATCGGCAGCAAGAAAGCCCTTGCCCTCGCCCATTCCCACTACACCGAGATTAGGCGAAAGAGTGGTGAAATGGTAGTTTGCAATTTTGGGTTTAGCAGAAGAAATGCGTGAGAGAATTGAGGATTTACCAACGTTGGGAAATCCGATAAGTCCAACCTCAGCAAGCATTTTGAGCTCGAGAAGAACCTCCCGCTCTTCGCCCTTTGTACCGCTTTTTGCAAATCTGGGAATCTGTCTTGTGGGTGTTGCGAAATGACGGTTGCCCCAACCGCCTCTGCCTCCTTTGCAGAGAATAAACTCGCGGTCGGAACCCATATCAAAAATAATCTTTCCTGTTTCGGGATCTTTGATAAGAGTACCCTGAGGAACTGTTATAACAACGTCTGCCCCGCTTTTTCCGTGCATTTTGCCCGGCATACCGTTGGAACCATTCTCGGCAATGAACTTACGCTTGTATCTGAAAGCAAGAAGAGTGTTGGCTCCCTCGTCAATTCTGAATACAATATTTCCGCCTCTGCCGCCGTCACCTCCGTCAGGCCCACCTGCTGACACGTATTTTTCACGGTGGAAGGAAACAGCTCCGTTTCCTCCGTCACCGGCTTTTACATAAATTTTTATATTATCTATAAACATCTGTGTTTTCCTTATGCCTTGGTGGAGTCATCTCCACGCTGTCTTATAACAATTTTAATAGGTGTGCCTTCAAAACCGAATGTGTCGCGAAGGCAGTTTTCAATATAACGTCTGTAAGAGAAGTGGAACAGCTCCTCGCTGTTACAGAAAATAACGAATGTAGGAGGAGCAATTGAGGTCTGAGTCATATAATAAACCTTCAGTCTCTTTCCCTTATCCGAAGGGGGCTGAACTCTTGTAGTTGCATCATTAAGAAGATCGTTAAGAACACCTGTGGTGATTCTGCGACGTGCCTCGGCATAAACCTGGTTAATCATCTCATAAAGGTTCTTTACTCGCTGACCTGTAAGTGCAGAAACGAAGGCAATAGGTGCATAGGGCATATAAGAAAGAGCTGTTCTGATCTTTCTTGTAAACTCCTTGACGGTATTGTTCTCCTTCTCGATAGAATCCCACTTATTGATAACGATTATGCATGCCTTTCCTGCCTCGTGAGCAAGTCCTGCAATCTTTTCATCCTGCTCGGTAACTCCGTCGCGTGCGTCAATCATAAGAAGACAAACATCAGCACGTTGAATAGCCATATTGGCTCTTAAAACACTGAACTTCTCTATTCTGTCCTCAACCTTAGAATGACGGCGGATACCTGCTGTATCAATGAAGTTATAAACCCCGAAATCATTTTCAATTTTTGTATCAACAGCATCACACATTATACCTGCGATATCCGAAACAATTACTCGCTCTTCACCGCACATACGGTTGATGATAGAGGATTTTCCTGCGTTGGGCTTGCCGATTACAGCTACATTGATAACATTTTCATCATCCTCGTCATCCTCGTCAAATCTGCACTCCTCGATAACAGCATCAAGCAGATCGCCCGAGCCGGTACCGTGAAGAGAGGAAATTGCTATCGGCTCTCTTTCAAAGCCAAGCTCATAGAACTCATAAAATTCGTAAGGAAGCTCGCCTACACGGTCTACCTTGTTTACAACAAGGACAATAGGTTTGCCGGATTTTTTCAGCATTATGGCAATGTCTCTGTCATCTGCCACAAGACCTGTGCGAATATCGCACATAAATACGATAACATCTGCGGTTGCAATAGCAATTTCCGCCTGATTTCTCATCTGCTTTAAAATTGTATCATCGGATTTTGGCTCGATACCGCCTGTATCAACAAGAAGGAAGCGGTGATCGTTCCACTCACCTTCTGCATAGATACGGTCGCGGGTAACACCGGGAGTATCCTCTACTATGGAACGGCGTTCGCCTATAAGTTTATTAAAAAGTGTGCTTTTACCAACATTAGGTCTGCCCACTATTGCTACAATAGGTTTTGACATTCTTTCTCTCCTTTCAAATACATCAAATCGGCTCGCCGAGAATCGCCTCTGCAAGCTCATAGCCGTCCTGGCCGGTGGTCTTTACGGGTACACCGAGTATTTCTGACATCTCAGTGACAGTCATTCCGCAAAGGAAGGTTTCCTCTCCGTTACGAAGGCAATTCAAGGGGATAAGCAACTCGTCATAAAGAGGCATTCCCTGAAGCTGTTCGCATATATCCTTTCCGGTCAGAAGGCCGGAAACAGTAATTGATTTGCCAAAGAAGTTATTGACAATTTCGTAAATTTTCACACTTAAATTCGGGCAGAGCTTTAAAAGCTTGTCCACCTGCTCTTTTATCATTGGATAAGATGCAACTCCCGTAACGAGAGAGACACTTCTTTTTTTATTAAGAATTTCAGCCATATCCGCGACATTGTCAAGAGCAAGTCCAAACTCGTCAGTACAGGAACGAATCATACCAACACCATTCTCGATCTGAGGATAATCCTCATAGTAATCGGCATCGGGAAGCTCCCTCTCCGCTTTAAGATAAAACTCGTCAGCGACATAGAAAAGACGTGTACCGCATTTTTCTTTATGAGTGTTGCCAAAGGAGTTTATCATATCAATTATCTCTGCCGCCTCATCTTTTGTAAAGTCGGTGAGAGGATAAAGATTTTCTCTGAATTTGGTAAGTCCGGCAGGCACGATTGCAACACTGGACATAGCAGGATAAAGGGCGGCAAGATCACGCATAGAGCGAAGAAGCTCCTCGCCGTCATTTACCCCCTTGCAAAGAACGATCTGTCCGCACATAGAAAGACCCGCCGCGGCAAAATCGTCAAGATATTTCAGCACCTCGCCCGAATGCTTGTTCTTCATCATTTTTACACGAAGCTCGGGGTTGGTGGTGTGAACGGAAATATTAATCGGCGACATACGCATTTTGATTATTCTGTCAACATCCCGCTGTGTCATATTTGTAAGAGTAACATAATTTCCGTGAATAAAGGATAGACGTGAGTCGTCATCCTTAAAATAAAGCGACTCTCTGAGTCCCTCGGGATTCTGGTCGATGAAGCAGAAAATGCACTTATTTTTGCAGGAGTGCTTTTCGTCCATCAACGGAGTTTCAAAATCAAGGCCGATATCGTCATATTCGCCTTTTTTTATTGTTGTTTTATAGTTTTTTCCTTCTCTTGAAAGCTCCAGCTCCACAAGCTTTTCGGTAAGATAGAAGCGGTAGTCAAGAACATCTTTTATTTCATTTTCATTTATGGAAATCAGAATATCTCCTGCAAGAATGCCTGCCTTAAAAGCTCGGCTGCCTCTTACAACGGAAGTGATTTTTACCATAAGACTACCCCTTTCTGAGTTTTTGTCTGTGTGTGTGTCGAAGCATTTCGGGTGTAATGCCGTGTTCTATGATATAAGCGGTTGCCTCCGGTGAGCCGCTTTTTTGTGCGAGAAGCATAAGGCGAACCGACTTGTCACGATCAAAGTCTGTGCCAAGTCCGTCTACATAACAACGTGCATAGAGATATTTTCCCTTTGCAACAAGATCCTCAACATAATCGGAAGAGTGTCTTGCGGCCGCCTGAAAGCATTCAAAAGCACGTCTTGCATCCTGTTTTACCGCAGAATAACGAAGATCCTCGTCAAGGTCGAAATCGGGAATATCACCGTCAAGCATAAATCCGGAATCCATATATTCGGGCGTGTGACAAGGTATCATTGAGATGCCCACAATATCCGGCTCAAACATACAGCCGGAAGTATAAGCCATACCGAGATAGAGCTGTGCTTCGATACAGCCCTGATCGGCAGATATTCTCATATATTCATATGCCTTGACATAATTCTTGCTAACACCCTCGCCGTGAAGATAGAGCATAGCGATATTGTAACAGGCCTCGCCCCCCTCAATATCTCTTGCAAAGGCAAAGAAGCTTTTTGCTTCCTTCGGATCATAGTCAACACCCTTGCCTCGCCACAGACAGTAGCCATAATTAAATGACGCAACAACATCGCCGTCTCTCGCACCCTCAAGGTACATTTTGGCAGCTTTTTCAAAATCGCCTTCCATAAAGGCAACATCTGCTATTGACTTTTCATACATGGCGATTTCTCCTTTCTGCCTGATTTTTTGGTTAATTTATTGAGAATTTAGTTCCCTCGCGAGTGTCAAGTAAGGTGATGCCCTTTGCTAAAAGCTCGTCGCGAATAGCATCTGCCTCGGCAAAATTCTTTGCTTTTTTCGCTGCACGTCTTGCCTCGATTCTCTCTGTAATATACGCGAGAAGCTCGGCAGGAACATCGGCATTTTCCTCTGCCTTTTCCTTCGCCTTCTGTTCATTAAGCTTCGCAGCGGCAGCGATCAGACCCAGGTCAAGAACCTGCTCAAAGCTTTCAATAAGAGCAAGTTTGGTTTTATCATTTGTTTTAAGCTTGAACACGTCATAAAGTGCGGTTACCGCAAGAGAGGTGTTAAGATCGTTGTCCAGTGCATCGGTGAAATGCTTTTTGCCCTCAGCAAATGCACTCTCGTCTACCTCGCCCTCCGGCTTCAGATCGGCAACGCGGGCAACAAGTTTGTTATATGCAATTTTTGCATTGTCAAGGTTCTCCCAGGAGAACACAAGATTCTTTCTGTAATGCGACTGCATACAGAAGAAACGGTAAACAAGAGGATCATAGCCGCGTTCTTCAAGAAGAGAAACGGTGAGGAACTCACCCTTTGACTTAGACATCTTACCCGAATTTGTGTTCAGGTGATGAACGTGGAACCAATACTTGCACCACTCGTGGCCAAAGGTTGCCTCGGACTGTGCAATTTCGTTGGTGTGATGAGGGAATGCGTTGTCAATACCGCCGCAATGAATGTCAAGATATTCGCCAAGGAACTTAGATGCAATGCAGGAGCACTCGATATGCCAACCGGGATAGCCGATGCCCCAGGGAGAATTCCATTTAAGCTCCTGATCATCAAATTTGGACTTGGTAAACCAAAGTACAAAGTCTGCCTTATTCTTCTTATTTGCGTCGGCTTCAACACTGTCACGAACACCAACCTCAAGGTCTTCTTCCTTAAAGTCATTGAATATATAATATTTTTCAAGCTTCGAAGTGTCAAAATAGATGTTTCCGCCTGCCTCGTATGCATAACCCTTTTCAAGCAGAGTTTCAATCATTGCAATAAACTCGGGAATGCAATTTGTAGCCGGCTCGATATATTCGGGACGCTTGATATGAAGCTTGTCGCAGTCAGAGAAGAATGCATCTGTATAGAACTTTGCAATTTCAAGAACGGTTTTGTGCTCTCTCTTTGCACCCTTCAGCATCTTGTCTTCGCCTGTGTCACCGTCGCTGGAAAGATGACCGACGTCTGTAATATTCATAACTCTTACTACCCTGTTGCCAAGATATGCAAGATACTTTTCAAGCACGTCCTCCATTGTATAGGTACGAAGATTTCCTATATGAGCAAAATGATATACGGTAGGACCGCAGGTATACATTGTTACCTTTCCCTGTTCTCTGGGGATAAACTCGTCTTTGTTTCTTGTAGCAGAATTGTATAAAAGCATAATATTCCTTTCTCGCCATATATGGCTGAGCATTATTTTCTTGGTATTTTTAATTTTATTGCGTTATTGCCGTCAAAAACGCATAATTAGTCGAATATCATTGTAACAGAAATATGTGATTTTGTCAAGAAATTTAATAAAATATTTATTATGTTTTTGCTATTCTTTTAAAAAAGTACAAATTTTGAAAAAATATTTTTAATTTTTTAAAAATGGCACTTGTATTTCGCGTAAAAATTTGTTATTATATATATTGAGAAATTATAACCGCGATCGGAGGTTCTACATAAAATGAACGACAACAAGAAACAACACAGCTTCTCTGACCTTAAAGGAATACATAAGGCAGTTCCAATAATACTTATTTCATCGGCGATATTTATCGCTGTATGTCTTTTCATTGAGATGGGTACACTGGGTGACGGAATTCGTTCACTGTTCAGAGGCCTGTTCTCCTGGGGTGCGGCCACTATTCCCATTGCACTTATCGCCCACGCGATTTGCTACCCTGCCGACCTTGCCGAAAAGAGAGTTGTTCCACGTCTGATATTCTCTATTGTAGCAGTTGTTCTGCTATCCTCTGTTGACTATGCAATATTCAGCTGGGGCAGCGAGCCGGTGTTCACCCCCGGTAAGAGCTTTACAGGTATGGAGAACGGCGGATTTATCGGCTGTGTTTTGGGCTTTGCTCTCAGCAAATTGCTTGGTCAGCTGGGTGTTATTATTCTTGTAGCTGCAGCTCTTTTAATCTACACCACCTTCTTCTATGCCGAAAAGGCAGGATCTGTCGGTGCACTTGCTATTTCTATTATGAATTGGTTTAAAAAGACATCCAAAAACATTAACAATAAACGCGAAGAATACAACGAAAAGCAGAAGCAGCTCAAAGAGGACCGCGAGCAGCATCAGCGTGAGCTTTCCAGCCAAGAGCTTATTGATGACGAGTTCTTTAAGGCGAAGGGCGAGGGCTCTGATATAAAAATTAAAAAGCTTGGTATTGAGGAGAATGCCGATACACACGGACTTTCTCCCCTTGTTGATCCCAAGAAACGTATCCCTGAAGAGCCGATTGTGGTTGCCGAACCCGAGCCCAGACAACGCAAAAGAGCCGAAAAGCCCCTTGATCTCACCTACGGAATTGAGGAAGATCCACCTGTTGCGGAGGAAGAGCACGAAGAGGAAGAGCCCAAGAAGAAGTATGACAATGCCTTCTTTGGTATTGATGACAGTGCTGACAACGTATTTACAAAAGATTTTGATCCCTTTGATTTTGCTACAAGCGAAAAGACATCTGCAAAATATGCAAGTAAGGTTGCTGTTGGTTCTGCGGTTACCGAAGAGCTTGACGAAATGACTCTCTACGAGATGCGTGCAAACCACGTTCCCACAGAACAGGAAAAGAGACGTACTGAGCTTGAACGCAAAAAGCAGGAATGGCTGAATAAAAGAGGAAGAAATATTCCCACGTCTAATTCTGCCCCGGTAAGCACTCCTGCACCTGCTCCCGTTGCATCTGCACCTGTTGTACCTGCTCCCGTCGAGACCGTCGAGCCCGTACCAGAGGTTGCATCTGCATCTTCTGTTCCCGCAAGCGAGCTCGTATCGCCTGTATCTCAGCCCATTTCTTCGGGTGTGAATACATACAGTTCCTATGCATCTACAAAAACAACATACACACAGCCCATTAAGACCGTTGAATTTACTATTACAAAGGGCCCTCAGCCCACACCTTCTGCTCCTATCGAAAGCACACCTGTAAATATTAAGGTGGACAAGCCCCAACCTACAGAAGAGGCGGCAGAGGATATTGCAATTCTTATTTCTCAGCGAATTGCAAAGAGCAACCCTGCTTATGCAAGAAGTGCAAACGATCTTAAAATTTATACAAAGGTAGTTTCCGATGAGGATGACGAGCTTTACCGTCAGTTGAACGGAATCAGCTCTCCCGCAAAGGAAACAAGCGAGAAAATTCCTGCTGTTAGCGAGCCCCACGAAGTTTCGGAAGTGACTGCCGTTGCAAGCGAGCCGCCCGCCCTTGAAGAGTCGGTAGCTGATGCTCCTGTTGCGGAAGAGGCGGCGGCTGCAGATGAACCTGTAAGCGAAGAAGCGACTGAAGAAGAGTCCTCTCACACCCAGCCGATGATTTTCGAGGAGAATGCGGCCGAGGAAGCTCCTGTTCAGCCCGAAGCTAATGATAAGGAAGTTCTTCCCGAGAGCGTTGAATTCAGCATTGGCGAAGAAAAGGAAAAAATTTTTGAGCCCACAATTCAGTCTACATATCAGCGTGCTGCCGGATTTGCCTCGGCACTTGTAAACGAGGTTGCCGCAGTTCCTGAAATCAAGCCCTATTCTGTTCCTGCACCTTCTGTAAAGGTTGAAAGTCCCATTCCCTCTATGGCAGAGGAAACTATCAAGGTGGAACGCACTATGCTTCCTCCCACATCTGCAGCAGCGGCGAGTGAACCTGTCGCTCAGCCCACATCCGAAGCAGAGACAGTAAAGCCCGAAGCAAACAGTGCCGTTCAGGAAAGTGCAGAAGTTTCTGCCGTTCAAGGCAATACCCCTTCTGCTCCCGCAGAGGTTGATTTTGCTCCTACATCAGAGCCCGAATTCACCGCTGAAGAAAGCGAAGCATCTGAAAACTCCGAAACATCTGCTGCCGAGCCACTCTTTGCAGCAGTTGATGCAGAAAATTCAGAAGCTACATCCGAAGAGTCCGAGGGCGAGGAAAATTCTCAGGTAGATTTTGTGGAAGATGAAGAATCCTCTGATGAAGAAGAGTCAGTTGAAGCCGAACCCGAGGAGGATGTTGACGTAAAGGAAATTCCTCCCGAAGAGCAGAATCCCGACGTTATTAAAATGCGTGAGATGTTCCCCTTCCTTGCTCCCCTTGACGAGCAGAAGCCGGTATCTCAGCCCGCATCAAATCCCGAACCCGAATTAACCGTTTCAACAGAAGAAGTTGAAGAGGAGACAGCAGACGAAGTCCCTTTTGACGAGCCGGTACAGGTAAAGATTCCAAGCACCGGTCTTGTTCCCGCAAACGAGAAGAAGGAAGAAAAGAAGAAAAAGCCCGACTATTCGGACTATCAGTTCCCTCCTCTTGATTTCCTTGCAAAGCAGGAAGAATCCTCTGATGACAATATTCAGGCGGAAATTCAGGAAAATGCCGACAAGCTTATCGAAACTCTGGCATCCTTTGGTGTAACCGCATCTATAAAGGGTGTTGACAGAGGTCCACGTATTACAAGATATGAGGTTGTTCCCGCAAAGGGTGTTAAGGTAAGCAGTATTCTTAATCTTCAGGACGATATTGCCCTTAACCTTGCAGCCGGCTCTATTAGAATGGAAGCTCCCATTCCCGGAAAATCTGCAGTTGGTATTGAGATTCCCAATAAGAAGTCCAGTATAGTAAGACTTCGCGATCTTATCGAAACACCTGACTTTGAAGGAAACAAATCCAAAACATTTGTTTGTATCGGACGTGACGTTGCAGGTCAGCCGGTATTTGGTGACCTGGCAAAGATGCCCCACCTTCTTATCGCAGGTGCAACAGGTATGGGTAAGTCTGTTTGTATCAACTCGCTGCTTATCAGTATTCTTTACAAGGCAAGACCTGACGAAGTTAAGCTTATTATGATCGACCCCAAGCAGGTTGAGTTTACAATGTATAACGGCATTCCTCATCTTCTTGTTCCTGTTGTATCCGACGCAAAGCAGGCGGCAGGTGCTCTTATGTGGGCAGTTGAGGAAATGGAACGCAGATACAATCTTCTTAACTCTCTCTATGTCCGCAGTGTTGATGCGTACAATGAAAAGGTTCTGGCAGATTGCTCTCTTGGCGAATTCCTGCCTAAGATTATTATTGTAATTGATGAGTTTGCAGACCTTATGCTTCAGGTTAAGGACCCTGTGGAACAACTTGTAACAAGAATTGCCCAGAAGGCGAGAGCTGCAGGTATTCACCTTGTTATCGGTACTCAGCGTCCCTCTGTAAATGTTATTACAGGTGTTATTAAGGCAAATGTTCCCTCTCGTATTTCCTGTAAGGTAATGTCCAACGTAGACTCCAAGACCGTTCTTGACTCTGCCGGTGCTGAAAAGCTGCTTGACAAGGGCGACTCACTTTATGCTCCCGCAGGTTCGCCTAAACCTCACAGACTTCAGTGTGCTTTCGTAGCAGACGGCGAGGTAGAAAAGATTATGAAATACCTTCAGCAGTTCAGCAATGGCGACAGCTATGACTCCAGTGTTATGGAAGACATTGAACGTGCGGCACAGAAGTGCTCCAAGAAGGGCGGCGGTGCAGACCGCGATGACAGCGACAGCGGTGACAGCGGCGAAGGTTATCTTAACGACCGTCAGTTCCTGGATGCAGTTGAAATCGCCGTTAATACAAGAAAAATATCCACCTCTCTTATTCAGAGAAAACTGTCTATCGGATACGGCAAGGCGGCTAAGTTCATAGACATTATGGAGGATATGGGAATTGTAGGCGAGGCAAACGGTCAGAGACCGAGAGAAGTATTGCTTACTCCCGATGAGTGGAGAGAAAAGCTTGCGAGAGCTTCGCTTGATTAAACATTTTATTCAACAATAAAAAAGAATTCGTGCCGTAGAAATGCGGCACGAATTTCAAACAGTAACAAATTCAGGAGGTGTATATATGATTATTGTACTTATGGCAAACGGATTTGAAGAAATAGAAGCCCTGACTCCCGTTGATATGTTAAGACGAGCCGGATTTGATGTTAAAACAGTTTCGGTTTCGGGCGGAAATGTTATCGGTACTCACGGAATTGAGATAAAGTGTGACGCAACTCCCGAAGACATTGATCTTTCTGCGGTTGATATGGCTATTTTCCCCGGTGGAATGCCGGGTGCAACAAATCTTGATGCCTCTCCTTATACAGATAAAGTTATATCTGCTATGCTTGAAAAGGGCGGAGGTCTTGCCGCAATTTGTGCAGCTCCCCTTGTGCTTGGCAGACGCGGTGTGCTTTCAGGCAAGATGGCTACCTGCTATCCCGGATTTGAAAAGGAACTTATAGATGCGACTATAATCGACTCGAGTGTTGTTGTTGACGGCAATATTGTTACCGCAAAAGGAATGGGTGTGGCTCTTGAGTTTGCAGAAGAGCTTATAGCACTTCTTGCAGGTAAAGAAAAAGCAGCAGAAATTTCCTCTTCTATCTGTGTTAGTACAAAGAGCAACACCGATAATAAAATCCCGTACCAAATTCCCGATATTAAGCTTATTTCAGAGTATGACGAGAAGGCAGATTCCTCTCAGGAAGAGGTTTCTCTTCTCGCGAAAACACTTAGCGAAACTTTCGACTCTTATGGTATTTCGGTATCAATCGAAGAGCCGACTGTTGGCCCCAGAGTTATCACATTTGAAGTCACTCCCGAAAAAGGCGTAAGAGTATCGAAAATACTGAATATTTCGGATGATATTACTCTGGCTTTGGGAAGAGGTGCTATTCGCTTTATTGCTCCCATTCCCGGAAAGTCGTGTGTCGTAATTGAAATCCCTCGCGAAAAGGGAACCTCGGTCGGACTGAAGTCTCTTATTGAAAGCGATGAGTTTAAAAATGCCGCATCAAAAACCGCGGTGTGCCTGGGACGTGACGTTGAAGGCAAAGCTTTGATTGCAGATATTTCAAGATTTCCGCACCTTCTTGTTGCAGGTGCGACAGGTATGGGAAAATCCGTTTTCATACACTCAATGCTAGCTTCCCTGCTCTTCAAAGCATCGCCCGATGATGTAAAGCTTATTTTAATTGATCCGAAGTATGTCGAATTACATATGTACAAGGATCTTTCTCATCTTCTTCTCCCCATTATCAATGAACCGAAAAAGGCAATTGCAACCTTGAAGTGGGCAACCGATGAAATGGAACGCAGATACCGTCTGCTGCAGGCACGTGCCGTAAGAAATCTTGACGGATATAATGAAAAGGTTGCCAAGTTCCCCGCCCTCGGAAAGCCAATGGCTAAGATAGTTATTGTTATAGACGAGCTTGCGGATCTTACGGTTTATGACAGAAAGCAAACAGAAGAATTTATAGCTCGAATTGCTCAGAAAGGAAGGGCTTCCGGCATCTACCTTATTGCAGCTACACAGCGTCCTTCTGTTAATGTTATTACCGGCGTTATTAAGGCAAACATTCCCTCTCGCGTATGCTTTAAGGTTATATCCGGTGTTGATTCAATGACCGTACTTGACTCACGCGATGCAAGCAAGCTTCTCGGCCGCGGTGATGCTCTCTATGCTTCTGCAACATCAGTTATGCCCATAAGAATGCAATCGGCATATATATACGAAAACGACCTCTGTTCTTTGCTTGACGACGTTAAGGTAAGAAACGGCATAGCAATTTACGACAATGAAATAATCAGGTTGGTGGATGAAGCGGAAGAAGAACTTTCAAAACCCAAACGGCAAAACCGTTCAAAAAAAGAGTACGATAATGATGAGCCGAAAAAAAACACACCTTTGATTAAGTGTATTCCATTATTTAATGATTTTAGCGACGAGGAACAGACATTTATCCATCAGGAGCAGTTCCTTGAGGCGGTAGATCTTGCGGTAACCACCGGTAAAATTTCCACTGCTCTGATTCAAAGAAAGCTGTCTATCGGATACGGCAAGGCAGCAAAATTCATAGATCTTATGGAAAAGCTTGGTGTTGTCAGTGAGCCCTGCGGACAAAAGCCCAGAGATGTTTTGCTTACTCAGGAAGAGTGGCAGAAAAAGCTTAAAAATATTCAAAAATAACAAAAAGCGGAGATAATTTATGGCAGTTGTGTTAAAGCAAAGAAATATAGCATACAGATGCCCTGATTGCGGCAATGCGGTTGTCGGTCTTGTGGGTAAGTTTGCTCTTTCGGCAAATATGATAAGACTGAAATGTTCCTGCGGCAGCGATCACACACTTGATATAAGTATAACCAAGGGTGATAAGATACGTCTTTCTGTTCCCTGTCTGTTTTGCAGACAAAACCACTCTTATATTGTAGGTGAATCGCTTTTCTTTGAAAAGGACAGATTTCTACTGAACTGTCCCTATGCGGGAATGGATATCGCATTTATCGGTGACGAGGATAATGTAAACAGCGATATCTCACGCACGGCAGACGAGCTTAATACTCTGCTCAAAAATCTTGAGGCCGATGAGCTTTCCGACATTCAGCCCCAGGATATGAGCGAGGATGAAATTCTTCCCGATCCTGCCGTTTATGATACACTTCGATTTGTGGTGATGGATCTTTTTGCAAACGGAAAGTTACACTGCCCCTGTGGTGAAGGCCCATACGATCTGCGTTTCATTGATACGGGTATTCAGGTATTTTGTGATAAATGCGGTGCAGTACACGATTTTCAGGTGACCTCTCCCACAATAGCTGAGGAATTTCTTCAGCTTGATGAGCTTACTTTAAAGTAAGCCGTAATATTGTAATATTCCGCGATATATTCCCGTTGCAAAGAGATAGGGCGAGTTGGCAAGAAGATCTGCATCATAAGGATTGCTGATAAAGCCCATTTCTACAAGTACTGCAGGCATTGCTGTTCTTTTCAGTACATAAAGGCCGGGGCGATAGACTATTCCCCTGTTGCGAAGTCCGGTGGTGAGGGTAAGCTGTTCAAGTATTCTTGCGGCAAGATCATTTGCCACCCTCTGCCCCGGGCCGTACACCAGTGCCTCGTTGCCGGTTGCGTTTTCGTTTGCGGCGGCATTGTTATGCAATGAAATGAATATATCCGCAGGCCAGGAATTTGCTTGGTTTACCCTTTCTACAAGACTGGATGAATTATTTGTTCCAAGGATGGTTTGTGGTGTGGGACGGGACAGACGAGGTGTAAACTCGGGATTGGTGAGCAGAAGATTATAAAGCCGTCTGCCGATCTCATAGGTTATGTCCTGCTCGTAATAACCGTTGCCCTCCGCACCCGTATTAAAGCCCGACGGGTTGTGTCCTTGGTCAATATATATTTTGATAGGCATATAAAAACCTCCGTGTTTTTTGCTTCTTTTTTAGTTTATGCAAAGGATTTAATTTTTGATTATGAGTGAAATGAGAAGAATGCTCAGCTTTGTCAGGCGGGCGGTAGATGATTATAATATGATCGAAGACGGCGACAGAATTGCTGTGGGTGTATCAGGCGGTAAGGATTCGCTTGTTTTGCTTGAAACACTTGCGGAGATGCGTCGCTTCTATCCGAAGCATTATGATGTTGTTGCCATAACCGTTGATATGGGCTTTGAGGGAATGGATTTTTCACAAATAGAAGAGTTCTGCCGCAGAATAAATGTGGAATATGTGGTAGAACGCACCGATATTGCAAAAATCGTATTCGACATCAGGAAAGAACCAAACCCCTGTTCACTGTGTGCAAAGCTTCGCCGTGGCTCGCTTCATTCGGCTGCTCAGGAGCATAATTGCAACAAGGTTGCCCTGGGACATCATTTTGATGACGCAGTTGAGACCTTTATGATGAATATGTTTTTTGAGGGACGGCTTGGTTGCTTCTCTCCGAAATCCTATCTGTCAAACAGAAAGCTTGGACTTATCCGTCCCCTGCTCTATGCCACAGAAAAGGACGTGCAGTATTTTGTCAACCGCAGAAGTATGCCTATTGTTAAAAGCTTGTGTCCCGAGGATCACGCCACCGAGCGAGAGAATATGAAAAAACTTCTTTCCGAGCTTGAAAAGACGAATAAGGGATTAAAACACCGCATTTTCAATGCTATGTGCAAGGGCGAGATTGACGGATTTAAAATAATTGAGCCAAAACCCAGAGAAAAGTCAAATAAAAAAGTGACCGACTAAAAATCGGTCACTTTTTTTATCAAAATAGATTTTAAATTTTAGTGAGCTTAATAGTAGCAACGTCATCTACTATATCGTAGTATGCAGAAACATCGCCAACTGTGTAACCATCGGGAAGCTGGGTGAGCTGTGCGTGATAGTTTTCACCCTCGTTATAGGTGAATGCTGCCTTACCGTTTTCATCGGTCAACTGAGGCATCTTGCAGCCGGTTACATCACCGCAAATCTGAACCATAACACCGGGAATGGGATTATCATTCTGATCTATTACAAGTACATAGTAATAATTTACAACAACCTCTGCTTTGGTGAGAGTAATTGTAAGATTTCCGTCAGCATCAAAGCTCTGCTTTTCATTAAGCTTGTCATAGGGCTTGAAACCGTCGGGAATACTTGTAACTGCAACCGTTATTTTCTTAGCTGTAGTATAAATTGCCTTACCTTCAGCATCGGTGGTTTTGGGGAAATCAACACCGCCTTCGGGATAGAAGTGAATATCAACACCGCTTACAGCATTTCCGTTTTCATCAACAACGGTTACGGTATATCTTACCTTGGTATCTTCCTCGTTGCCTGTGCCTTCGTTGCCTGTACCTTCGTTGCCTGTACCTTCGTTACCTGTACCCTCGTTGCCTGTACCTTCGTTGCCGCTGCCTTCGTCGCCTGTGCCTTGGTCGCCTGTGCCTTGGTCGTCGCCGGTTTCTCCGCTGTTTTCATTATTATTCTGGTTATTGTCTCCGCCATTATTCTTAGGCAAAAGTGCAATTATCATAATCACCGCAACAAGCACGCAGGCAACTAATGTAATTATAATTGTAAGAAGTCCGCTTGAGGGCTTTTTAGGGCTCTGGGGCTCCTCCGACATTATGTCGTTATTTTCTTCTACCGCATCTTCATTAAGACTGGGGTTCTTTTCTTCGTTATTCATCTTTTATTCCTTTCTTTGTTTGACATTCGGTCATAAATGTACGGATATATCTTACCATATCAAAACAAAAAAATCAATAGAATTTTTGAAAATACGTAGGCAACAAAAGCATTTTTTCCATAATTCCCGCCCTTTTGGCAAAATTATACAAAAATCTTTTGCATTTTTTTATTTTTTTCATTTGAGAAAAAGGGAGATTTCGGGAGCTTTTGGGAGAAAAAACGAGCACTCGTTTTCTAAATTAATTTTCTTCAAAAAAGTTTCAAAAAAGCATTGACATTTCAGGGGTGTTATGTTATAATAAACAAGCTTGAAAAAAGTATCAAAATATTGGAGGAAATAAAAATGTCCACATTTATGGCAAACGCACAGAACATCGAGCGTAAGTGGTACGTTATCGATGCAGCAGGCAAGCCCCTCGGCAGAACTGCTGTTAAGGCCGCAAACATTCTTCGCGGCAAGCACAGACCTGAATTTACTCCTCATGCTGACTGCGGCGAGTTCGTTATCATCATCAATGCTGATAAGGCCGTTCTCACCGGTAAGAAGCTTGAGCAGAAGTACTACCGTCATCACTCCGGTTACATCGGCGGTCTTAAGGAAGTTCAGTACAAGACTCTTATGGCAACCCGTCCCGAGAAGGCAATGGAGCTCGCAGTTAAGGGAATGCTTCCCCACAACTCTATCGGAGCTAAGTCCTTCACTCGCCTTCATGTATATGCAGGTGCAGAACACAAGCAGCAGGCACAGCAGCCGATTGCTATCGACTAATAAGGGAGGTAAGTAAGAATGTATACAAGTGCTAAGCCCTATTTCTACGGAACAGGCAGAAGAAAGAAGTCCGTTGCAAGAGTTCGCCTCTACCCCGGTACAGGTGCAATCACCATCAACGGCAGAGATATCAATGATTACTTTGGTCTTGACACCATGAAGCTTATCGTTAACCAACCCTTCGGCGTTACCGATACAGTTGGCAAGTTTGACGTTGTTGTAAACGTTAACGGCGGCGGCTTCTCCGGTCAGGCAGGTGCAATCCGTCACGGCGTTGCTCGTGCTCTTCTCTCTGCAGATGAGACCTACAAGCCCCTTCTCAAGAAGGCAGGTTTCCTCACCAGAGATCCTCGTATGAAGGAAAGAAAGAAGTACGGACTCAAGGGCGCAAGACGTGCACCTCAGTTCAGCAAGAGATAAGAAAAAGACACCCACAGTGTGTTTATTTGTATGGCATCCATCTTTATGGTGGATGCCTTCTCTTTTTGTTTATGAGGGTGTCGTTTTCTTATCTCATTGAACTGAGGTTGACGGAGCTACCACTCCGTCATTCGAGCTAAAAACAGTCCACCGGACTGTTTTCTTAACGCTCTCACAGTTCACTAAGAGATAATTTTAGGTTCATAACGAACGGATTAGTTTCCATATCTCACCCCGAAATAAGATTAGTTCTATTTCCAAACTGCTCGGACATTGCAACACCGAAATCACCTCTAAATCTTGCGTTCACATTTTCAAAGAATACAAAGCCAAGATGGCTGAATCTATCGAGCACGATTTGCTTTAATCAAAAAGGGCGGTTCAATTTGTAAAGAATTGAGCCGTCCTATTTACATTTAGGCGTTTTTATGGTATAATAGATACAATATAAGTATTAGATAAACTTGAATTTGACAAAGGGATAATAACGCTTATGAAAAAGGATAATAAAAAGGACAATAAAAACGATAAAAACTACAAAGTTCAATATTTGCCAATTGGTATGTGCTTGGGGCTGTCAATCGGTGCAGCTTTGGGTAACATTTCTATGGGTATATGCATAGGCTTGGCTATTGGTGCTGGCATTGATTTCTTACACAACAAGAAAAACGATGATTCGAAGTCAAATGATGAGCACGAAGAATAATCAAAAAAATTCCAATTTATGAAGAAATATATCGCAAACATCATTACAGGTAGCAGAGTTGCCTTTAGTTTGCCGCTTCTGTTCATTCCTCTATCATCGGCATGGTTTTACATATTCTATCTTCT